>DEII01000076.1:0-16170 GCA_002352385.1 Methylococcaceae bacterium UBA2778 | reverse complement strand
CGACTGAGGAAATATTTCTTGTGGAATCAAGAGACAAGCGAGATCAAGCATAATTTGTGAAAGATTCGGGTTAACAGTGAGCTAAGTTAAATCTTCCCCCCGGAACACCGCCGTATGGATCTCAAGTTTCTCGATTTTGAACAACCCATTGCCGAACTGGAAGCGAAAATCGAAGAGCTTCGCCGTGTGGGTTTCGATAATGAAATCAATATCTCGGATGAGTTGACGCGGCTGGAGGATAAGAGCCGAAAGCTGACCGACTCGATCTTTTCATCGTTGTCCGCTTGGCAGATCTCTCAGCTGGCGCGGCATCCGAGGCGCCCCTATACACTCGATTACATCGATCTGATTTTCGAGGATTTCGAGGAGCTGCATGGCGATCGGGGATTTGCCGACGACCCGGCCATCGTCGGCGGGTTGGCCCGGCTCGACGACCGGCCGGTGATGGTGATCGGTCATCAAAAAGGCCGGGACACCAAGGAAAAGATCCGGAGGAATTTCGGCATGCCTCGCCCCGAAGGCTACCGCAAAGCATTGCGTTTGATGCAGTTGGCTGAACGGTTCGATCTGCCGATTCTGACCTTTATCGATACGCCCGGCGCCTACCCGGGGATCGATGCCGAGGAGCGCGGCCAGAGCGAGGCCATCGCGCGCAATCTTTTTTCGATGTCGACGCTGCGCAGACCGGTGATTTGCACCGTCATCGGCGAGGGTGGCTCGGGCGGTGCATTGGCCATCGGCGTGGGCGATCGGCTGCTGATGCTTCAATACGGCATCTATTCGGTCATTTCCCCGGAAGGGTGTGCCTCGATTCTGTGGAAAAGCGCAGACAAAGCGGAGTTGGCCGCGGAAGCGATGAAAATTACATCCGATCGGCTGAAAGAGCTGGGGTTGATCGATGAAATCATCGATGAGCCTTTGGGCGGCGGCCACCGCGATATGGAGCAGTGCGCGAAGAATCTCAAAGCCGCCTTGATCAGGCATCTCGATGAACTGGATGATATCCCGATCGATGATCTGCTCGAACGCCGCTATGAGCGGTTGATGAATTATGGCGAATTTACCGAAGAGCCGGCGTGAGGATGATTCCCGGCGTCTTGTGGCACTGTTCCATGTGAGCGTGTGCGGTCAAGGCTGATTCCTTGGCCGATCGGTCGGTCGGCAGTGAAACTTTCCATCGACAGCTTTCGGTCCGTTTTAGAGCAATTTCCCGCAACCAGTCACTATCTGATTGCCTTCAGCGGCGGGCTCGACTCGAGCGTGCTGCTCGATCTTTGCACCGGACTCAGGGAGCGTGAATCCTTTCCCCGCATGACCGCCGTTCATGTCAATCACGG
The DNA here is from genome assembly GCA_002352385.1 of Methylococcaceae bacterium UBA2778. Lineage (GTDB taxonomy): Bacteria > Pseudomonadota > Gammaproteobacteria > Methylococcales > UBA2778 > UBA2778. Next base: position 14,833 of record DEII01000076.1, on the reverse strand, counting down.
GTTGCATGAAGCGGCCGGGCAATGGGCATCGCACTGCGTCGAGGTGTGCCGATCGCTCCATGTTCCGTGTCGGGTACTGCAGGTGGATGCGAGCCCTAAGCCAGGTGAAAGCCCTGAGGAGGCGGCGCGGCGTGCCCGTTATGAGGCATTGAGGCGGCTGGTTCAGGAGCAGGAGATTCTTTTGACCGCGCAGCATCGTGATGATCAGGCGGAAACCATCCTGTTGCAGCTGTTCCGGGGCGCCGGGCTGGCCGGTTTGTCCGGCATGGGGCCGGTGGCGCCCTTCGGCAAGGGTTTGCTGGTTCGGCCGTTGCTGGAGTTTTCCCGGCAGTCGCTGCAGCAGTATGCGACCGCACAACGCCTGCACTGGATCGAGGACAGCAGCAACCAAGAGACCGCCTACGATCGGAATTTTCTGCGTCATGAAGTGATGCCGCTGCTGAAAAAACGGTGGTCTGGCATTGCCAAGACCGTGCAGCGTTCGGGCCGACACTGTGCGGAAGCGCAGCTTTTGTTGACACGCGCGGCACGCGATCTGTACGCATCGACGAAGCACCCGCAGCGCGATACGCTACTGATCTCGAAACTGGCATCATACGATGAAGCGACCCGGCGTCTGATCATCAGGGAGTGGATTCGAGCACATGGTAAACGCAGCCCGTCGGCCGCGGTGGTGCAGCGCATCGTGACCGAAGCGGTATCGGCCGGACAGGACAAAGCTCCCCGAGTATGCTGGCAGGAAGGAGAGATCAGGCGTTTTCGGAATGAACTCTGCTGCCTCCCGCGACTGGGGCCTTTCGACGCATTTGCCCAGTACGATTGGGAAGGGCATGGCCGCTTGATGCTGCCTGGCAGCGGCTGGCTCGAGTCATTCCAACAAAGCGGACAGGGCATTGCCGAAAGGCTTTGGAACAGCGGCCGCATCACTGTGCGTTTTCGGACCGGCGGCGAGCGTTGCCGCCTGCCCGGAAGGCGAGGGCGGCATACGTTGAAAAAGCTGTTTCAGGAAGAGGCGGTGCCGCCGTGGGTGCGGCAGCGGATGCCGCTCGTCTGTATCGATGACGAGCTGGCGGCGGTCGGTGATCTGTGGGTATGCGAGCCGTTTCAAGGCGGTCGCAGCGAGCCATGCATCGGCCTGCGCTGGGTACGGTCCTTTTTTGGCCCCTCACCCCAACCCTCTCCCAATGGGAGAGGGGACAAAGAGGATTCAGAGCAATGGATGCGATAAAAACGATGACGCATGCGTCCAAGTTGACTAAAATAAAACGCTTTTTGCTCTTCGTCGCGGGTGTGGCACCATCGCTTCACTCACTGCCGTGCATCGCATGATTGAATGGATATGACCAAATTTATTTTTATTACCGGCGGCGTGGTTTCATCGCTGGGCAAGGGGATCGCGGCCTCGTCGCTGGCGGCCATTCTGGAAGCCCGCGGGCTCAAGGTGACGCTGACCAAGCTCGACCCCTACATCAATGTGGATCCCGGGACGATGAGCCCGTTTCAGCATGGCGAGGTATTCGTCACGGAAGACGGTGCGGAGACCGATCTGGATCTGGGCCATTATGAGCGGTTCGTGCGCACCACCATGCACAAGGTGAACAACTTCACCGCCGGCCAGATCTATGAGAATGTGTTGCGCAAGGAGCGCAAAGGCGAGTATCTCGGACAGACGATCCAGGTGATTCCGCACATCACCGATGAGATTCAGCGCCTGATCCGGCAGAGCAGCGAGGGCGCCGATGTTGCGCTGATCGAAATCGGCGGGACCGTGGGCGACATCGAGTCATTGCCTTTTCTCGAAGCGATCCGCCAAATGCGGGTCGAACTGAGCGAAGAGCGCTCGCTGTTCATCCATTTGACCCTGGTGCCTTATATTCGAACGGCGGGCGAGGTCAAAACCAAGCCGACCCAACATTCGGTCAAGGAGCTGCGGAGCATCGGCATTCAGCCGGATATTCTGATTTGTCGTTCGGAGCGAGCCATTACAGCGAGCGAGCGGCGCAAGATCGCTCTGTTCACCAACGTGCGGGAGGATGCGGTGATCTCGGCGGTGGATGCGGATTCGATCTATCGCATTCCGCTGCTGCTGCATGAACAGGGGCTCGACGAGATTGTGGTGAAGCGGCTGCATCTGTTGGATGTGCCGCCGGCGGATCTGTCCGAATGGGAACAGGTGGTGACAGCTGTGCAGCATCCGGAACAGGAAGTGACGGTGGCGATGGTGGGGAAATATGTGAACCATTCCGACGCCTATAAATCGTTGTCGGAGGCGCTGATGCATGCCGGAATCCAGACCCGGACCCGTGTCGATGTCCGCACCATCGATTCGGAACTGATCGAAGAGAAAGGGGTGGGCGATCTGCAGGGCGTCGATGCAATACTGGTTCCGGGCGGCTTTGGAGAGCGTGGCATCGAAGGGAAAATCGCCGCCGCAAAATACGCCAGGGTGCAGCGGATTCCTTTTTTGGGGATCTGTCTCGGCATGCAGGTCACCGTGATCGAATTTGCCCGCGACGTCGCCGGGCTGGAAGGGGCGCACAGTACCGAATTCCTGCCCAATACGCCGCATCCGGTGATTGCGTTGATTACCGAGTGGTGCGACGACCTCGGCCAGGTCGAGCTGCGGGACGGGAGCTCCGATCTTGGCGGCACCATGCGGTTGGGTGGCCAGAAATGCCGCCTGGTTTCCGGCGCTCTTGCACATCGAATGTATGGCAAGGATGTGATCACCGAAAGGCACCGCCATCGTTATGAGTTCAATAATCGCTATCTGGACGTACTCGAGGCGGCCGGCTTGCAGGTTTCGGGTAAATCGATCGACGGTCGTTTGGTCGAGGTGGTCGAAATTCCCTCCCACCCCTGGTTTCTGGCGTGTCAGTTCCATCCGGAATTTACCTCGACACCGCGGGACGGCCATCCGCTCTTCTCAGGGTTCATCCGCGCCGCCAACGAATTTCATCGCCACGGTTCGCAGTTGGCGGTTGAGGGTTGAGGGTTGACGGTTAATACGAACCAGCGAGATATGATGGACAACCGAAAACAGATAACGAAAGAGGCTGAAGCATGAAACTGTGCGGTTTCGATGCAGGACTGGATCAAAAACTGTTTCTGATGGCGGGGCCCTGTGTCATCGAGAGTGAGCAGCTGGCGATGGATACCGCCGGCCATTTGCGTGATTTGACTGCGGCCTTGGGCATCCCCTTTATCTATAAATCCTCTTTTGACAAGGCCAACCGCTCATCGCACGAGAGTTTTCGTGGTCTTGGCTTGGAGGAGGGGCTGCGTATCCTTGAGCAGGTCAAGCGCACGGTCGGCGTACCGGTGATCACCGACGTGCACGAAGATACGCCGTTGGATGAGGTGGCGGCGGTGGTCGACGTGTTGCAGACACCGGCTTTTTTGTGCCGTCAGACCAACTTCATTCAGCGTGTGGCGTCATTCGGTTTGCCGATGAATATCAAGAAGGGCCAATTTCTGGCGCCGTGGGATATGGTCAATGTCGTCGAGAAGGCGAGGGCGGTCGGCAACGATCGGGTTCTGGTGTGTGAACGCGGCGTCTCGTTCGGTTACAATAATCTTGTGTCGGATATGCGCTCTCTGGTGGTGATGCGCGAGATCGGCTGCCCGGTGGTTTTCGATGCCACCCATTCGGTGCAGCTCCCCGGCGGGCAGGGCAAGGTCTCAGGCGGTCAGCGGCAATTCGTGGCGCCGCTGGCGCGCGCTGCGGTCGCAGTCGGAATATCCGGCCTCTTCATGGAAACTCACCCGGATCCAGATCGGGCAAAGAGCGACGGCCCGAACGCATGGCCGCTGGCACGGATGAAAGAACTGCTCGAAACATTATTGGAGCTCGACCGGGTGGTGAAGTGCGATCCGGGCGGGTTGGAAGATCCGGTTCATCCTGTCGCTTGACCAGGCCGGAAAAGGAGCAGGGTTGACCTGATTCTTCAGGATCGACACGATTGGAGCGCAATAGGGTGCGCCGTGCGCATCAGGCGGCTACCCAGGATACTAACTCTTAGCTTATTCCTTTATTCAACACGGAGACATTATGGCAGAAATAGTCGATATACGCGCACGCGAAATTCTCGATTCCAGAGGGAATCCAACCATAGAGGCCGATGTCGTTTTGGCTTCCGGCGTCGTTGGCAGTGCAATGGTTCCATCGGGCGCATCGACCGGCGCCCGCGAGGCAGTCGAGCTGCGTGACGGTGATCCATCCCGCTACCTGGGCAAAGGGGTACTCAAAGCGGTCGAGAACGTTCGGACCGAGATTCGCTCGGCCGTCATCGGTATGGATGCGGCCAACCAGGCCGGGATCGATGCAAAACTGATCGAACTGGACGGTACACCGAACAAAGGCCGGCTGGGGGCCAACGCCGCGCTGGCGGTTTCGATGGCAGCGGCGCACGCTGTGGCAAAGGCGGGCAGGGTTCCCCTCTATACCTATCTGAGCCAGTCAGGCGCCTGTTTGCTGCCGGTGCCGATGATGAACATCNNGCCTTGCCTTGGCACTTCGCGCCTCGGTTTGGAATTCATCACTAAGCTTGTTCAGGGTCGGAGAACGGCGCGAAGCACGAAGTGCTGAGTAAAGCTGTTCGACCAGAATAATGAAGAACGGCCCGCCGAAGGCGGACAAGCTGTTCGACCAAATACATGTATTTCGCTCGTGCCGGATAGACTCTGGTGCGGGCGTTGTTTTATATGCGGCTTCAACATTCTCCACCGATCTTAGGGGCCCTGGCATTCCATGACCGAAATCGTCCACGTACATGCGCGCGAAATTCTTGATAGCCGGGGTAACCCGACCGTGGAAGTGGATGTGGCCCTGGCAGACGGATCGTTCGGGCGGGCTGCGGTCCCGTCGGGTGCTTCGACTGGGGCTCATGAGGCAGTGGAACTGCGCGATGGCAACAAGAAGCGGTATCTCGGCAAGGGTGTCACCAAGGCGGTGGCGGCGGTCAACGGCAAGATCAGCGATGCGATACTGGGCCATGACGGTGAAGACCAGACGCTGATTGATGCGACCATGATCGACCTGGACGGTACGCCCAACAAGGCCAAGCTGGGGGCTAACGCCATTCTCGGGGTGTCGCTGGCTGTGGCCAAGGCGGGCGCGCAAGCTTGCGGCCAGCCCTTGTATCGCTATGTGGGCGGTACGTCTGCCCGGGTATTGCCGGTGCCGATGATGAACATCATCAACGGCGGCGCCCACGCCGACAACAGCGTCGATCTTCAGGAGTTTATGATTCTGCCGGTGGGTGCGCCCAACTTCCGCGAAGCGATCCGCTATGGCGCCGAAGTGTTTCATGCGTTGAAAAAAGTCCTGTCCAAACAGGGACTTGCCACGACGGTGGGCGATGAAGGCGGGTTTGCGCCCAATCTGTCGTCGAATGAAGCCGCTCTCGGTGTCATCCTGGAGGCCATTGATCAAGCCGGCTATAAAGCGGGAGAGGATATCTTCCTGGGGCTGGATGTGGCCAGTTCGGAGTTCTATAAGGATGGAGCATACGTACTGGAGTCGGAAAACAAGCGCTTCGATTCGAGCGAGTTTGCCAATTATCTGAGCGAATGGGTCGACGAGTATCCGATCATTTCAATTGAAGACGGCATGGCGGAAGACGACTGGGATGGCTGGAAATTGCTGACCGAGCGGCTGGGCGATCGTATTCAGCTGGTGGGTGACGATCTGTTCGTGACCAATCCCAAGATCCTGCAAGAGGGCATCGATCGACAGATTGCCAATTCGATTCTGATCAAAGTCAATCAGATCGGTACGCTGACGGAAACCCTGGATGCCATCCGTATGGCCCAGGAGGCGGATTATACTTCGGTGGTGTCGCACCGGTCCGGTGAAACCGAAGATGTCACGATTGCTGATCTGGCGGTGGCGACCGGCGCCGGGCAGATCAAGACCGGGTCGTTGAGCCGTTCCGACCGCGTCGCAAAATACAACCGTCTGATGAAGATCGAAGAGGTGTTGGGCGACAAGGCGCAGTATGCCGGGCGGAGTGTTTTCAAGCGGTTGGATTAGCGATTGAGCGGGGACTGTTCGGTTGATCAGGCCGGCAGCCCTCGACATTCATTGGAGCCAGGTTCTCGAGCAAAGTGAAACTTCTTGTCGCCGTATTGCTGATCCTGCTCGGCCTGCTTCAGTATCGGCTGTGGTTCGGCGACAGCAATGTCCGGGAAGTGCGTGCCTATCAACAGCGGATCGAGGAGCTGCAGCAGGAAGCAGAGCGGCGAAAGCAGAGGAATCTATTACTGGAGGCGGAAGTGCTCGATCTGAAAAACGGCCTGGATGCGGTTGAGGAGCGCGCCCGGCAGGATCTGGGAATGATCAAGAAGGGAGAGACCTTTTTTCAGGTGATCGAACCGCGGCCGGCAAAGGATAAACAGTAGATGAACGATTCCGTTAAATTTTGGGCGGTGGTGCCGGCCGCGGGTGTCGGTCAACGGATGCAGGCGGATCGGCCGAAGCAGTATCTCGACTTGGCGGGTAAAACGGTCATCGAACAGACGCTGGAGCGGCTTCTTCAGGCGGGTCTGTTCGCGGGCCTGATGGTTGCGATATCCGGCGAGGACCCTTATTGGCCGATGCTTCCCATTGCCCGCGATTCCAGGATTTTGACCGCCCCCGGCGGGACGGAGCGGGCCGATTCGGTGCTTTCGGCGCTGAATCGGATAGCGCCGACAGCAGTCGAGAGCGACTGGGTTTTGGTGCACGATGCCGCTCGGCCTTGCCTCACGATTTCCGATGTTCATTTGCTGATCGATCGTCTGCAGGACGACTCTGTCGGAGGCATCCTGGCGCTGCCGGTTCACGACACGTTGAAGGGCGTCGAAGAGGGCCGAATCACCGCGACGATCGACCGCAGCCGAATCTGGCGGGCATTGACGCCGCAGATGTTTCGCTATGGCGCACTGAAGCATGCTCTCGAGCAGGCGGCGCGAACCGGGGAAACAGTGACCGACGAAGCGAGCGCGCTGGAACTGCAAGGGAAAAAACCTGCTATCGTCGAAGGCCGGCCCGACAACATAAAGATCACCAGACCGGAGGATTTGGCGTTGGCCCAATTTTACCTGGAACAACAAACGCATGAGTAGAACACAGCTTCGAATCGGGCAGGGTTACGATGCGCACCGCTTTCAAGAAGGCAGCGGCGTAGTGCTTGGCGGTGTGCACATCGATTACGAAAAAGGGATGGCTGCCCATTCCGACGGCGATGTGGTGCTGCATGCGCTATGCGACGCCCTGCTAGGCGCGGCCGCGCTGGGGGATATCGGAAAACATTTTCCCGATTCCGACGCCAGCTATAAAGGCATCGACAGCCGCGTTCTGCTGCGCCATGTTCACGCGTTGTTAAACGATCGCCATTGTATGATTATCAATATAGACATTACGGTTATCGCGCAGGCGCCCCGGTTGTCGCCTTATATCGAAGCGATGCGGGAGACCATCGCCGAAGATCTTGCGCTCAGCATCGGATGCATCAATGTCAAAGCGACCACAACCGAAGGCATGGGCTTTGAAGGCCGCGGCGAAGGGATCGCCGTTCATGCCATCGCCCTGATCGAAGAAGCGTGATGGATTTGCTGGACACATCGGTCGGCCTGCGTCTGCGCACCGGGTAGCGGCGGGTTACTGGGATGTCGTTCACGACCGATGCTGCCGCCGAAGCAGACGGCTCGCCGGAGGATCCGATGCGGAACCTGGCTTACGCTTTTGGCGGCCCGGCCGGAAAAGGGAGGATCCGCACCGAAATCGATGACTTTATCGTCGATGAGCAGCTGGGCTTCGAACCGACCGGCGAAGGGGAGCATGTCTTTGTACAGATAGAGAAGCGCGGCGAAAACAGCGACCGTGTTGCGCAGCGGCTGGCCCGATATGCCGACGTACCGAAGGTCGCTGTCGGGTATGCAGGGATGAAAGACCGCAATGCCAGAACGACGCAATGGTTCAGTGTCCAGCTGCCGGGCAGGGAAGCGCCCGACTGGCGGGGCGTCGAGAGCGAAACGGTTCGCGTGCTCACTTTCTGTCGCCACAACCGCAAGCTGAAAAAAGGGGCTCTGACGGGCAACCGCTTCCGTATCACGGTGCGGGGGCTGACGGCTTGTCATGAAACCTTGCTCCAGCGGCTGAAGTTGGCGGCGGAGCAGGGCGTACCGAACTATTTCGGACCGCAGCGCTTCGGCCGCGACGGCCGGAACGTCTGCAAGGCGATCGCCCTGTTTCAAGGGCGGCGCGTGCGCGACCGCCATCAACGCGGCCTCTATCTCTCGGCGGCACGATCGTACCTGTTCAATCTCGTTTTGTCGGAGCGCGTGGCTCTGGGGAGCTGGAATCGGGCTCTGGCGGGCGATGCCATGATGCTCAACGGTACGCAGCGCTACTTCAAGACCGATGTGGTGACCGAGGAGGTTCAGAAACGGGTCGAAATTGGAGACATCCACCCGACCGCTGCATTGTGGGGCACGGGAGATCCCGATGTCAGCGGAGCGGCATTGGCGTTGGAGATCGGGATTGCCGAAAGGCATGATGTGCTTTGCAGAGGCCTCGAGGAACAAGGCGTGGAGATATCGCGCCGTTCTCTGCGTTTGCCGCTCAGCGATTTCCGCTGGGATTTCCCGCAGGAGGATTGTCTGCTGCTCGCCTTTTTTCTGCCGGCCGGCGGTTATGCAACCGCCGTCCTGCGCGAACTCATCGACCTGGATTGACGATGCCGGGTCGATCGGTTCCTCCAAATAGTTTATTAACAGAATAATAGATACGATGGATACGCTGCACGCGATTGCCCTTGCACTGCTTCAGGGATTGACCGAATTTCTTCCCATTTCGAGCTCCGCTCATCTCATTTTGATGCCGGTCCTGTTTCACTGGCCGGATCAGGGGCTGGCGTTCGATGTAGCAGTGCACATTGGAACACTGTCGGCCGTAGTCGCCTATTATCGGGCGGAATTGATCGTGATGGCGCGGGACTGGCTGCGGTCGGTATCAGGCAGGGCGAGCACCGAGGAGTCGCGCTTGGCCTGGTATGTCATTCTCGGCACCATTCCTGTTGGTCTGGCTGGAATAAGCATGAACGGTGCGGTGGAAACGGCGCTCCGCTCCCCGCTTATTATCGCCGGTTCCACCATCGTCTTCGCGCTGGTTCTATGGTGGGCCGAAAAGGTTGGATCGGAGCAGCGCAGCCAAAGCGATATCGGCTGGAAGGAGGCCCTCGGCGTCGGCATTTTTCAGGCGCTGGCACTGATTCCCGGCACGTCACGCTCCGGCATCACCATCACTGCGGGGCTGTTTCTGGGATTCAAGCGTGAACTCGCCGCCCGCTTTTCGTTTTTACTGTCGATTCCGGTCATTGCGCTCGCCGGCCTGGTCAAAACGCGCGAATTGATGCAGTCGCCCGATTCGGTCCCTTGGAGCGCCATGGGCATCGGCGCTCTGGTGTCGGCGGTGACCGCTTATGTGACGATCGGCTGGTTTTTGAAGCTGCTCGACCGCGTCGGACTGATGCCTTTTGTGATTTACCGGTTGTTCCTCGGTGTGGTGTTGTTTGTCGTGTTCCTGAAGGTGGCCTGATCTTGTTCAACGTGTACGGCGGATGCCCAAACCAGGGAACAGGGATCGGGGATCTGGAATCAGAACAGATGGCTCTGGTTTCCGATCCCCGATCCCCGTTTCCTGACTGCGATTTTGCTTGTATCGAACGATTGACAATGTATTTGAAAATGATAGTCCGAATTTCCTTGTCGCTTGTCCTCTCCCTCTCCGCAATGGGTGTTGTTGCTACCGCCCAAGCCGAAACGACGCTCGAAGCGTCCATTCATGAGTTGCATCATCAGTGGGCGGTGAGCCGCTATCAAAAGCCTGTGAACAAGCGGGCGGAAAATTTTGTGCCATTGATCGAAAAAGCTCAACGCTTGGCGGATCGATTCGAGGGTCGCGCCGAACCGCTCATCTGGAAGGCGATCCTGTTGACATCCTATGCGGATGCGATCGAGAATCTGGAGTCACTGGCGAAAGTCAAGGAAGCCCGGGATCTGCTGCTGCGGGCGATCGAAATCGATGAAACGGCGCTCGATGGTTTCGGCTACATCATGCTCGGCATCCTGTATGACAGAGCTCCGGGTTGGCCGCTTTCCATTGGCGACAACGACAAGGCGCGGGTGTATCTGGAGAAAGGACTTTCCATGCGCCCGGATGACATCGACGCCAATTATTTTTATGGCCGATTCCTGCGTGACGAGGGCGAATACGAGCAGGCTTCGATCTATCTCGAAAAGGCATTGCGATCCTCGGCGAGTCCCGAGCAGCCGGTTGCAGACGCCGGGCGAAGAAAGGATATCATGGAAGCGCTGGCAAAAACCAGAGAGAAGCTCGCAGGGTTGTAGGGCGCGTGTTGGAAAGGAGAATATGAGATGATGATCAAACCGCAGATTTTCGTCCTGGCCTTTTCGATCGCAGCCGGATGTGAAGCACTGAACACCGCCTATATTCAGTCGGATTCGGCTTCCACAACCGACGAGGCGGTTGGTTCGCCGGCGTCGCATTCCCAAAACGTAAACGAGAGCGAGATCTTAGCGGCCCACAACAAATATCGCCGTGAAGTCGGCGTCCCTGCATTGGTATGGTCCGATTCGATAGCTGCTTCGGCCCGGCAGTGGGCGGATCACTTGGCGGCAACCCGGTCATTCAAACATAGCTCATCCGGATATGGAGAAAATATCTGGAGCGGAACGACCGGCAGTTTTTCACAGACCGACATGGTGGATCGTTGGGGCAGCGAGCAACAGTATTTTGTTGCAGGAGGCTCGTTTCCGAATGTGTGCCGAGGAAGGTGCGGCCACTACACCCAGATGATCTGGCGGAATACCACGGCGATCGGCTGCGGCCTTGCAACCGACGGAGGTCGTGATTATTTGGTGTGTCGGTATAACCCACCAGGAAACTATCGGGGCCGGAAGCCTTATTGAGTCAACAGCGCGCGATATAGTCCGCCGAGGCGGATTGGGTGATCGCGCGGAGGCGCGGGATGGATTTCGTTTCGGAGTCTTGTGGCAGGGGCTAACAGACGCTGAGCGCGTTGTCCGAGAGGCTGGCCGAGAATAGCGTGAACACAAGGATGTGAAAAAAAAACGGCAGCGAGCGCTACCGGAAGAAGAGAGAAAGATAGCGCCGCGTATGTGCGACCTCCCTGTCGCGTCACCTCCATTGATGACTGCCATCCGTCGGTTACGCCCCTCCCTAGCGTGCAATATCCCAATTGCTCGTGCGATCCATGGGTTATAGATTATGCGCATTGGTGCGAGTAAGCTGTGAAAAATTACCCCTTCTCGTGTGAAAAATTACCATTGCTTTATAATCCAAATCTCTCGGGCAGCCAGGTTGCTGCCGGTTGAGAAGCGATTGCTTGTCAATCTGTTGCCGGTCCATCCAGGAATCGCTCGATCACCACGCTGAGCCGTTCGCTCTGATCGGTCTTGAAGATGTGCTGGGCATGGGCGCGCCCTTCGATCAATTCGAGCCGTTTCGGTGCGGGTGCCTTCTCATAGGCCGTTCGGATTTGATCGACCAGGGGTTCCTCCTTGCTGGTGATAAACAGTAAATCACCTTTCAGTTTTTCCGGATGTCGGAACCGTGCCGGTGATAGCAGGACTAGTTTGGCGATTTCGCCTTCCCCGGCTTCGATTACCGCCCTGGCAGCTGCGCTGCCGCCCATGCTTGCGCCGACGACCGCAATCTCGGTGCTTCCTTTGTCTCTAAGATACCGGACGGCGCTCAGTATATCCTCGTGGAGCGCCGCCGGCTTCGAGCCGGCGACCGACCGGCCATATCCTCGAAAATCCAGGGCAAGCACCAGGAAGCCGCGGGTCGCAAGCCGCTTGGCAGGCCTCTCCCAACTCTCCTTGTTGAAGACCGCCCCGTGCGCAAGCACGACCGCCGGTTCACCGCGACCGTACAACAATGCATGGACCGTTCCAGCATCGGCCGTTTTAAACGACACGGCTCGTCCGACACCGGGCTCCTGTGCATGCAACGTAAGGCACCAGCCAAAAAGCAGGATTCGAGGAAGAAAAGGAATCAGTTTCATATGGCCTCCTGAGAGGAAAGGAATAAAATGGAAGCGCTATATAACCAAATCTGCTAATACTATAAGAAAAAAGAATATATCATAGCTTATGTTTTTACTCGGGAATGGTTCGAGCCCGATGAAAACTCCCGGGTCGGACCGGCTCGAGAATCCGCAAATTCAACAGCGGACAGACGAAAAGGACGGCGGAATGCGCATGAGATCAATGGCGTCGTGCATCGGCTGTGGTGATGCCGGCGTTGGAAACCGTTCATGTCGTGAATGATTGTTGATAACCATGATAAAGAGAATGCTATGAAACAGATGAAGAGATTATTGCTTGCAGGCGTTGCATTGTCGTTGACGACCGCCAGCGCCATTGCGGAAGAGGCGGCTTCGAAGCCTGCCGCTGAAAAACCGAAACTCTACAACGAAGTGTTCAACCTCCGCCAGAAAGAGTACCCGAACCATCTGGGATTCAATGACCTGCATATCCAGGCGATCCGGCACATCAAGCCCGATACGGATTCGGCGAGCGATCCGAAGCTGCAGGTGATCGTTCATCACCATTGCAAAGCCTATGATGACGGAACCCTTGTTTGTCTGATGTTCCCCGCCGGCATGAAGGACCAGGACAAGCCGATCGGCTTCGAGTATATCATTACGACCGAACAGTACGACTCGCTGCCGGAAGAAGAGAAAAAATACTGGCATTATCATAAAACCGAGATTCCCAGAGCCAAAGCCACTCTGCCGGATCTTACCGTCGAAGAAGCCGAAAAGCTGCTTCCCGCGATCAATGAAACCTATGGCAAGGTCATCTATTTTCAGAAGCTCGGGGATCAATTCCCGTTGGGCGAACCCTATGTGCTGATCGTGCAGAATATGCCCGAGCAGGACTGAAAGCTAAAACAGAGCTAGAAATCACTAAACGTTGGTTGTGGTTTGCGGAGATCCGAGATCTCCGCAAGCCCTTTCTTCGAGGAGCCGCCTTGATGAGATTCACAACGCCCTTCTGTGCAGCACTCCTGTTCTCCGGAGTGCTTTTTGCCGCTCTTCCGTTGGGGCTTCCGCCCGTCCCCATTCCCCAGGACAACCCTCAATCGCCGGCTAAAATCGCTTTGGGACGGCTGCTGTTCAACGACCGGCGATTCAGCGCTGACGGCACGATCAGCTGCTCGAGCTGCCACCGCCCCGAACTGGCATTCACCGATGGTCTGCCGGCGGCGCAGGGCATTCGCGGGATCGAAGGGACGCGCAATTCGCCAACTGTCATCAATGCAGCCTATTACACCAGCCTGTTCCTGGATGGAAGGCGGGACAGCCTCGAGACACAGGCACTGGACCCGCTCGTGAATTCGATCGAACATGGCTTGAGCGATCATCAGTTCGTTGTCGATGTGGTGTGCAAGGACCCGGATTATCCGGCACGATTTCAGGCGGTCTTCGATGTTGCCGCGGATCAGATCACCATCGATCATGTCGTCAAAGCGATCGCAAGCTACGAACGCACGCTGATCTCCGGCGATTCCCCCTTCGACCGCTACTTTTTCGGCGGTGACCGAACCGCCATGTCGGAAAGCGCAGCGCGCGGGTTGAATCTGTTCCGCCGCAAAGGCAACTGCGCCAACTGTCATGAGATCAGCTGGAACAATGCCTTGTTCACCGACAACCGCTTTTACAACATTGGCGTCGGCTATGAGCGGCTCGAGCCGTCGATCGATGCCTATCTCGAGGGGCTGCAGCAATCGGCAAAGGCCGGCACCAAACCCGGTGCGACCTCACTCACGGACGTTCAGCGTTCCGAGCTTGGCCAATTCAACATAACACGGGTCGTTTCGGACATCGGCAAATTCAGAACACCGACCCTGCGCAACATCGGCGAAACGGGGCCATATATGCACGACGGGAGCCTGAAAACGCTGGAAGAGGTGGTCGAATATTATGATAAGGGTGGGGAAAAAAATCCCTATTTGGATGCTGCCATCTTTCCGCTCAAACTGACCGAGCAGGAAAAATCGGACCTGATCGCTTTTCTGAAGTCGCTCACCGGCAAGTAGGGCGGAACGCGAAGCGGTTCCGCCATCGGAGAACAGGGATCAGAACAGACGAGTCACCTTTCTGCTTCCCGATTGCAGAGTCGGTGCATCGTCCGCGAGCTTTGCCCGGCGCAATCGATCACACATCTTTCTTTTCCTGCTCTCGACGATCGCTGCTGCCGCTTTTTTTCAATGCGTAATACCCGATCGAGAGCGCCAGAATAAGCGAAGCGATGCTCATCGCGCCCAGCGGCGTGATCTCCTTGATGTCCAATATCACGACCTTGCGCGTGACAGCGATCATCGCGACCAGAAACATGATTTCCACGTTGACCCTCTCTTCCTCGATATACATCTTGATCGTTTCCAGCAATTCAATGCCGATCAGGATCGCCAGGAAGAAGCCGAATATATGGCTCAGTTCCTGAAAATCCAAGGCGATGTAGCGTGGCGGATGTGCCATCTGCTCGATGAGAAGCCAGCCCAATTCAACCGTCGAAAACAGAACCACCAGCACCATCATGCACAGCAGCGCCATGATGATGAAGCGTTCGAACGATTTGAGAAAGGCAAGCATATCGGATCGATCCGTTGTATCGGGGAGTGGCGCTCTCATGCAATGCCGATGGGCATCATCACGTTCAGCGACGATCATCTATCATATCGGCATGAAGAGGCAACTGCAATGATGGACGTGGCCGGGTGTTAGAAGCAAATAGAATT
>DEII01000012.1 GCA_002352385.1 Methylococcaceae bacterium UBA2778 | reverse complement strand
ATTCAGATCCCCTCTCCCGGAGGGAGAAGGAACTGCGGCACCGTTGGTTCGCTCGCGGCTTTTTTCGATTGACAGAAACCGAACTGGCGACCGGGGAATGAATAGAAACTCAGAGCCGCACACCAACCGGACCAGTGACTGAAAGACCACAGCAGATGGAGGAAGGCCACGCCATGCGTGGCCTTCCCATCCCGGCCCGCCTGATTTACAGGCTGTAGTACATGTCGAATTCAACCGGGTGCGTGCTCATGCGCAGCCTGGTGATTTCTTCCATTTTCAGGTCGATATACGCATCGATGGCGTCGTCGGTAAAGACACCGCCTGCTTTGAGGAATTCGCGGTCCTGATCCAAAGCATCGAGCGCTTCGTCAAAAGAGAAGCAGACCGTCGGAATTCCTTTCTCTTCCTCAGGCGGCAAATCGTACAGATCCTTATCCATCGCCTCGCCCGGATGAACCTTGTTTTGGATGCCGTCCAGACCGGCCATCAGCATTGCGGCGAAGGCGAAATACGGGTTAGCGGTCGAATCCGGGAACCGCACCTCGATGCGGCGCGCTTTCGGGTTGGTGACATAGGGGACACGCACCGAAGCCGAGCGGTTGCGTGCGGAATAGGCCAGCAGGGTGGGTGCTTCAAAACCGGGAACCAGCCTTTTGTAGCTGTTGGTTGAAGCGTTGCTGAATGCATTGATCGCCCGCGCGTGCTTGATAATGCCGCCGATATAATACAGCGCCATTTCCGACAGGCCGCCATACAAATCGCCGGGAAAAAGGTTCACACCGTCTTTCGCAATCGACTGGTGAACATGCATACCGTTGCCGTTGTCACCGACCAACGGTTTCGGCATGAACGTCGCCGTTTTTCCGTATGCATGGGCCACATTGGTGACGACATATTTGAGCGTCAGCACCTCGTCGGCCTTTTTTACCAGGGTATTGAACAAAACGCCGATTTCACCCTGGCCTGCGGTCGCCACTTCATGGTGATGCACTTCGGTCATCAGCCCCATCTCCTCGAGCGTCAAACACATGGCCGAACGCATGTCCTGCAACGAATCCACCGGAGGGACGGGGAAATAGCCGCCTTTAATGCCGGGACGATGGCCGATATTACCGTCTTCGTACACGCGTTCCGAGTTCCAGCTCGACTCTTCCGAGTCGACTTTGTAAAAGGCGCCCTGCATGTCCGCTGACCACCGTACATCATCGAAAACGAAAAATTCGTTCTCCGGACCAAAAAAAGCCGTGTCGCCAATTCCCGTCGACTTCAGATAGGCTTCCGCCCGTTTCGCAATCGAACGGGGATCCCGTTCGTAACCCTGCATGGTTGCCGGTTCGACGATATCACAGCGCAGAATCAGAGTGGTTTCATCATAGAAGGGATCGATCACCGCAGTTGCGGCATCAGGCATCAGGATCATGTCGGATTCATTGATCCCTTTCCATCCTGCGATGGACGAACCGTCAAACATCTTTCCTTCCTCAAAAAGATCCTCGTCCACCGTGTGCGCGGGCACGGTCACATGCTGTTCCTTACCCCGCGTGTCCGCAAAACGAAAGTCGACAAATTTAACGTCGTTTTCTTTCATGAGTTCGAGCGCTTTTTCAACAGACATTCACTGCCTCCACAAGATTAAAAAATTAAAAATCGAAATGATTTACACATACATTTATCATGCCGGGCCACATGACCACGAAATCATCGCACGGCTCAAGAACCCGACACATCCCTGACACTCCAGCAAACCCATAGTGGGGCGGAACGATGCAAAAGCCTCGCCACAATACAGCCGCCGCCAGGAGGTTGAATACCGGCTGACAACCGGCAATTTCATCCTATCAAGAATCGCATCCGGGCAGAAGCACCACAACGAGGCGCGCACACCAACACAGTGCGACGAGAGAGGCCGCAGAATCTGTTTGCCCGGCAACCGGACGAGTATATAAAAAAATCGGCTGCTTCGCCAGAATCGCAATCACCGCGCGGGCTGCACTGCACCATCACCAACCTCGAGCGTAATGATATACTCATCATGTTCACTTCGGCTGGTGATGACTCGATGGCCGTTGATGCGGCACCAGGTCGGTATATCGCTCAGGGCCCCCGGGTCGGTGCACACGACTTCCAGAATCTCCCCGGTACCCAGGTTTTTCACCGTATTCTGAACGCGAATGACCGGCAATGGGCACAACAGGCGGCGGGCATTCAGGACTGTCTTCTTCATATATGCCATTCCGGCGGAATCTTATGGGCCGGCATCGGCGGTACGACCAAGCGCCGGCTGACACCATCGCGCACGACCTCGACTTCGACCGTTTCTGCCTCTCTTCCCTGGCTGTAGCGCGCCGTCAGGCTGGCCGCCAGCTTCAGGTCATCCTCCGTCGGATCACCGTCGATCAGCACCAAAGGACCGCTATGACTCACCGGATTCATCGAAGTGAAGGCTTTTCGGTAGCCTTTGAGAAACTTTGTCTCTCCTTCCTCACGGGCAATGATCATTTTGAAATTGGGCCGCGGCCTCAGATGACGCCCGACCTTGAGCAGCATGATGTCATCGAGTTCATACTCCCTGCTGCCGCGCGCCCTCCACAAATCGGCGAGCTTGTCCGAGTAGTGCTCGTCGGTCAAAAAGCAGCAGCCGCCCGCCGGCTGTGAATAATCCTCGAAACCGAACGCCGTCGCCAGCGCCATTTGCGGCTTGCGGCTGCGGCCGCTGAAATCGTACAGCGCATCCCGATCGATCCAGCCTTCCCGCTCGGGCAGGGTCGGCGGCAGATTTTTCGCGCACAGCGGGCGCAGCAGCAAATCATCCGCGCCCGATTCGCCGGCAACCACCGGCATCGTCTCCTTGCGCTGCGACATGGGCCGCTGCCCGATCACCTCGCCGGTCAGGATGAAATCAAATGCATTGTCGCGCCGCCATTCATTGGCCTTGGCGACCATGAAAATCTTGCAGTCCAAACAAGGATTGAGATGCGCCCCATAGCCATGCTTGGGATTGATGACGACATCCTTGTATTCCTCGATGATATCGATGATGTGGAGCTGAATGCCCAGCTGCTCGGCAACCCACAGCGCACTGTTTCGCTTCGACTTGGCCTTGTCCTTTTTACGAATCGCATGGGTATGGCCTTCGACGCAGAAGCCGGTAAAAAAATTGATGCCTTCGACATGAACGCCTTGCTCCTGCACGACCCTCGCCGCCAGCATGGAATCCAGACCGCCTGAAATGAGTGCTACCGCTTTACGTTGCTGCATGAGCGCGATTCAAATAATGGTATTGTGTATTATCGAGAATGAAATTGTATCAAAACAGAGCAATGAAAACAGTACGAACGCAGGACAAGAAAGGCACACTATACATCATCGCAACGCCGATCGGGAACCTCGCCGACCTCAGTTTCAGAGCCATCGAAACATTGAAAGAGGCCGATCTGATTGCTGCGGAAGATACGCGTCACGCCCGACCGCTGCTCGACATTTATGGCATCAAAACGCCTCTTACCTCCTATCACGAGCACAATGAGCAAGAGGCGAGTACGGCGCTGATCCGACATCTTGCAGCCGGTCGCTCGCTCGCGGTTATATCCGATGCGGGTACGCCGCTGATCAACGACCCTGGATTCCCTCTGGTCCGCAAAGCAAAAGACGCAGGTATCGACGTTGTCCCCATCCCCGGCTGCTGCGCATTGATTGCGGCCTTGTCGGTTTCCGGCCTGGCAACCAACCGATTCTCTTTCGAGGGCTTTCCTCCGAGGAAATCGTCAGCCAGAAGAAGCTGGCTTGAAAAGCTGCTCAATAATCCCCGCACATCGATTTTTTATGAATCCAGTCATCGCATTAAAGAGTGTGTGCACGATATTCGTGCGGTGTTTCCGTCGACACGCGAGATCGTCATTGCCAGAGAACTGACGAAGTTGCACGAAACGGTGATCAAAACGACGCTCCGCGACATCGATTTGGTTCTTCAAAACGATCCCTTTATCGAGAAAGGGGAATTGGTCGTACTGCTTGAAGGTGCCCCGCCGCTCAAAGACTCACAGGAAATGCTGCATCGGGAACAGGAGCGAATGCTCGGAATTCTGCTGCAGGAGTGCAGCGTGAAGACCGCCGTATCCATCGCGGCAAAAATCACCGGCATACGAAAAAGGATAATCTACCGGGCCGCCCTGCGGTTGCGTGATGCGAACAGTCGAGACTGACTCACGTTGTCTACAGTTCACGCGCATGCTTGAGCGCGTATCGCAACAAATCAGTTCTCTGTCTCATCCATATCAACACTCGGCTGCGTCTCCTCCGGTGGCTGCAAATCGGAATAGATGCCCGTGAGCTTGCGCTTGAACTCACGCGTAATGTCCCGTGCATCCTGTTGGCGCTGCACGACGCGAGGCGTGATCAAAACCACCAGCTCGGTCCTGTCCAGCTGCTTGTCGGTCGATCCGAAAAGAGGGCCGATGTATGGTATTTTGCTGAAAAACGGGACGCCATCGCGGCGGAGATTGCGCCGGTCCTGAATCAACCCGCCCAGGACGATGGTCTCGCCGCTCTGCACCGCGATGGAGCTTTCGATCTTGCGCTGCTGTATGGTCGGAGAGTCGAGCCCCGACGTCGTCGTCGCCACCGGCACATTGGCTTCCTGTTCGATGTCCATGATCACCAGTCCGCCCGCATTCACTCTCGGCTTGATCTTCAGGGTGACCCCTGTATCGATCAACTGGATCTGGTTCGTGACGATGGCATTCGTGCCGTCAGGCGACACAGTGGCGCTGCTGGTATTGGTCGACTGCGAGGTGGCAATCGGCACCTGATCGCCGACATTGATGGTCGCCTCCTGGTTATCCAGCACCATCAGCGACGGCGCTGCAATCATGTTGAGCTTCTGATCCTCGGCCAACGCATGGAGCACAAACTGTACGTCGCTGGCGTTATTGACGATGGAATAGGAAAACCCACCCGTTATGAGCGACAGCGCCAAGTCTGTTGCATTTTGCGTCAGCACCGCCCTGCCGGTATGATCTCCGGGCAGACTGTTTTTCAGGAACCATTGTATGCCGTACTGCAGATTGTCTTTCAGGGTCACCTCGACAATCGTTGCATCGATCAGCACCTGCAGCGGCGTCACATCCAGCTGCTTGATGACCCTTTCAATGATATCGTACTCCTGCTTGGTCGAGACCACCACCACCGCATTGTTTCGCTCGTCCGGGATGATGCGGACATTTTCGCCCACATTGGACACGTCCATGTTCCCGGTCTCACGCGACGGCGGCGCACTTTCGGGCTCACCATCCTGGCCGCCGCTGATCTCTCTTGGCCTGAGGCCGGGAGCCAACGACGCACCCGGCGTCGTCGACCTTCGCTGGCTGCCGAAGATCTCATTGAGCGTCGCCGACAACTCCACCGCATCCACATTCTGCACACGATAGACATGAACACCGCCGCCGGCCTCCGTCACCGCGCGATCCAGACGCTCGATCCAGGTCTCGGCCTCATACAGATATTTCGGCTGCGGCGTGATTACCAAAATGGCATTGAGCCGTTCGATCGGCAGCAGCCGGAACATACCCGCCAAAGGCCCTTTGGACGCCTCGCCGAACAGTGTTTCCAGCTCGGGGACCACTGTCGCGACATCGGCATTCTTCAATGTGAAAAGCGCCACCGACATGCCCTGCAACACATCGACATCAAAAATCGAGATCGTATCGATGATATTTTCCAATTCATCCGACGTCCCGGCGATCAGCATCAGGTTGCGGGCGGGATCGGCGCGCAAAATCGCTTTCGGGGGCAGCAGCGGCTCCAGAATCGACTGCATCTCCTTGACGCCGACGTACCGCAGAGGAACGATCCTGACCTGGTAGCCGACAGGAACGCGGGGCCCCGCCCGGCCCAGCCGCGGCGACTGCGCGGACTGCAGCGCATTGGATTCCGGTTCGATTCGGTAAAGGTCTCCGTCGCGAAGCAGCACCGCACCATTCATACGCAACACCATCTCCAATGTCGGAATGAGTTCTTCCCGGGTCAACGGATGCGAGGTCTGCAGGTTGACCGTACCGGCAACCTGCGGGCTGAGCACATAGTTGACATTCAAGGTATCGCTGAGAATGACCTTGGCCACTTCACCCAAATCCGCATCATCGAAATTCAATGTATACTTGCCATGCCTCGGCGCCCGAGCGGAACCGCCCGGACGCACTGCGGGGCGAACAAAGTTCCCGGTACCGGTATAATATTCGCTCGTCGGCTCTTCTCCCTCCTCCGAAGGCGCTTGCCCTTCTGACTCACCGAAAGGAGCATCTTTAGGCTGTCCCGGCTCCTTAATCGCACTCACCGGCTCCAACGGGAGCTTGTTGAACAGATCCGGCCCCATGGTGTCGCACCCGCTCAACAGCAGAAGGCCCAGAACAACTCCGGGAAACCTTATGAATTTCAACATATCTATCTCGTCAATATGATTTTCGGCATGGTTCAAACCATCGAACCGCTTTTGCGCTGGTCAGTACGATTCAAATCGCGTGCTACACCGCAATGAGCCACCGAAAACAGGGATCGAGGATCGGAACAGATGAGCCGCCTTCCTGATTCCTGATTCCTGGCCACGACGCCCGTGGATGGTGAGACAGCGGCCACTCGGCACTGGAAGCCGCCTGAGAATGGCGCGCATCGGCGGCCAATGCGTCAAGATTGTTCTGCTTATTTTGACGCGGGCGGCAAGCCCTGTGGGACTGTTTGTGACCCTCCCAGAATGCGCGTGGAACATCATTGATTTTCCTCTTCATCTTCGTCGTCTTGTTCTTTCTTGCTGCTCCCGCCCTGCTTCGATCGGACCTTTGACTTCAAATCCGAACGCGCCTTTGCCCTTGCCTTTGCCCTTGCCTTCGCCTTTTCTCTCGCCTCGGCCCTTGACTTCGGAGTTGGCTTTCTCTGTCTGGGTTTTCGCGAAAATTTCGGCTTCTCTTTATGCAGTTTCAGGTCCTGCGTTTCAACACCTTGTTTCAAGGTCACCCGATCCGGGAAAAGGGCTTCCACCTGCCACCCATCCACAGAATCCTGTTTTTTTACACGAACATATTTGCCTTCCGCATCGAGGATCAGGGCCGTCATCCCATCGGAACCGGAGTAGATCCCCATCAGCTTTGCCCGTAATGTACCCCCCTGAGATTTATCTGTTTGTTGCAGGGCGTCATCCGGAGGCTCTTCCAGTGGCCGCCGACCTTCTACAAACAAAGGCCGTTCGACAAGGTCCGTGTAGCTGTCAATGACCGGCAGTTCAAAATCGACTTCCGATATCTTCTCAACCGAAAGTTCCGACTCGACAGGGGTGGCGATCTCACTCTGCCGGTCACGCAACTGACTCTCAAGCCTGCTCCATTCGAGCAATACAACCATGCCGAATGCAACACAGAATCCGGCCAGGATCAGCGACACGATATGCTCTCGGCTCAATGCTGCGTTCATGTCGGCGCCGCATTCATGTATCCTTCCGCCTCAAAATTGATGTTCATCTGATCGGAAGGCTCGATTTTTCGGGTCTTGCGGCTCCGGCGCCCCCTGACAGGCCGAATGTTCAGATTGTCTATGATCAGCATCGGCCTGGCTGTTTCAATCGCATAAAGCACACCCCGCAGAACCTCCATATCTCCGGACATCCGAACCTTGAGCGCGATGCGAAGAAACTGTCCTTCTTCTCTGGCAGGTATCACCTGCGTGCTGGTCAACTGCCCGCCCGCTGTTTCAATGGTTTGTTTCACGAATTTTTGCAGATCCGCAGACGCCAATGCCGGCGTTTCCCGAGTGCTCAAACGCCCGCTTGATTCCTGCTGCCGCCGAATCGTCTCCACCCGCTCGAGCAGCGCATCCTTTCCGGCAGCCACCTTTTTATAACGCCGCAGCCGAAACTGCAACTCGTCAATCGCTTCATTATAATCGTGGGCCAGTGCAATGAGCGGTCCGACCATCAGCGCATAAAACAAGACACTCACAACGCACAGCAATCCCACCGCCGCCAGACGCTGCTGTTTATCCGTCAGTTGCTTGATCAAGCTGCCCCCTGTTAACCACTTCGATTGCGATCTGAAAACGCTCCAACTTGGTTTTTCTATCGCGTGTCACAGGCGAAACAAAACGGGTCTGCTGAAACACCGGCGACGCTTCGATAATTTCGATCAGCGCCGACGCAGAAGGGGATTGCCCCTGAATTTGTACGCGCCGGTCCTTATATTGCAGGCTTGTCAGCCACGTCTCATCAGGAATGATGCGTGACAGTTCATTGAGTACATTGATCAATATCGGCGCCTGCTGCTTCTTTTCGAGCACAAAGACACTTTCACGCATGCGCCGATCCACATCCGTTTTCAGTGACTGTACCTCCTTGGCCGTCCGTTCGGCCTCCTCGACCTGCCCCTGAAGTTCCAGCATCCACTGGCGATCGAACCAGATCGGCATGACGAAGCTCAGCAGCACGATCAAAGAGAGCATGACGCCCAGAAACAGGTTGAGGGCCTTGACCCAATGGCTTCTCTTGGGACGCATGGGTTGCGGCAAAAGATTATAGCGTACTTCGCTCGGATTCATGTCCTCATCACCGTCCGGCTGTACATCAACCACTTCAGGTATCAGGCCCCATGCGGAAAGCCGGTCGAGAATGTCATCGAGCTTGTCGCGAAGCACCAGAACAAGCTCCACGTCGATCTGATCGCTCCCGGCGTTCTTCGCCACCAGACGGGCCTGATAATAAACCTGTTCGGCTTTGAAAGGCGTCAACCGGTCCATTTCGAACGCAACCACCTGATCCAGATTTTCAGCAGCGGCAGCCGGGAAAGCGAACACTCTGCGCAATACGTGATGCGGCGAGAGCCGCAAAACAATTTCAGCCTCATTGAGCGAAAGATCACTTTCAAAGAGTTGCCGGCGCCGCTCTCTGCCCGTTTCATCCAGGCTGAACTCCCCCAATTGCTGCAAACGCTGTTTGCCTGACAGCGCCAAAGTCACATAATCCTGTTGCACGGACAGGATAAGCCGTTCCCGTGGATGAATCAGCCAATCCCTTACCCGTGCGGGAACCAGTATCAAAAGCTGATTCCCCCACCAGTGAAAAAACGGGCGAATATCCAAATTGATTTCTGTATCCAGCTTAACCATGAACGACTGCCCTGAATCGATTCCGATGCATCACTATAGCCAAAAAGGTATACAGTGCGTACTCTGCGCTTTCATTGACGTTAATGCGATTGTCCTGCCGCCTCATCACCGCTCCGGGCAAACAGGCTTTCGCTGGCGACAACCAGCGTTTGCCAATCGATGATGCCGAAAGGAACCTCTGAATCGGTTTGCTCCTGCGTCAGCGTAGCCATCAAGCCCGAGGTATAACCATCGGCAAGCCGCGCCTCGACTCGCACGCTGTAGATGCTGCTGTTCCCGCCCGAGTTTTGGGCCAGTATTGCCGGTACCGGAGGCGGCAAAGTTTTATTCAACGCGCTTTCCGCGCGCGCTGCAAGATACTCTTCTATGATTGCTTCGTCCACACCCGGCAGCGACAGCAGAGCCTCTTTCGACGCTTTACTCGGATCAGGCGCCGGCTGTTTCGAATTGACCGTAATCAACGGCTCCAGCACGGCATACAGCTTTGCAGAGACTCCCAACACAAGCTGCAGTTCCTCGATCGACCGGAACGGTCCGTTCCGCGGCCCATAGTCGAGCCCCTCTTCCTCATATTCCTCCTCTTCGGCACCGTTCAACCGGCGAAAGCTGTCGGAATCGACCCAATCCAGTATCGCATCGGTCACGCCCACGGCTTCCTCAGTCTCGAGGCCGACACGCTCCAAGAGCAGATGCCACTGGTCTTCCTCGGTATGATTGATATCGAACTTCCCCGAGTCGTCATACAATTGAACACGGATGCGAGCCCCCGCCAAATACATTTCATAGATCGCCCCATCCGCCCGCCAGCGCTGCATCGGATCCGACAACGATAACATCATCATCGCGTAGTGCAACCCGCCTTCCGCCAGCGCCAAGGCTTGGGCCTGATCTTTGGCGTTGCGGACCAATTCCGTGTTACGCCGTATGCTCAAAGAGAAGCTCGACGCCATAATCGTCAGCAGCACCACGATCCAGAGCACCAAAACCAGGGCAACGCCACCCTGGCGGCTGTTTGCAAAAGGGCGAAGCGAAAGAAAAGTCATGGGGAACGGGAAAATCAGGAAGAGAAATCGCCGGCACCGGCTATTTTCGGAGCAACGACCAAAGGCGGCCAAGTTTTTTCACCTCTGACCCTTATCTCCACCCGAATCATTTTCGGCAAGTACGATTTCTCCAGCCACTCATCGAACCACTGAGCTTCTTCATCCGGCTCATCCGAGCCAAAATAGGAGAATCTTATTGCTTCGACATTCTCGATCAGTACAACATCGTCGATGGCTTGACGCTCATTATCCAGTGGGGGAAAAAAAGGCTCCAACTTGACAATCAAATCTGCTCTATCCCGATTCCTTGTCAATTGCAGACTGAACTTATGCCATCCGCCGGCACCCCGGTTGTGCAACGGCAACGTGGAAACAAACTGGATCGCCTGCTCTGTCCCTTGAAACGAGAAAACCGGCTCATCTTCGGAAAAATCATCTTCCCAAGGCTTCATCCGGGTCAGATGGCTGCGAAGAAAATTGTGCAGGACCAATAGCTGACTCACCTGCGCCGCCTGTTTTTCACCGGATTCCCAACTGCGTACGGAGACACGCAAGGTTCCGAAGATAAGTACCATCATGACGCCGAGCAGCGTCATCGCAATCAAAACCTCAAGCAGGGTGAACCCCGCCTGGTACGGTGTCGTACGGCGGCTCTTATCCATTGACCCCGCACCTGAATCGTTCTGGTACGAATCTGCTTTTCTTAATAAAGTAGAATTTAGGTGCGGGGTTGACGATCAGCACCCTTACCCCTCTTTCGCGGCCAGACGAAGCGTCGTCAACGCGAGGGAACGCGGGCGACCGCGGTCATTCCATTCAACGCGTACGTTGACCAGATAAAGTTGGACCGGCAGATTCTCGGTGTCAATTTCTTCGTCCATCACCTCATACGGCTGCACACGAACGATCCACCGGAATCGCTCATCGAAATCACCGCGTGTTTCACCCTCGGTCAATTCTTCAGCCACGCCCACCTGCGCCAGCCTGGACTGAGCAAAAGATGCGGCACGGGCGGTGTCGTCGGAGACGCCGGCCAACCTGAGGCCGCCGCCGAAAATGTTGAGCAACACGCCTAACGTTACCGCCAAAATGGAAAACGCAACCAGAACCTCCAACAACGAGAAGCCTTTTTCGAATTTGGATCGATTCACTGTTCTGTCCGGATTGCGATGTGCCCAGTCAGCCAGTTCACATCCACAAGCCGCTTCCGCTGTCCCGCTTCCAAAGTGATTCGTCCACCGGTCGAAGAGCCATCGGGAAAAAACCGGATAATCCCCTGCCCCTCGCCGACGATTTCAGACTCCGCCGTCAGGAGTTTCAAATGAATCGATTCCGGCACCCGGTACTCTTTTTGTCTGCCGGTCACCCGATAACGATGTCCCTCGACATCCAGGAAAAATTCGGCTTCACGGATGTTCGATATCGCTCGACTCCTGGTAAATCTCAGTGCCGAAGCCATATCGTTGGCGGCGGTGTTCAATTTCATCGTCGACAGACCGCTGGAAACCTGAGGACCAACCATCGCAAAGGAGGCAGCCGCGATCGCCAGCACGATCAATAACTCCAGGAGGGTAAAGCCGGAAACATGGATCGGGGATCGGGGATCGGGGATCAGAACAGTTGGGCCGCCTTTCTGATTCCTGCTTCCTGATTCCTGATTCCCGCCTTCAGAAAGCCAGATCATTGACGCTCATAATGGCCATCAGTATCGAAGCGATGATCCCGCCGATCAAGAGCCCGAGCCCCACGATCAATATCGGCTCGAGCAGCGCCAGCATACGCTGTATCGCCATTTTTATCTCTTTATCATAGGCTGCGGCAACTCGATCGAGCATCTCTTCCAGACGCCCGGTCTCCTCCCCCAACTTGATCATCTGCACCGCCATCTTCGGAAACAGTCCGGATTCGCTGATCGGACCGGTCATGTCCTGACCTTCTTTCAGCCGGTCGGCTGAAACACCGACCGCTTCAGCCATGACCAAATTGCCGAGGGTCTCCTTGACGATCGACAGCGCGATAAGCAAAGAGACACCGTTCCTCAGCAGGGTCCCCAATGTTCGACTGAAATTAGCCACTTCCACCTTGCGGATCAGATCCCCCACCACAGGCAATCTCAGAAAACGCCTGTCCCACACATACCGCCGCGCTGAATCGGCAAGCTGATGGCGCATATAACTGACCACCACCACAGTCAGCGCTAGCAATGCCCACCAGTAGCTTTGCAACCCGTCCGCTATGGCGACGACAATCTGGGTCGGCAGCGGCAATTCCTGACCGGCGCTGGCGAACATCTCGGTGAACTGCGGTACGACAAAGGTCAAAAGCCCGAGCAGCGAGAACACCGCCATGGTAACCAATATCGCAGGATAAATCATAGCTGTGACGACGGTATCGCGAATCTCCTTGGAGCGCTCGATATAGTCCGACAAGCGTTCCAACACGTCTTCCAGTCCGCCACCGGCCTCACCGGCTCGAATCATGTTGAGATAAAATCGCGAAAACACCCCGGTTTGAGCTTCCAACGCAGCCGATAGGGGCGCGCCACCTTTTACCATTTCAAGAACCTGACTCGTCAGTCCGTTCAATTGCGCGTGGTCTTCCGTCAACTCCGTTAATATCGCCAAAGAGCGATCCAGCGGCAATCCGGCACTGAGCAAGGTCGCAAGCTCCCGGGTAAACAAGCCGATATCTTTCTGAGAAATGCGCGGCCGACCGAAGCGGCGCATGGTCAGCCATCTGAGCGATGTGGAACCCGCAGGCAACACCCGGATCGGCAGATACCCTTCGGCTTGCAGACTCCTTATCAACGCCTGTTCGTCAGGCGCTTCCCGGTACTCCTCGACCGATTCGCCGTCCGGGCTTACCGCCTTGAAGAAGAACGACGGCATGATCAGGCCTCTGACGTAACGCGCAGCACTTCCTCGATGGTGGTCAGCCCGGCAACGGCTTTCTGCAGTCCATCGTCATACATCGTCAACATTCCTTCCCGTACGGCCAGTTCATGGATTTCCCTCGCTGTTGCGTGGCTCATGATCAGACCCCGAAGTGAATCGGTCATGGTCAGAAATTCCAGAATTGCCATACGTCCGAGATAGCCGATGCCGGCGCAGTGATCACAGCCGACGGGACGATACAACATCACGGGGCCGTCAGGAGAAAACCGCTGCAACTGCATTTCATCGACCACTTCAGGCAAAGCCGGGTAAGTCTCGCGACAATGCACGCATAAACGCCGCACCAACCTTTGCGCCAGGATCCCGTTGACGGTCGATGTGATCAGATAATCTTCCAATCCCATATCGAGCAGCCGGGTGACCCCGCCCGCAGCATCGTTGGTATGCAGCGTAGAGAGCACCAGATGTCCGGTAAGGGCCGATTGCACGGCGATACGGGCCGTTTCAAGATCACGCATCTCGCCGATCATGATCACATCAGGGTCCTGCCTGACGATCGACCGCAGCGCATTGGCGAAGGTCAATCCGATCTGCGCTTTTGTCTGAATCTGATTGACACCTTCGAGTTGATACTCAATCGGATCTTCGACGGTGATGATCTTGCGTTCCGGCGTATTCAGCTTGTGCAGGGCCGTATACAAGTTGGTGGTTTTGCCGCTGCCGGTGGGACCGGTAATGAGGATGATTCCGTGCGGCATGGCGAGTACATCGAGAAACTGGCTCAGCACTTTACCCGCAAAGCCGAGCGACTCATAATCGAACTTTATGCTTTCTTTATCCAGCAAACGGATCACGACGCTCTCGCCGAACATAGTGGGTACCGTTGACACACGAAGATCCAACTCTTTGCCCTGGACCTGCAGCTTAATACGTCCGTCTTGAGGCAATCGCCGCTCGGCGATGTTCAATTTCGCCATGATTTTTATGCGCGAGATCACAGCGGCCATCGATCGGACCGGCGGCGCCTCGATATCCCGGAGCACGCCATCGATCCGCAAACGCACGTTCAGCTGCTGCTCGAACGGTTCGATGTGGATGTCGGAAGCCCGCAGCTCGACGGCACGCTGCATGATAAGGTTGACCATACGAATGACAGGGGCTTCGCTGGCCAGATCCTTCAAATGTTCGACATCATCCTCATCAACCTCCTCTTCGCCGTTGAGATGATCGACGATCTGCCCCATCTGAGACTTTCCGGCCCCGAACTGCCGCTCGATGGCATTTTCGATTTCCGACGGAATACCGACACACGGCAACACCGGCTTGTCACAGGCCAAGCGAAGGGCGTCGAGCACAAAACGGTCCAACGGATCGGCCATGGCAACGACGATGCCATCCGCTTGATCGCTCACCCCCGCCACACAGCACTCTTTGAGAAAGCGCGGCGACATTCCGTCATGAAAAGGTGATGCAGGCGGGTATTCCTCCGCCGACATCAACTGACACCCACTCACCTCTGCAAGCGCCTCGGCCACGTCACGTTCGGAGCTCAAACCCAGCTTCACCAACAACCCGGGGAAACTGCTGTTCGCACCGGATTGAGCGGCAAGACGCCGCGCTCGAGCCAAATCGATATCGCGCAGCTTGCCACGACGCACCAGCAACTGCGCGAAGACCTCATAAAGATCATCCATTCCACCGACAACCCGTAAATCCGGTTTAGAATGGGGTCTGTTCTCGGAACTTTTCTGTAATGTGCTTTCCATTATCGTTTGCTTGTTTCAATCCGCTCCCGGCCGTGAAGCCGGGAGATGCGCTATAACCAGCTTCCTCTTCGGTGCCTGATGTGGCGCCATTTCTAACTTGACGCTGGTGAGTTTGCTTCAGGAGCATTGCCTCTCAAACCGGCTGCCCTTCGACCATCAACCGCTTAGAGTGGGCGCAACGCCGTTTTGTTCATATTGGACTGCAAACAGGTCCAAACAGCCTCCACCGAAAGCGTACCGAAGCAGTCCGCACCACTCTTCGCCCGCCCGATGCATGGATTTTCCCCAACTGCCCCCTTCTCGGGAATATTAGCAGGTTTCAAGCAAGTTTGCCTCGGGCCGCGGGTTCCGGTCAGGTCCGGACTGGTCGCCGTATAGAGTGTGACGCCCGGCACCTGCAATGCTGCCGCCAGATGCGCCAGCCCGGTATCGACACCGATGAAGCCCGAGGAATAAGCCAGAACGGAGGCAAGCTCGTGCAAGCGCATCCGCGGCAATACCTCTGCCGATGTTCCAGCCGCGGCAATGACTTCAGCCCTTTCGTATTCCGCTTGGTTGCCCCAAGGCAGGTAGACAGTGAATCGGGCTTGTTCCGCACGCCGAACAAGTTCGGCCCAATTGGAGACAGGCCAGAGCTTGGCCGGCCCACTGCTCGCATGCAGGAACACGACATACGGCTGACGGAGATTTGGTTTTTCGAAAAGCGCTCTGTCGATCCCATAATCGAACTGCTTATGCGGCAACGAATAACCCAACGCATCGGCAAACAGGGTTCTCACACGATCGATGGCGTGCATCCTTTTCGCCACAGAATAACGCTCCTGATAGGCCATAGCCGCCAGCGGCTCTTTACATGACCGACGATCCATTCCGCAGCGCGGCCCGCGTGCAAGACGTGCGACCGCTGCGCTTTTGATCAGCCCCTGTGCATCGATGATTCGATCGTAGCCCGAGACTCTCAGGTCAGCCACTGCCTTTGCGATCTCCTCGTACGTTCCCGTTGCACATGGCGTTTTCCACCATCGGCGCAAAGCGATCAGTATCACCCGATCGACGGCCGGATGCCAGAGTGGAATTTCTGCAAAGACCTCTTCGGCAACCCAATCGAAACGGACGCCGGCGATGACTCGAGCCGCATCAGTCACCGCGGGCAGCGTGTGTATCAAATCCCCCATGGACGAGGTTTTGACGATAAGAACCCTCACAGACCATCCATTTCGGCAAGGACCCTTTGCGGTGTGATATCGCGCAAACAGTGATAATGGCTTAACGGACATTGGCGCTCGAAGCACGGTGAACAATCCAGATGCAACGAGATTACCCTGGCGTGTCGGCTCAACGGCGGCGTAAACCCAGGATCGGACGAACCGTACAAAGCGATCACCTTTTTATTCAACGCCGCCGCCACATGCATCAGACCCGAATCATTGGTCACCACACAATCGGTCAGCGACAACAGATCAACGGCTTCCGCCATGGTCGTGCGGCCGGCAAAGTTGCGGCACCCGCCGCCTGTTTCCTGGTCGATCTCCTCAGCGATCGCCCGATCGTTGCCGGAACCGAACAGCCAGACATCCCAGCCATCATCGACTTTCTGCTGTGCAAGGGCAGCGAAACAACTTGTCGGCCAACGCTTGGAGGGCCCGAATTCAGCCCCGGGGCACAATCCAAGCACCTTGCCCGAACGCTCGACCAGAGAAAACCGGTCGTGGACGCGTCGTTGATCGTTCGGGTCGATGATGAGCTTTGGCAGCGGAAACGTACGCAGTTCGCGCGGCTGCTCATCCAATCCCAAGGCAACAAAACGCTGCACCGTGCTCGGCAACGCCCGTTTATCCAGCCGGCGGAGATCGTTGAGCAGCCCCCAACGCATTTCACCGATATATCCCGTGCGCAACGGAATGCCGGCAAGAAAAGGAACCAGAGCGGATTTCCATGAATTCGGCAACAGTATCGCCTGATCATACCGATGCGAGCGAAGCTGCCTGGCAAGCTTGAGCCGTGCCGAAAATCCAAACTGTCCATGTCCTAAAGGCATTTCGACCGATGCGGATACTTCAGGCATTCGATCCAGCAACGACAACGTCCAGACCGGCGCGAGCACGTCGATCCGACAGGATGGGTGGCGTTGTTTCAGCGTGATAAAAAGGCTTTGGGCCATGACCGCATCACCGACCCAGGAAGGGCCAATAACCAGGATATTCGGCTTTGCAGTCGGTGGGTCGACTGCCTGCATCAAACGGTCATGACTGAATGAGTTTCCCGAACCCACCTTTAAGACGAGTCATGAGACGACAGTCAACCATTCCCGATGATCGCGACGGCGCCCATGCACATAGTCGAAATAGAGGGACTGCAGCTGTTCGGTCAAAGGTCCCCGGCCCCCGTCACTGATGATCCGTTCATCCAATTCACGAATCGGCGTCACCTCCGCAGCGGTCCCTGTGAAAAACGCCTCGTCCGCAATATAGACCTCATCCCGCGTAATGCGCTTTTCAACCACGTCGAGGCCGATCTCCTGAGCAAGCTGCATCAGAGTGTCGCGGGTGATGCCTTCCAGCGCGGATGTCAAATCGGGTGTATACAAGCGTCCGCGGCGAACGATGAAGATATTTTCTCCGCTTCCTTCGGCAACATAGCCTTCATGATCCAACAACAGCGCTTCGTCATACCCGGATGAGAGCGCTTCCTGCAATGCAAGAATGGAGTTCATGTAATTGCCGTTGGCTTTTGCCTTGCACATCACGCTGTTGACGTGATTTCTGGTGAGCGACGAGGTCTTCACGCGAATCCCGGTTTTCATATTTTCGGCGCCCAGATAGCTCCCCCAGTCCCAGGCAGCCACCATTACGTGGACGTTCAGGTTATCGGCACGCAGCCCCATCCCCTCCGGCCCGAAAAAGCACATGGGGCGAATATAGCCCTGCTCCAGGTGGTTCTTGCTCACGACTTCACACTGAATCCGATTCAAAGTCTCTTTGTCGAACGGGATCCTCATATTCAGAATATGAGCCGAACGAAACAGGCGATCGGTATGGTCGCGCAGACGAAAAATCGCCGTGCCCTGCTCCGCTTTGTAGGCACGAAGGCCTTCAAAAACACCGACACCGTAGTGCAGTGTGTGCGTGAGCACATGTACTTTGGCTTCCCGCCAGGGAAGCCACTCGCCATCGAGCCAAATGAGGCCATCTCGGTCGGCCATCGACATCATGTTTTCTCCTGAAAGATCGGTTGAGGTTGGTATCCTGAGGGGTGGAGACGGATCGTTTAACGATTGGAGTCAGCAAAAGCCAATCGGATCTGTATTCCATTATAAAGGGAGATACGGTGCCGGGGACAATGAAATAGAGTTACCCACATCCAACCCGCTGACGAACGAAGTTAGTCAAGCATCAATTTCTGCCAAATCTGCTGCACACGCGATCGAAGCACCTTGATCGATTCGTCCGGAGCGAGCGCGGATTTGTCCTGCAATGCGGCCTGATGTCCCTTGTCGCGATAGAGACAATAGGCATCCTTCAGGACGTCAGCCTCCTCAGCACTCATGAAACCGGCGTCTCTCAATAATTCCAGCAGCCAGATGTTGCCGGTAAACTGAATCAGTTTCGGGTGATCCTTTGCACAGCGCAAGACGCCATATTGCACAATAAATTCAATATCCGCAATGCCCCCAACCCCCTGTTTCAAATCGAACATCCCAGGTTCATTATTAACGAGACTCGTACGCATTTTCTCACGCATCGTGTTAACTTCCTTCCGCAGAGATAGAGGAGCACGCGGCTTGGTCAATATCCCCATACGAATCTTGCCGAATTTTTCTGCAATGCTCATCGCACCGGCAACAAATCGAGCCCTTACCAAGGCCTGATGTTCCCATGTCCACGCCTCGTTGTACTGATAACGGTCGAAGGCATCGATATGGCTCACCAACAATCCGGCGTTGCCACTGGGCCGTAGCCTCATATCCACCTCATAAAGCACACCCGACAGCATATTTGCGGTTAAAATATGGATGATGCGCTGACCAAGCCGCGCGTACCACTGAGCGCAACCGATCGGTTTGCCGCCATCCGTTTGGGCTTCCCCCTTTTCCCCCGCATATAGAAAGACGAGATCGAGATCCGACCCGTATCCCAACTCGATGCCGCCCATCTTTCCATAGGCAATGATTCCAAACCCTGATACCTGATCGGCATGCTCACCGGGCGGAACACCGTGTTTTTTCGAAAGCTGACCCCACGCCAGCATCAGGACTTGATTGAGAATAACTTCTGCAATATCCGTCAAATAGTCACTGACGACCATTATCGGAATGACACCCATGATGTCCGCTGCAGCCACCCGCAGGACTTGCGCCTGTTTGAACTGGCGCAGCTCGATCATCTGCTGTTCGAGATCATCGTGGTCGATTGCGGCCAGGCGCTTCTCCAGCTCGGTCTCTAATGCCTCTTTCGACAGCGGTGCATACAGCGTTCGGGGATCCAATAACTCATCGAGCAAAAGAGGAAACCGGGCGATATGGGCAACGATCCAGGAGCTCGCTGTCGCCAGTTTGACCAATTGCGAAAGCGCAAGGGGGTTCTCGACCAACAACGATAAGTAAACCGTGCGGCTGGCAATAGCCTCGATAAGATCAAGGATGCGCTTAAGAGCCGTTTCGGGATCTTCGCTCGTTCCTGCCGCGCCCAGCAACATCGGCATCAGCTTGTCGAGGTATTGTGAACCCTGAGCGGTAAGCCGTTTAATCGGATGTGCCTTTCGAAAATCCGAAAGGATCTGCAATACTTGCGCAGGCTGCTCGTAGCCCAAAGAAGCAGCCGCCGCCGGCAACTGATCGTCCGCAGCACTTTCTGCCCACAGCAGCTCCGCATCACCATGCCCCGACTCCGACTGAGGCGATTCGAACACCTGCTCGAATACATTCTGGACCTGGTCCCGAACACTGTTCAGCGCTTGTGCGAACGCATCCCACTCCTTATACCCTAATGAGAAAGCGAGCCTAATACGCTGATCCGGTTGTTCCGGCAGGTCATGGACCTGACCATCCGCATATTCCTGCAGCCGGTTCTCGACCCGTCGCAGGATGCGATAGGCGTCCATCAACTTTTCGACGACGGGGACAGGCAACAGCGAATCGCGCCCCAGTGTCTCGAGAACTTTTAGAATCTGCCGTTGCTGCAACGCCTTATTACGGCCGCCTCGAATCAGCTGAAAAGCCTGCGCGACGAATTCGATCTCGCGAATTCCGCCAGGCCCCAGTTTGATATTATTCAGACGATCCTTGCGCTGCAGCTCCTGGGTGATCTGGAACTTCAACTGCCGCAGCTCACCAAAAGCCCGATAATCCAGATAACGACGATACACAAACGGGTGCAGCATGGCCTGCAATTGCTCGCCCGCAACCGGGTCGCCGGCAACAGGTCGGGCCTTTATCATCGCGTAGCGCTCCCACTCTCTGGCCTGACTCTGATAATAGCTTTCCATTGCATCAAAGCTCATAATCAAGGGGCCGCTGTCACCGAATGGACGCAGGCGCAGATCGATCCGAAACACGAAGCCATCCTCTGTGGCCGTATCGATCACTTTGACTAAATTGCGGCAAAGCTTGGTAAAAAACTCACCATACGAAGTATGGTGCCGGCCGGGCAAAAGACCCTCTTCGGGGTAGGCGAATATAAGATCGATATCGGAGGAAAAATTCAGCTCCCAAGCGCCCAGCTTTCCCATCCCCAGAACAACCGGTTTTTGTGGACCGCCATTGCTCAACATCGGGGTCCCTTGGCGTTCGCACATCCGGTCGAATATGTCATCGAGAGCAACCTGCAGGCAGACTTCCGCCAACGCGGAGAGATCGGAAAGCGTTTCGTCCAGATCGGTCCATCCGGCAATATCACGCCAGGCGATTCGCACCATCTCCCTCGCGCGAAAACGGCGCAGTGCGCGCATCAGAGTTTCCTCATCGTGCCACCCCGACTGCTTCAGCCGAGAACCATATTCCGAGCGTACCGAATCCGAGTACAAATCACCCGAATCGTTTAAGTTCGAGAGCATGCCCGGATCACGAAGACAACTCTCCATGACGAACCGGCTGCTCGCCCACACGAGACCGAGACTTTCCAGCAACGATAACTCTGAAGGAATGGTCGCCCCCAACGCAGCGGATCGCTCACAAAAATCCGACCATGCAGCGCTGACGGACGGCTCGATATCAGCCGGCAAAGCAGACAAACTGTTCCGGATAACTGATTGAACATCAACCACGTCGCCCCCCTCACCGACTTCAA
>DEII01000181.1 GCA_002352385.1 Methylococcaceae bacterium UBA2778 | reverse complement strand
AGCGTCAAAAAGCAGGTCCAGGTCGATGAGTGTCAGAGCTGCGCCGGCTTCTGGCTGGACGACGGCGAGCTGGCGGGCATTCGAAGTCAGTTCGATTCCGAAGCGGAGCGAAATGCTGCGGCCGATGCCTATTTCGAGGAAGTTTTCGGCAGCCAGCTCGCCGCCATGCGGGCGGAAAGTGAGGTCAAACTCGAAAAAGCCCGTCAAATCGCCAAAATCTTTCGATTCATTACGCCCAGTTATTACCTTCCCGGGAAGCAGGATGGCGGTGCTTTTTGATCGTGGGTGCGTTCCTTGTTGGCCTCGAAATGGTGCGTGCGCACCAGTTTACCTGTTTCCAAAATGCCATGACCGACCATGTCGATCGTTTGGTTCGGTCGTCTTTGTCGGCAAGCCGATCTCATCCAATGTATCCTCCATAGTGTGCCGGAAACCATACAGGAGTAATCAGAATGGCGGGATATTGGGCGCATAGCGCCAATTACGCGGGCAACAATCATCCGCTTCCCTCTCATTTGCGCAAAGTGGCGGAGCTTGCCCGCGCATTTCTGCAACACACGGATCTGCAGGTGGAGGGAGCGCTGGCGGGGTTGTTGCACGATATCGGGAAATATGGCGATCTGTTTCAGCAGCGCCTGCTCGATCCGGCTCATGTCACGGGACTGGATCACTGGTCCGCGGGCGCCTGGATTGCCATCAGCAAATATCAGGCGTTGGCGGCGGCGTTTGCTATTGAGGGCCATCACATCGGCCTGACTTCCTGGCAGGATATGCTGCGGATTTGCCCGGATAATTTGGAAAATCGCCACCCCCTGAATCTGCGCCTGACCGACCCTGACGTTGACGGATTGGTCTCCCGTCTTCTCGACGATGGCATCGAGCCTGAAAAACCACAGTCCCCCTTGTTTTCCAGCAAACCGGGCAGCACCAGGAAAAACATAGCGGACATGCTGACGGTTCGCCGTCTCTTTTCGGCGCTGGTGGATGCGGATTTTCTCGATACCGAAGCCCATTTTCAAGGGAACGGACACGGTAAAGTCTACCGTCCGCCAGGGCCAGAGTTGCAAGCGGACGAGTCGCTGGCGATCCTTCGGGATAGACTCGCCGAGCTTGGCAAGAAGAGCAGAGCCCCGGACCATATCAACCAAGTCAGGCGTGATCTGCTTGGCGATTGTTTGCAGGCGGCCGAACGCCAACCGGGCCTGTTTACCCTGACTGCGCCGACCGGCAGCGGCAAGACGCTGACGATGCTGGCTTTTGCGTTGAAACACGCGCAGCGGCATGGTTTGCGCCGGATCGTCATGGTGATTCCATATCTGACCATTATCGAGCAGACTGCGGCCATCTATCGTGACCTGTTCGAGTCCCGGTTCGGGGCGGACTATGTGCTGGAACACCACAG
Organism: Methylococcaceae bacterium UBA2778; assembly: GCA_002352385.1. Taxonomy (GTDB): domain Bacteria; phylum Pseudomonadota; class Gammaproteobacteria; order Methylococcales; family UBA2778; genus UBA2778. The sequence continues at coordinate 6,021 of DEII01000181.1, read as the reverse complement.
CATGGCGGGTTTCGGTGCAGAGGACAACGAGGAGGACAGCGAGGTCGAAGCCGAGCGCCGGCGCCGGTTGCTGGCGGAAAACTGGGATGCACCGATCATCGTCACCACCAGTGTGCAATTGCTGGAATCGTTGTTCTCGAACCGGCCCTCCAACTGCCGCAAGCTGCACCGTCTCGCCCGGTCGGTGATTCTGTTCGATGAGGTGCAGACTCTTCCGGTGTCCCTGGCGGTGCCGACCCTGGCGGCTTTGTCCCACCTTTCCCAGCAATGGAACAGCAGCGTAGTCTTCTCTACCGCCACCCAACCCGCTTTCGAACATCTTGACCGGGAAGTCAGGGAATATGTCCCGTCGGGTTGGCAGCCGGAAGAGATCGTGCGGCAGCCTCAGCAAATGACCGAGTGTCTGCGCCGGGTGGTATACCGATTTCCGAGCCGCGGTGAAACCACCGATTGGGCAACCCTCGCCGATCGGATCGCGGAATACGAGCAGGGCCTGTGCATCGTCAATGTGAAACGCCACGCCCGAGACCTCTATGAATCGCTTTCCGGAGAGGTTGGCGATTGCTATCATCTGTCCACCAATCTGTGTCCCATGCACCGCCGTCGGGTTCTCGATGAGGTTCGGGAGAAGCTGAACGATAATCGGCGCTGCCGTCTAGTAGCTACTCAATGTGTGGAGGCGGGTGTGGATGTTGATTTTCCAAGGGTATGGCGGGCCTTGGGACCGCTGGATGCGATCATTCAGGCAGCGGGCCGCTGCAACCGCAACGGCAACAGAGAGCAGGGCGAGATGACCGTTTTCGTCCCGGAAGAGACCCCCTATCCACCCATGCCCGGCTATCTGCAGGCCACCAAGGTGACAGAGTCCCTGTTGAACAGTATCGGCAGGGAATCGTTCGACCCATACGATGACGGGTTGATCGAACGTTATTATCAAAGCCTGTATCAGATCAGTGGCCCAGCCGGGCAGAAGGCCGATTTGATCGAGGCCATCATGGGGTTCGATTTCTCCGAGGTCGCTCGGCAATACCGGCTTATTTCGCAGGATACCATCAATATCGTCGTTCCCTGGTCGCCAGCCGGGCCACTTTACGATGAACTGCGCGATCTGGCAGCGTGCGAAGGATTGAGCCGCCAGTGGATTCAACGCGCCCGGCCGTTGTCTGTCGGCCTCTACCGTCCGAATCCGGACGATACGATTTGGGATGCATTGATGCCTGTGCCCTATTTCCGGGGGGGCAAGAAAAACCCTGGAAAAGAGGACTGGTTCATCTATCTTCGGGAGGAAGGCTATCACGATGACCTGGGTCTGATTCCACCCGACAATTTGCACTTATGGATTGCCTGAAGGAGAGAACATGAGAGGAGAAACCCACTGCTTGGCAGTATGGGGCGAGCTGGCCTGCTTTACTCGGCCGGAGATGAAGGTGGAGCGCTACAGTTATCCTATTATCACCCCGTCGGCTGCGCGCGGTGTTTTCGATGCCATCTATTTCAAGCGGCAGTATGACTTTTTTTGGCAGATCGAACGGATCGAGATGCTGAACCCGCCTCGCTACATTGCCTTGCGGCGCAATGAAGTCAAGGACAAGGTTCCGTCGCATACCACTATCGGCCAGTGGATGGCAGGCAAGAAAATGGTGGAGCCCTTATGGGCGGATGGCACCAAAGACGAACTGGGCACCGATCAGAAAGGTCGCACTCAACGTCAGACCATGGCGCTGAAAAATGTTCGCTACCGGATTCATGCCCACATGCGTTTCCGCGATGGCACCGGGGAGCACCCGACCACCTTGGATGCCCAATTTCAGCGCCGCGCACGCCAGGGGAAATGTTTTTATCAGCCTTATCTCGGCTGTCGGGAGTTCCCAGCCTGGTTCGAGCTGGCGGTCGGGGTCGGCAGCGAACCGCCGCCGGTCGACCTGAGTATCGACCTGGGATGGATGCTTTACGATGTATTCGATCTTGGCACGGCGAACGACAGCGGCGCCAAACCGGCCATCAGCCTGTTTCACGCCTTTGTCGAACATGGGGTCCTGGCCGTGCCCGATTATCACAGTGATGCGGTCCGCAAGTCCGGGGAGGAAGGCCATGCTTGACCGGATCATCGCCTATGCGGAGCAACAAGGTTTGACGGCAGAACCGGGATTTGCCCGCAAGAAGGTCAGTTGGGTGATTCAATGTGACAGGGACGGCCGGTTCATCGGCATTCTACCGCTTTTGGATGGGAAGAGACCCAGAAGTTTCGACTGCTGCCCTGATCTTTCCCAAGGCGAGCTGGTGTCCGGGAGTACCCCCCGCAGCCAATTTTTGATCGAAAGCCTGCAAACCGTAGCCCTATATGCCAAGGCGGGAGAATCCGACGACAAACTTCAAAAGGCGGAGGGCAAGCATCGTTATTTCGTGTTTCTCCTGAAGCAGGCAGCCACAGCTTTGCCGGAACTGGAGGCGGCGGCCGACATGTTATCCGATGAGCCCCAACTGGCAGCTATCCGCAACGAGCTAGAAAGATTGTCGCCGAAGCCTAAACCGACGGATACCGCTACCGTGTGGATTGATTCGCTCAATCCGCTGGCAATGGATCGCTGGCATGATTGGTGGCGCCGTTTTCGGCAAATGCTTCATGCGGAAAATGGCAAAAGAGGCAATGCGAAAGCGGTGACCATGCGTGGCTTTCTTTCGGGTGAAAATATCGAACCTGCCTCTACCCATGACAAGATCAAAGGCCTTGCCGGTGTAGGAGGGCTTGGGACCGGCGATGTCGTCATCGGTTTCGACAAAGAGGCTTTTCAATCGTACGGATTGAAGAAATCGACCAACGCCGCCGTCAGCGCGGAAAACGCCAAGCTCTATGCGGAAACGCTGAACCGTCTCATTGCCGATCGCAGCCAGAAGTTGGGTAATGCGCTGGTCCTCTTTTGGTACAGCCATCCCGTTGCCCGGGAAGAGGATGCTTTTGCATTTCTGAGCGACCCCGAAACGCCGGAGGCCGGCGTGGAAACGTTGCCGAGGAAGCTGCTTCGGGCCATCGAACGGGGTGAGCGGCCCGATCTTGGTGACAATCACTATTACGCACTGACCCTCTCCGGAGCTTCGGGACGGGTCATGGTGCGCCGCTGGATGGAAGGGCAATTTGCCGATCTTGTGAAAAACGTCGATGACTGGTTTTCGCATCTGCAAATTGTGGCGCGGGATGGGGGGCTGAGTCGTGCTGCCAAGCCTCCCAAATTTCTTGCGGTAGCGGGAAGTATCGAACGTGACCTGGGTGATGTGTCATCACCGTTGATGACCCAGCTCTGGGAGTCCGCCATCACCGGTGGTTACGTTCCCCACACCGCCCAGGCCAAAGCATTGCTGCGTTGCCGGGTGGATATTATTCAGGACAGCCCGGCCAACCATGCCCGCATGGGCCTGCTCAAGGCATACCATATCAGAAACAAAGGAGATGCTCATATGAAGCCATACCTGAACCCCGACCATCCATCTGCCGCCTATCAAAGCGGACGGTTGATGGCCATCCTCGCCAATCTGCAACGCGCCGCGCTGGGCGACGTAGGTGCTGGCGTTGTGCAGCGTTATTACGCCGCCGCCAGTCAGACGCCGGCACTGACATTGGGCCGCTTGGTCAGAAACGCCAAGAACCACCTCGCCAAGCTGGAAGGAGGCCTGCAATTCTGGTACGAAAACCGGATTGCCGAAGTCATGGGCCGCATTCACGACGCTATTCCCCGCACCCTCGATCTGGAGCAGCAGAGTCTGTTCGCTCTTGGCTACTACCAGCAACTGGCCGCGCTGCGCGCAGGCACCGGCAACAAAGAATCCGACAAGGAGTAATAAATCATGACCATTGAAAACCGCTACGAATTTCTCTTCCTATTCGACGTGGAAAACGGAAACCCCAACGGTGATCCCGATGGTGGCAACGCTCCGCGCATCGATCCGGAAGATATGCACGGCCTGGTGTCCGACGTCGCCCTAAAACGGCGGGTGAGAAACTATGTGCAAACCGCCCAAGGAAATGAAGCGCCATGGGCTATTTTTGTGGAACATGCCACCAATCTGAATCGTCCGATTGCGATGGCTCACGAGCGGACGGGCGGCATATCCAAAAAGGATGCAGGCAAGGAAAAGGTCAAGGCTGCGCGCAAGTGGATGTGCGATAATTTCTATGATGTACGCACCTTTGGCGCGGTGATGTCCACGGGCGCAAACGCTGGACAGGTGCGCGGTCCGGTGCAGTTTGCTTTCGCTCGTTCCGTCGATCCTGTATTGCCGCTGGATATATCCATTACCCGCATGGCGGTGGCGGAAAACGTCAAGGGGGGAGATGTGTCGGCCTATGAAAAATGGGAAGCGGAGCAGCCCGAAGACAAACTCCGCACCATGGGCCGAAAAAATCTGATTCCATACGGACTCTACGTGGCCAAGGGGTTCATCAGCGCCAATCTGGCTCGGGAGACGGGGTTTTCGGGAGACGATCTAACGCTGTTCTGGGAGGCTCTATGCAACATGTATGACCATGATCGCTCCGCCAGCAAAGGCGTCATGTCCTGCCGTGGGCTTTACGTGTTCAAACATGTGGGGACCGATACCGACCTCGAGCAGCGTCGGCGTCAATCCATGCTCGGCTGCGCTCCGGCACATAAATTGCTGGATGCCGGGGCCATCGTGGAAATCGGCAAAAAGAATCCGGACAAGGCGCCACGCGTATTTACCGATTATCAGGTAACTGTTCACCAAGAGCGCCTGCCTGCCGGGGTGGAATTGATCCGGAAGTGTTGACGTGATGGCAAGCAAGGCCCCAGCGGTCGCTTTGGATCGCATTCCTATTTCCGCCCTGAATCAGTTCTCTTATTGTCCCCGGCGCTGTTTTCTGATTCATGTGGAAGGCGAGTTCACGGATAACATTCACACGGTAAAGGGTACCCTGGAGCACGAGCGGGTCGATCGATCATGCCATGAAACCCAGCAAGGTGTCCGGGTCGAATACGCCATGCCGGTCTGTTCGGAGCGACTGGGACTGTCCGGACGCTGCGATGTGGTGGAATTCCACGCCGACGGCACGATCTATCCGGTGGAATACAAGCACGGCAAACGCAAACGGTGGGAAAACGACGACATTCAGCTTGCAGCCCAAGCCTTTTGCCTGGAAGAGATGATGGGGGGCGTGATCCGGGAAGGCGCCATCTTCCACAGCCAGTCGCGACGTCGCCGCGTGGTGCACATTGACGACACATTGCGAACGAGAACCACTGAAGTGATAAGCCAGGTTCACCGCCTTCTTCAACAAGAGATCATGCCGCCGCCGACTGATCAGCGGCAGCGTTGTGATCAATGTTCTCTGAGAACCGTTTGCCAGCCTGAGCTTCATTGGGATGAAAAACCCTTGAATCTGCACCGAATGGCGCAGGAACTCTTTGCGCCGGAGGATGACCGATGGCCGTGATCCAAAATACCTTGTACGTGACACAACCAGAGGCCTATCTGCGCCTGGAGAGGGAAACTCTGTGTGTGATGATTGATAAAGAAAAACGGCTGCAAGTCCCGCTGCATCACCTGGGTGCTCTGGTGCTGTTCGATCATGTCATGGTCAGTCCTGCGCTGATGGGCCGCTGCATGGAAGATGGCCGCTCGATCGTCTGGCTGGACCGATCCGGTCGCTTCAAGGCGCGGATGGAAGGTCCGGTCAGCGGCAACGTCCTGCTGCGCCAGGACCAATATCGCAAGGTCGATGATGCCGATAAATGTTTGGACCTGGCGCGCCGCTTTATCGCCGGCAAGCTGCGCAATTGCCGCCAGGTGCTGATGCGGGCGGCACGGGAAACGCAGCAGGACGAGGAAAAACAAGCACTGGTGCAGACAACACGCATACTGGCGCGGCAAATCCGCAAGTTGCCGGGGGCGGGTGACCTGGATCAGGTGCGCGGACTGGAAGGCGACGGCGCCCGACGCTATTTTAAAATGCTTTCTCTGGTGATCAAGCCCATAGGCAGGGACCATGTTACGAGTTAATATTTTGTC
>DEII01000137.1 GCA_002352385.1 Methylococcaceae bacterium UBA2778 | reverse complement strand
GCGCGGGAGGCAGGTTACGCCCCACCCCGGTCAGCTGGGTGCAAAAACTTGCCTGGGTACTGGTTACTTTTTATACTGGACCTGTGGGTCTTTTTTTCTACCTGCTGGCCTGCCGGAATCCCGGCCCGGGTCTTCATGACAAGTTTGCCGCGGCACACTGGAAACAGGCGCTTAATTCTGAAATGCATTGTCTGGCTGGCGATGCAACCGGGATCATATTGGCCGCGATCGTCGTTTCACATTTTCAACTGGCAAATGGCACCGACCTGATCATTGAATATCTGACTGCGTTTGTTGTAGGGTTACTGATATTTCAGGCATTAATGATGCGGTCTATGTATGCCAATAACTATCTGAAGGCGGTAAAAAGCACCTTTTTCGCCGAAACCGTTTCGATGAATATGGTTATGATCGGAATGATTCCGGTGATGGTTGCGTTAATGCACCATTGGCAGGGCGCGGATGACCCGTTGAATTTAATCTTCTGGTTTACGATGGGGTTGGCGACTATAGTTGGCGGGATTACCGCATACCCGATCAATTCCTGGTTGGTCAAAAACAAACTGAAACATGGATGCATGACCATTCCGGACAAAAACCCCACACCGCCCATGCAGCAGCACACCCCTACAGAATACGATCACAACTCCGCGGAACACCATCACACAAAAACAGACTCTGTTCATAATACGCACAAAAATGAACATTCCCAGCACTCGATGACAACATTACCTGTTCAGAAATCGATACTGATTATTGTTGTAACCTTTGCAGGATTACTGCTGGCGGCCTGGTTTACATCCGGTTTTCTAGCACCGATTTCATTCCGATGACGTGTTTGTTAGCTGATGTTAATCTGTTCTTTTAATCAGTTGTTCAGATGCTTTAAGTAACAACGGTTTTTCACCGTCTATCCGAAGACCAACAATGACATCGACGTTGATTCCTGACCCCCATTTAGGCCCATTTCTGGCAACTTTTTCTACTGTATCATGCACTTCTCCTGGTCATGATTCGTCAGAAAATGCAGTAGTCCACACATCTTTGCCATTGATCACCCAAAGTCGCTCTGCTTCTAAACCTGCAGGAATTGCCAGGTTGTTATTTTCAATAATTCTAATTAAATGGGGTCTCCACTTAGCTGCACCCGCTACAACATAATTGTAGGTCGTTAGTTTTGCCCACGATTTTCTTGTACGATTCCGGGGCGGTGACCACAACCTGCTGGAGTAGGCGGTAGAAGAGCAGACCACGCCTGCACGAGTTGCGGCGGTTGAAACGGAACGTGTACTCCTCAAGGTAGGCCTGCAAATGTGCGCGATGGACGGAACCTTGGTGTGTTCCAAGAAGCCAGCGTTTGAGCAAGCTAGCGATAAGGTGAACTGCGGGCATCGACACGTGGGCTGGGCTGTCGCCAGCTGACAGAATGAACTTATTATGCCGATATCCGTGCGATGGTAGGGAGTCGTAGGCATTGTACCCGTCGGTACGACCAAGCCAGCTTCCACAACATCGCGAATAAAGGCAATGCGGCTGGCCGCCGTGACATCGGGCACGTGGCGTATCCTGATTCGACCGAATCCCTTCGGTTCATGGAGCTCGACGGCGATGACCACGATGAACTTCTTGCCCGCACCTCCCCTTCCGCACTGAAAATTGCTGCTCATTTCAACAGGTGCTTGCGCGGGATAACGGCTTTTCGTATCATGACACGTTTACCTTTAAACTGAGCATTGGTTATCGAAGTCATGAAAGCAGAAATTCATCCGGATTATAAAGAAATTACCGTCACTTGCAGTTGCGGGCATAAGTTCAAGACCCGTTCGACCCTGTGCAAAGACCTCCATGTCGAAGTCTGTTCTGCGTGCCACCCGTTTTACACCGGCAAGCAGAAGATCGTCGACACTGCCGGACGAGTCGACCGGTTCCGCCGCAAATATGGCAAAGGTTGATCATCATCAACTTTCCCGACAAATCATGGCCGCCGAGTGGAAGAAAAAGCGTGGCCCAGGCCTGCGGGATGGCAAAATCAAAAGGCTCCATGTAACTCAGCACCTTTCCTCGGACCTGACGGCAGTGCGGCATTTGTTCCGGAAGGCGCTGTGAATGCATCCAGGTACGCTGGCTGTTGGCATCCATGTCAACAACACTTCCTCCACAAACACCACACGGCCGTCGATCATGTGGCTACCCGAAGATGTGCTGAACCGTTAAGCCTCAATCAGCATTTGAGTCAAAAACCCGGCCACGAGAGCTAATTTCAATGTCAAAACAAACCATATCCATTTTGGACAACACAACGGCAAGAACAACCGACCTCCCGGTGATCGAAGGGACGCTGGGGCATCCTACCGTCGACATTCACGCCCTGAACAGCAAGCTTGGCTACTTCACCTACGATCCCGGATTCGCATCGACGGCCAGTTGCAAAAGCGCGATTACCTATATCGACGGCGAGGCGGGGCTTTTGCTTCACCGCGGCTATCCAATCGATCAGTTGGCCGAAAAGAGCTCTTTTCTGGAAGTGGCTTACCTGTTGATGCACAGTGAACTACCGAATCAGCATGAGCTGGACACCTTTGTCAGTGAAGTGAAAAGATATTCGATCATTCACGAAAAGCTCAGAGGCTTCATCGACGGCTTCCATTATGATGCGCACCCGATGGCGATGATGGTTGGCGTCGTTGGATCACTGTCGGCCTTTTACCACAGCGAACTGGACATGGAAGACCCCGAACATCGCCGGATATCCGCATTGCGTCTGCTGGCCAAGATGCCCACGATTGCCGCCGCCTGCCATAAGCACTCGATCGGCGAAGCCTTCATCTATCCGCGTGAAGACCTGGAGTATTGCGAAAATTTTCTCAATATGATGTTTTCACGTCCTTCCCACCAGCAGTTTTATATCGACCAACACCATTACCTCGACCCGATGGCCGCCAAGGTGCTGAACCTGCTGTTTATCCTTCATGCCGACCACGGGCAGAATGCGAGCACGTCGACCGTACGCCTGGCAAGCAGTACCGGAGCAAACCCTTATGCCTGCATCGCGGCAGGGATCGCGGCCCTCTGGGGGCCGGCCCATGGGGGAGCCAACGAAGCAGTTCTCAGCATGCTGGAAGACATCGGCCATCCCAGACGGATTCCGGAGTTCATAAAACGGGCAAAAGACAAAAACGACTCGTTCAAGCTAATGGGGTTCGGTCACCGGGTATACAAAAATTTCGACCCGCGCGCCACAATCATCCGTCAGACATGCCACACACTGCTGGACAACCTCGCTTGTGAGGATCCACTGTTCGATCTGGCCATGGAACTGGAAGAAATCGCCCTGATGGACGACTATTTCATCGAAAGGAAGCTCTATCCGAACGTGGATTTTTACTCCGGCATCATTTACAAGGCCCTGCGTATACCCGTCAACATGTTTACCGTGATGTTCACTTTGGCGCGAACAGCGGGGTGGGTATCGCATTGGTTGGAGTTCATGTCGGATCCCAACCGGCGCATAAGCCGTCCCAGACAACTTTATGTTGGTGTCGGCCCGCGTGATTATGCGCCCCTCGACAAACGCTAAGGGCATGGAACGAAATAAGTGTTGCAGATTGCGCCGGATTTTTGTTCGTCTTCAAGGCGCGCAATGGGCGCATAGCCAAGTTATGCAACCGTTGCCGCAACGCAGAAGACGGGCGAAAAGACAAGTAAGATGCGATACTTATTTCGCGACATGCCCTAAACACCGGCGCCATGATCTTTCACAACCGAAATGGCGTTTTCCGCCGTCCCCGGCAGCAAATGGGAATCATCCCGTCGCCGAGCGGGCCGGTTCCTTCGCCTGAAGCCTGATGAGAACCGTCACCAACACAATAGCCGGAAGGCCTATTGCAGCTGCATACACAAAAAAGGCAAAATAGCCTTGCGCATCGACGATCACGCCGGACATCCCGCCGAGCAGCTTTGCCGGCAATGTCATCAACGAGCTGAACAACGCATATTGCGTGGCGGTATAGGCCGTATTGGTCAAGCTCGAAAGATACGCCACGAATACCGAGGTTGCAATTCCGCCGCTTAGATTATCGGCGCTCACGACAGCAGCCAGCAAGGCCAGGCTGGGTTCCATCATCGCCAGCACCGCGAACAGCAGATTGGTCGAAGCCACCATTACCGCACCCAGCAGCAATGGCCCCATGATCCCGTAACGAATCACCAAAACCCCGCCCAGCGCCGCACCGGCAATCGTCATAAAAAAGCCGAACAGCTTGGTCACGTTCGCTATTTCCGTCTTGCTGAAGCCGATATCGAGATAGAAGGGATTTGCCATGACCCCCATGGTGATATCACTGAGTTTATACACTGCTATCAGCAGTAAAATCGCGATGGCCAGCCTGCCGTTGCGCGTGAAAAACTCGACGAACGGGCTGATCAGAGCATCCGAGACCCCTTTCAAAAAGCGCGCGAACAACCCCTGCGGATTGCTTGAAATACCGGCAAAATGCTCGACACGCGATTCCAGATCGGCGATCGTGCGGCTGACCTTATGCACCGGCTCATCGACGATCAATGTCGTCACGATGCCGATTGACATCAAGCCGGCCATCGCCAGGTAAGCTGTCTGCCAGCCGGCATACTCAGCAATATAAAAGGAGCCGGCACCGGCCACCAGCAGGGCGACACGATAACCAAAGACATAAGTGGCAGCCATCGCTCCCTGGAATTGGCGATCCAGCGCTTCGATCCGGTAAGCATCGACCGTAATGTCCTGCGTTGCCGAAGAAAACGCCACCAGCAAGGCAAATTGGGCGGTTTGAACAATCTCGGTTTGCGGATCACTGAACGCCATCCCAACAAGACCGGCTGCGATGCCAAGCTGGCCCAGCAGCATCCAGGACCGTCGCTTGCCTAAGATTCGCGTCAGAATCGGGACCGGCAGCCGATCGATCACCGGCGCCCAAAAGAACTTGATGGAATAGGTAATCCCCACCCAGCTGAAAAAACCGATGACCGTCCTGGTCACGCCCTCGTCCCTGAGCCAGGCAGACAAGGTAGAAAACACCAGCAGAAAGGGAAGCCCCGCGGAGAAGCCGAGAAACACCATCCCAACAACCCGCGGTCGACCGTAAACCGATACGGCAGCCAGCCAACTTCGGCTCATAGACGCCTCACCACCCGCCCGCCTTGCAACCGAGTGAAACATGGCAGCTGATTCTCTGCTGCTCGTGCGGCATAAAGATCGATCAAGCGTTCACCATATAATGGGTGAGAATACTGGCGATATAACCCAATGCGATGACCGGCGCCCACTTCAAGTGGCTGAAAAACGTATACTTCCCGTTCGATGTCCCCATCAAAGCAACGCCTGCGGCCGAGCCGATCGACAGCATCGAACCGCCGACGCCCGCTGTCAATGTCACCAGCATCCATTGGTACAGATCCATATCGGGCCCCATGCTCAGCACCGCAAACATCACGGGGATATTATCGACGATGGCCGACAACACACCGACCAGAATATTCGCGCTCGTTGCGCCGAGGCCGTCATACATGGCAACCGATGCCAGTTCCAGATAACCGATGTAGCCCAACCCACCGACCGCGAACACGACGCCGAAAAAAAACAGCAGAGTATCCCATTCCGCATCGGCCACCTTGCTGAAGATGTCAAAACGCGCCTCGCCTTCACGTTCTACGTTCCGTAAATAGTACGCAAAAAACATGAGCAATGACAAACCGACCATCATACCCATGAAAGGCGGCAGGTGAAGGAGCTGTTTGAATGAAACCGCAATTGCTATGGTCAACGCAAACAAGCCGCACACAATCATCGCTCCCGGTTTCATGGCAACCAGGCCTTCGTCCGATTTGGACTCGGGGACTTCATCCGGAATGGCGAAATGCATGAATGCGGCAGGCACCAAATAATTGACCACCGATGGAATAAACAGCTCGAAAAACTCGAAAAACTGGGCCTTTCCGGCCTGCCAGACCATCAGCGTCGTAATGTCCCCGAACGGACTGAAAGCGCCTCCAGCATTGGCGGCGATCACCAAATTAATGAATCCCAAACTGACGAATCGAGGGCTCTTCGCACCGACCGTCATCACCACCGCACCCACCAAAAGCGCCGCAGTAAGATTATCGGCGACGGAGGAGAGAAAAAAGGTAATGATGCCTGTGATCCAGAACAACTTGCGGTAGCCGAACCGCCTGCTGACCAGCCAGGAACGCAGCCGTTCAAACACGTTGCGCTCCGCCATCGAGTTGATGTAGGTCATCGCCACCAGCAGAAACAGCATCAACTCCGCATATTCGGCGAGATTATAGGTGACGACAGCATGCAGTTGCTCGACCGCAACCCCGTGACTGTTCGCCAGGTAGGCGACATGCGCCCAGATGATGCCGGCAGCCAGAATCACCGGCTTGGACTTTCTCAGATGGGTGAACTCTTCCGTCATCACGAAAATATAGGCGATGATAAAGATCATCACGCAGAAAAGACCTCGATGGGTCGCGGTCAAATTCAACAACCCAATATCGGAAGAGAGCTTCAGATCGGCCTCTCCCGCCATTACGAGGTCCGGCATCAAAGCCAGCAAAAACGTTACTACGAGTACGCGAAACACAACACCCCCCCTCAATATTAAAAGTTATCCATTGGCAGCTCAGCGAACGAGCCTTTCATCCATGCCCGCTGAACAATTGGCAGCGTTCCAGAGCCACGGCATCAAAAAATCCCGTCTCCTGCCGACCCAGCTGAAAGCTGCGTATGATAATAAAAATTGACTCAAGATTCGAATAGCATCTTCAACCCGCAGCAATTCTGAACAAAAGAGGCGTGGCGGCTTTAATTAGGGTGGTCCGAACAGCCCACAGGCATGAGGAATCCCAAATTGATTGACCGACCGACAAGCGGCGCCCCAAGCGCCTGTCATGCCGAAACCAGGCACCATGCTTTATTCTAAGAAGTTTTAATAATATCATTTTATATTATTATTTGTCATTTCAAACGCCACGTTATAATCATAACAGTTTCGCCATCAGACCGGTGGCGACGCGGGCGTTTTACCCCTGAGTGTTTATCCTTCCAGCACAACTATGTATCAATACAACGAATTCGATCAACGCCTTGTGAATGAGCGGGTTGCCCAATACCGCGACCAGACGCGGCGCTACCTTGCAGGAAAACTCAGCGATGAGCAGTTTCGGCCTCTGCGCCTGATGAACGGCCTTTATCTGCAAAGGCACGCACCAATGCTTCGCATCGCCATTCCCTACGGGCTGCTGGCTTCCAGGCAGCTGCGCATGCTCGCCCACATCGCACGCACCTACGATCGAGGATATGCCCATTTTACGACCCGGCAGAATGTACAATTCAATTGGCCGAAACTTGAGCAAGTGCCTGATATTCTCGCGGACCTGGCGTCGGTCCAAATGCATGCGATCCAAACCAGCGGCAACTGCGTTCGCAACGTCACCAGCGATCACCTTGCAGGGATCTGCATCGATGAAATCGAAGATCCACGCCCCTATTGTGAAATCATCCGCCAATGGTCGACTTTACACCCCGAATTTGCCTACCTGCCACGCAAGTTCAAAATCGCCGTCAGCGGCGCGCCCCAGGATCGTGCCGCAACCAAGCTGCACGATATCGGCCTGTACCTCTCGAAAAACGAAACCGGCGATATCGGCTTCGAAGTGCTGGTCGGAGGCGGCTTGGGCCGAACGCCCATCATCGGCCAACCAATCCGGCCCTTCCTGGAAAAAAGACACCTTCTGTCGTACCTCGAAGCCATTTTGCGCGTGTACAACCTGTATGGTCGTCGTGACAACAAATACAAAGCGCGCATCAAAATTCTTCTCAAAGAACTCGGCGTCGAGCGATTCACCGAACGGGTCGAGAAGGAATGGCGTCAAATCAAAGACCTTCTCGTGCTCGATCAGGCGGAAATCGACCGCGTCGAAAACCATTTTTCACCGCCTCCATATGAGCCGAACGTTGCGGCCGAGGAGATACTAGATGTGCATAAACAGCACGACAAATCGTTCGCCACCTGGCTCATACACAACACCGGTCAACACAAGATCGCTGGTTATGCAGCGGTCTTTTTGTCACTGAAATCGCCGACGGCTCCGCCCGGCGACATCACACAGCAGCAGCTCGATGCGGTGGCCGATCTTGCGGACGAATTCAGTTTTGGTCAGGTTCGCAGCACGCATCGACAAAACCTGCTGCTTGCCGACGTAAAAAAGTCGGATCTGTACAACTTGTGGCAAGAGCTCGAAGCCCTGGATCTGGCGACACCGAACGTCGGCACCGTGACCGACCTCATCTGCTGCCCCGGATTGGACTTTTGCAGCCTGGCCAATGCAGCTTCGATCTCGGTCGCCAAAGGCATTCATCAACTTTTCGACGATTTCGATTATCTGCACGACCTGGGCGACATAAAAATCAACATCTCGGGCTGCATGAACGGATGCGCCCACCAGAGCGTCGGACACATCGGCATCCTCGGCGTGGATAAAAAAGGTGTCGAGTGGTATCAAATCACTTTGGGCGGCTCATCCGAGAACGATGCCTCACTTGGAGACCGGTTGGGGCCGGCCGTCCCCAAAGACCGCGTGGTCGATGCGATCGCAACCATTCTCAAAGTCTATACTGAGCAGCGTATGGATGAGGAAAGTTTTCTTGCCGCCGTAAGACGCATCGGAATCAAACCTTTCAAAAAACAGGTTTATGCAAATCATTAAAGACAAAGAAATCATCGAAGATCATTGGCAGCACATCGCCGATGATCCGATCCCACCGGAAGGCTGCATCACCGTCTCATTAAACCGCTGGAAAGCCGAAAAAGATCGGTTGATTGCACGAGATGGAGGAGAGATTGGCTTGAGAGTCAGCACGGAAGATTCCCTTGACGAGATCGCCGACGACCTCAAGCACTTCCAGTTGATTGCGCTGGGGTTCCCGACGTTTACCGATGGCCGCACTTTTTCGTTCGCCCGACTGTTGCGGGAACGCTACCATTTCCAGGGCGAATTGCGGGTAATCGGCGATTTTCTGCCAGACCAGGTCTTTTTTCTTTCGCGGGTAGGCGTCAATGCGTTCGAATTCGATGAAACAACGGACCTTAACGACGCCCTTTCAGCGCTCAACACGTTCACCGTTGCCTATCAAGCGGCGGCGGATGAAGCCGAACCGCCATATCGACGCTCATTGTCAAAACCAACCGAAGGCGACGCCTCAATGTGAGGCGGATGCCGAAAGGACGATCCGCCAACTGCGCGCCGCATCATGGCGGAACTGCTGCGCGTTCCACCTGACTTATTCGCTCCCTTTCCGGCATGCCCACACTGAGGATACTGTGGCATATAAGGGCGGATGCCCGAAGGGCCATCCGCCATCGTGCGCTCAGAACCCGCAGGCTCAACGCGCACCCAATATGCTGATACCTTTCAGCAGGTTCAACGCTTCGCTCAAAGGATAATCGCTGGTCGCGAGTTTTTCATCGCTTTTTTCTTCCACCCCATCGACCGGTTTGGATTTCTTGCCATTGCCGTTGCTCAAATGACGGGAAAGATCCGCTTCTTTCAGCGGCTGAACGTTCGATCGCTCAATCGCTTCCAGGCGAACTTTCGAGAGAAGAATGTCGGGAGTGATACCCTCCGCCTGAATCGAACGCCCCGATGGCGTGTAATATCGAGCGGTGGTTAATTTAACCGCGCCCCCATTGCTTGTCGGCAATATGGTTTGAACCGAACCCTTGCCAAATGATTTTTCTCCCATGATGACCGCCCGCTTATGGTCCTGCAAAGCCCCGGCAACAATTTCGGACGCGGAAGCCGAACCGGCATTGATCAGCACGACAATCGGTGCACCGTTCAACATATCGACAGGTGTTGCATTAAATTTCAATTCAGAATCCTTCTGCCGCCCCTGCGTATAGACAATCAAACCATGCGTCAGAAACGCATCGCTCACCGAAACTGCTGCATTCAATACACCACCCGGATTATTCCGCAGGTCAAGCACGAGCCCCTTCAATCGACCGTTATTTTCCTTTTTTAATTCACTGAGCGCCCGCTTGACGCTGCCCCCCGTTTCGGACTGAAAACTGCTGATGCGAAGATAACCGTAACCTGGCTCCAGTGTTCTGTTTTTGACACTTTTGATTTTGATCACAGCGCGAATGATTTTAATTTTCAAAGGCTGCTCTTCACCTTCGCGCACGACGGTCAATACAATCTCGCTGCCCGGCTCCCCGCGCATGATCTTTACTGCATCGCCCAGCGACAGTCCCTTGATCGGCTTGTCGTCAAGCCGAATGATTAAATCCCCTGCTTTGATGCCGGCTCGCTGTGCCGGCGTGTCATCGATTGGAGCGATAACCTTGAGAAACCCGTCTTCCATACCAACCTCGATACCCAATCCACCGAAACGCCCGGTGGTCCCGATGCGAAGCTCCTTGTATTGTTCTTCGTTAAGGTATGTGGAGTGGGGATCCAGGCCGGCCAACATTCCCCGAATGGCGTCCTCGAGCATCTTGTCATCGGATACTCGCTCGACATAATCGTTCTGTATTCGTCCGAACACTTCCGTAAACGTTCGCAAATCATCAAATGGCAGGCTGGTCGCCGCGTCCCGCTCAGCCAATACGTTACCGCAGGTGCTGATCAAAACGCCCAAGACTGCCCCAAGTGCGAGCAAGAGAAGATTTTTCTGTTTAAACATTACCTTCATTCTCCACAATGCGCTTCCCGATAAGCCATATAGGAGATAACCGCCACCGACTCAACCGGCATGTTTCCCCCGCTTTCTCCGGCACCATTGTTCCGGGTTGACCGGCTTTCCCTTGTTCCGTATTTCAAAGTAAAGCCCGGCAAGTGTTCGTCCACCACTGTCGCCGACCGCGGCGATCACATCACCGCCTTCCACCCAATCGCCCACACGCTTGAAAAGGCTTTGATTGAAGGCGTATAGCGTCATGTACCCTTCGCCGTGATCGATGATGGTCAACAGCCCGTATCCTCGAAGCCAGCCAGCGTAGACAACTCGGCCCGGTGCAACAGCACGCACCGTCATGCCTTCCTTTGCATCGATCAACACGCCATCCCACCGCCCTGCCATACGCTTGCTTCCAAACCGCTCCAGCAGCGCACCTTCTACAGGCCAAAGCAGTCGCCCGCGCAGCCCCCTGAAAGGCTCAGCCCCCTCCCTATCGACTGGAAACTGTTCCAATGTCTTCTGAATGGAGGCGATCAAACGCACCAGCCGGCGCTCATTACGCTGCAACTGTTGGAGCTCCTCACCTCGCTCTTTAAGCTCGTGATCAAGCTTGCCCAGGAGCTGTTTGCGTTCATCGCGAGCCTTCTCAAGCGCGGCCTGTTCGTTCAGTGTCCGATTGTGCAACTGATTAAGACGCTCAGTTTCCTGCAAAAGTTCATTCTCGAGCCGCTGCAAGGCCTGCAGCCCCCGCTGGATCGACTCAATCTGTGACAACCGGGTCCGATTGAAATAGTCATAATAGACCATGACACGACTCAGCCTAACCGGATCATTTTGGTTAAGAATCAATTTCAGCCGTTCCCGCTGCCCCATGGCATATGCCGCCCGAATTTGCCCGACCAGCGCATCGTGCTGCTCACGAATCGATGCGCGCTCTTGATCACGCCGTCGCCCGACCTCCTGCAACCGAAGCTTCTGCTCCTGTGATTTCTGTTCCAGAATACGCAGGGAACGGGCAATCTTCCCATAACGCTGCTCGAGTTCGCTCAACTGCGCGACCAGAGTATCTTGCTCCGCCTCCATCGCACCGATCGTTGTCTGAACTGCTTTGATTCGCGCCTGAATTTCTTCCAACTCACGCGCTTTCTCTTGGATATCCTCTGCTGCCACAACCACCAAAGAACATATTCCAAACGTGAAGCAGAGGAAACGCAACGCTGTCATACGCAGCACGACACAAAACGTCCGCCTGTCGATATTTGCCGCAACTGATAAACAGCGGTGCCTACCCGACTGCAATAACGCGGTCCTTTTCATCGTCGCAGCCAACAACCTTCCAACATGAAAAAACGTGCCTTTGGCAGGAGCAACCACCTTCAAAAGCATAACCCTACTAACGCGAATAAAAGCATTTCCGTGGTTCACAAAAAAATTACATCAGCATTCCTGCTTCGCAAAGCGCCATAAAAAAGGTATCATTCTACCTTTTTTTAAAGGGGCCGTCCTGAACATTACGAAGCGTAACAGCATCCTAAGAAAGCCATGTAAAAGAATTTGCGTGGATCGGGCAAGGCGCGCACTATAGGGTCACCAACAAGAATGAACCAAAGTCGATTTTATGGCTGAACCGCTAAACCACCTCATGGCCAAAGACTCGGATATTGCCCGGGCCGCTCGTTGTCTAAAGGCAATGGCACACCCCTTGCGCCTGAAAATTCTTTGCACGCTGGGTAACCGCTCGGTGAGTGTTCAAGACATCGTTGAAGCGGTTGGCACAAGCCAAAGCAATATTTCACAACACTTGGCAATATTGAGAGACAAAGGAATTCTGGCACACAAAAAGGTTGCCAACCGCGTGTATTATTATGTCGATGATGACCGCACGCTACAGCTGATCCAGATGATGAAAGATGTGTTTTGTGAAGACTAAGACTGGGAGGCCGTCCGAGAATAGGCTGATCTCCTGCGGCCAAGCCGTCGCTACGATCGCTATTCTCGGACCGTCTTCCAAGAGTCTGTCTCACGCTCTTTATCTGCAGCCGGCATTTCATCGTTGCCAAACCAAACATAAGCCCCAACCGTTTTACCCTGAAAAAATCAACAAAAGGTCAACTCTTCACAGATGAATCAAGATATCAGTTTGGATCGCCTCATCGAATTTGTTACCAATCATCACTTCCTCTTCATCGGATTGCTGGTTGTCACTATTCTGCTAATACAGGATCTCATTTCCACTGCATTGCGAAAATTTCGCAGCACCAGCCCGACAGGGGCGATCGAGTTGCTCAACGATGATGCCGCCGTGTTGGATATACGCGAACCATTCGAGTTCAAAAAAGGGCACATTGCCAATGCGATCAACATTCCTTATGCAAAACTTGACAAGCAAATCGACACATTGGAGCCCTACAAGAGCGAGCCATTGATCGTCACCTGCAAAACCGGCACGCAATCCACCCATGCCTGCAAGAAACTCAGCAAATCCGGTTTCCAAAAAGTCTATCTCATGCGAGGTGGGATGCAGGCTTGGCAGGATGTTAATCTCCCGATCGAACGAACAGAACAGAACAGAACAGAACAGAACAGCAGTTAACTAGAATTACACTCCAAATTCAAGGAAATCCAATGGCCGAAGAAAACGCTCAACCTGAAAAGCAATTTGCAATACAAAGACTCTATGTGAAAGACATCTCGTTCGAAACGCCTCACTCGCCACAGATTTTCACCGAGCAATGGGAGCCCAAAGTCGAATTCAACCTCTCCAGCAACGCCCAGCCCCTGCAAGACAATTTGTTCGAGGTGGTACTCTCCGTAACGGTGACCGTCACCCTCGGCGAAAAGACCGCCTACCTGATCGAGGCGGGCCAAGCGGGCATATTCACCATTGCCGGAATGAGCGAGCAGGAAATGGGCCCCATGCTGGGCAGCTTCTGCCCAAACATCCTGTTCCCCTATGTGCGTGAGGTAATTTCCGATTTGGTCGCCAAAAGCGGGTTCCCTCCAATGCTGCTGGCGCCGGTCAATTTCGATGCGTTGTACGCCCAGCACCTCCAACAAATGCAGGCTCAACAAGCATCAGCCCCAGAGCTCAAGAAGACGCATTAGTCGATCAACCGATCCATGACAGCGGTTTCCATATCCGTTCTGGGTGCTGGCTCCTGGGGTACGGCACTGGCCATTCTTTTGGCGCATAACGGCCACGATACCCTGCTCTGGGGACATCGCGCTGAACACATCACCGCAATCGAAAAGACCCGATACAACGATCGTTATCTGCCCGGTATCGCTGTGCCGAAAAGACTCAAACTGAGTGCAAACCTCGACACCAGCGTGAAAAACCGGAATATTATGCTGCTGGCAATACCAAGCCACGCCTTCCGGGCGATATTGACACGCATCAAGCCCTATCTTAGTCCGGGGGCAAGCATTGTTTGGGCGACCAAAGGGTTCGATCCGGACAGCGGGCAATTGCTGCACGAAGTCGCAGCAGACATTGTGGACATTAGGTGGCCGACTGCCGTTCTCTCCGGCCCGACATTTGCGCGTGAAGTAGCAGCGAACCTCCCCACGGCAATCACCATTGCATCACCTGAGCCAAAGCTTGCTGACACATTGGCGGAAATGCTCCACAATCCTCATTTTCGTGCTTATACCGGCAATGACATCATCGGGGTTGAAACAGGCGGTGCCGTCAAAAATGTGCTTGCTATTGCGACCGGTGTCGCCGACGGCTTAGGGTTCGGCGCCAATTCCCGGGCCGCCCTGGTTACACGCGGATTAGCGGAAATGATACGTTTAGGGCGCGCGTTGGGTGGAAAAGAGGAAACCTTCATGGGCCTTGCAGGGCTTGGCGATTTGGTATTGACCTGTACTGACGACCAATCGAGAAACCGGCGACTCGGCCTGGGCTTGGGTGAGGGGAAAAGCCTGCAGGAAACCGTCGAGCGCATCGGCCAGGAAATCGAAGGCATTCCAGCAGCCCGCGTCGTTCATCGACTCGCGCAATCGCACCAGATCGAAATGCCTATCAGCGAGCAGGTATATCGGATACTCTACGATCACCTCTCACCGACCGAAGCGGTGCAAAACCTGCTGTTGCGCGAACAAAAAGCGGAAACAGCAGCATGATACGGGTGAAGAAAAGGCTCTTCTTTGGGTTCAGGATGGCGTAATCGCTTCGCGATCACCTGCTCCGGCAAATGCCGATTGCCGCCACGCTTCATACAGAACGATCGCCGCGCTGTTGGACAAGTTAAGGCTGCGGCTGTGTTGCATCATCGGCAGAAACAACCGGTTTTCTACGGCCACATCCTGCAGGATATGGTCCGGCAACCCGCGCGTTTCCGGCCCGAACAAAAACACGTCACCATCCTGATAAGAGACGTCAGCATAACAGCGAGCCCCTCGCGTCGTCAAAGCAAACAGCCGCTCATGCGGCACTTTCTCCTTGAATTCCGCCAGCGAACGGTACTCACAGACACGCGACCATTCCCGGTAATCCAACCCCGCGCGGCGCAGGCGCCGGTCATCCAGCTCGAATCCCAGCGGGTGAATCAGGTGCAAATGCGCAGGGCCGTTGGCACACAAACGAATGATATTGCCGGTATTCGGCGGAATTTCCGGTTCGAACAGAACAACATGGAAATCGACCATGCAAGAGCGCTTTCACACGGCTGGAGAGGACCGCCTTATTTCACGGCCAGCGCCGGCACCGGCGTCACTTTCCAGATCTCGTTGTTGTACTCCTGTATCGTGCGATCGGAGGAAAACTTGCCGCTGGCCGCACAGTTGAGAATACTCATTCGCGTCCATTGCTCCTGATCCTGATAAGCCTCGGCCACGCGCCGCTGGGCATCGATAAAACTTCTGAAATCCGCGGCCGTCACCCAAGGATCGTAGGGGCTGGCAATCGAGTTGATAGTATCATCAAAAATATGGGGCTCGGATTCATTGAAATGGCCGCTCTGCAGATGCTCCATGACACGTTTGAAATCTTCATCATCATCGATGATGGAACGGGGATCGTAATTGCCTCGAGTCGCTTCGACCTGATCGGCGGTCAGCCCAAACAGGAAAAAGTTTTCCTCGCCCACTTCCTCGCGGATTTCGATATTGGCCCCATCCAGTGTCCCGATGGTCAAGGCGCCGTTCATCATGAATTTCATGTTGCCGGTACCCGAAGCTTCCTTCCCGGCCGTGGAAATCTGTTCCGACAGATCGGCACCCGGACAAATGATTTCCATCGCCGATACCCGATAATTGGGTATAAAACAGAGATTCAGCAGTTCCCTGACATCGGGGTTTTTGTTCACTTTGTCGGCAACGTTATTGACCAGCTTGATAATCTTTTTCGCCATTTCATAGCCGGGCGCCGCCTTGCCGCCGATCAACACACAGCGCGGTGTCCAGTTCGCCGTGTCGCCGCGTATGATCCGGTCGTAAAGATGAATCACGTGCAGAACATTCAATAGCTGGCGTTTGTATTCATGGATGCGCTTGACCTGCACATCGAACAGTGCGTTTACGTCAAGATCAATCCCCAGCTCCGCCTTTTTATAGGAGAGCAAACGTTCTTTATTATGCTGCTTGATTTCGCGCCAGCGTGCGCGAAAAACGGGGTCGT
This sequence comes from Methylococcaceae bacterium UBA2778, assembly GCA_002352385.1. Classification (GTDB taxonomy): domain Bacteria; phylum Pseudomonadota; class Gammaproteobacteria; order Methylococcales; family UBA2778; genus UBA2778. Next base: position 8,788 of record DEII01000137.1, on the reverse strand, counting down.
CCGCATAGGGCGCCAATTGGCGCAACTGCTGCAGATCGGTCACCCAGCCGTCGCCGATGGTCTCCGTGATCAATGCGCTCAGTTCCGGATTGCACCATGCGAGCCAGCGGCGCGGCGTGATCCCATTGGTCTTGTTGTTGAACTTTTCCGGCCACAGTTCATAAAAATCCTTGAACAGCCCCTTTTTCAGCAGATCCGAGTGCAGCGCCGCCACGCCATTCACGGAAAAACTACCGACAATCGCCAGATAGGCCATCCTCACCTGCTGCTCATACCCTTCTTCGATAAGAGACATGCGGGCCATCCGGTCGCCATCCCCAGGCCAGCGCTGGCCGACTTCCGCAAGAAAGCCAGCGTTGATTTCGAATATGATTTCCATCAACCTGGGCAAAAGCTGGCGGAACAATTTCACCGACCATTTCTCCAGTGCTTCGGGCAGCAGCGTATGGTTGGTATAAGCCATGGTATGGCGGGCGATACCCCAGGCATCGTCCCACGCCACCCCGTGCACATCCACCAGAAGCCGCATCAACTCCGCCACGGCGATGCTGGGATGGGTATCATTCAGCTGAAAACAGTTTTTCTCGGCAAACTCGCTGAAATCGACACCATGCACCCTGACCCATTTGCGCAGAACGTCCTGCAAACTGGCCGATGCGAGAAAATATTGCTGTCGCAGACGCAATTCCTTGCCGTTCTCACTGGCATCATTGGGATACAGCACCATGGTGATCAACTCGGCATTGTTTTTCGCCGCGACCGACTCCGGGTAGACGCCGGCACTGAACTCATCCAGATCGAACTCATCCGTTGCCTCAGACTTCCACAAGCGCAGCGTATTGACCGTCCTATTCTGGTACCCCGGTATTGGAACGTCATAAGGAACCGCAAGTACATCGTGCGTATCGAGCCAGTGCACTTTCGCCGTTCCATCGACGCCTGTATAGATCTCGGTCCGACCGCCGAAGCGGACACGTTGCGTCAATTCCGGTCGTTCCAACTCCCATACATGGCCGTTTCGCAACCAATGATCAGGCTCTTCTATTTGAAAGCCGTTTTCGATGCGTTGCCGGAACATGCCGTATTCGTAGCGGATGCCATAGCCCTTGACAGGCAACTGCAAAGTAGCGCAACTATCGATGAAGCACGCTGCCAGACGCCCCAAACCGCCGTTGCCCAAACCCGCGTCCTGCTCGCTTTCCATCAACTCTTCCATTTCGATGCCGAGTTCGTGCATCGCTGTAGCAACAGTATCATCCAGCCCCAGGTTGAGAATGGCGTTGCCGAAGGCGCGCCCCATCAGAAATTCCAGCGACAGATAACAGACCTGCTTGCAGTCTTCCGCATCGTAGGCATAACGTGTATTCTTCCAACGCTCCATCAGACGGTCACGCACTGCCAACGCCAGCGCCATAAAGGTGTAATGCGCCGAATGACAATTCCTGTCACGCGCGAGGGTATAACTGAAATGACGCTGGAAATCAGCCGCGATCGCATTAGAATCCATGCCCAGCGAAGGCAGCTCCGCCAGCCATTCATGAGGCTTACTGTTAGATAACGTTTTGATTGGCATTATGTTGATTATCGATGAACATTAAGGGCCAGGAGGCTGTCCGAGAATAGCGATCGTAGCGAGGACAAGCTGCAGAGTAGATCAGTCTAATCTCGGACAGCCTCCCAGACGGATTGCTCCGAAGGACATGCGGTTGCCCGGCGACTCCCGGATCAAAACCGGAGGCATTATACGCCAATCGATACAAAAATCACATTTCCAAATCCAACTCTTTGATTTTCCGGGTAAGGGTATTACGCCCATAGCCCAACAGCTTCGCGGCTTCCTGACGTTTGCCGCCGGTGAAATCGAGGGCAGTCTCGAGCATAATGGACTCAACCGAAGCGATCGCCTCTTTCGCAATGCCCAGGTTTCCGTTCCTCAGACGTTTTTCGACCCAGCTGCGCAGCAAATCCTTCCAGTCATCACCACTGTCGGACGTTTGCGCCGAAGCCGTATGCAGCAACTCCGGCGGCAGATCGTCGAGATGGATCTCCTGGCCCGAAGCCATCACTGTCAGCCAACGGCAGATATTCTCCAGCTGACGGACGTTCCCCGGCCATTCCAACCGGCTCAAATATCCTTCGACTTCCGGCAGCAGCGCTTTTGTTTCGACACTGAGTTCGGCAGCTGCCTGTAGAAGAAAATGGCGCAGCAATAGTGGAATATCCTGCCGCCGTTCCCGCAACGGTGGAATATGCACCCGGATCACATTGAGCCGATGAAACAGATCTTCGCGAAAACGCCCATCGCCGACCAGCGATTCAAGGTTTTGGTGGGTGGCTGCAATGATACGAACATCAACCTTGACCGGCGTGTGGGCGCCGACCGGATAGAATTCGCCATCGGCCAGCACACGCAGCAGGCGCGTCTGCAACTCGGCCGGCATATCGCCGATTTCGTCCAGAAACAGAGTTCCGCCATCCGCCTGCTCGAAACGCCCTGCGCGCCGGCTTTGGGCTCCGGTAAACGCGCCCCGCTCGTGACCGAACAGTTCGGATTCGAGCAGGTCACGCGGAATTGCCGCCATGTTCAGGGCGATAAATGGTTCCTTTACACGCGGACTGTGCCTGTGCAGTGCCCGTGCAACCAACTCCTTGCCGGTACCCGACTCACCATTGATCAGAACGGTGATGTGCGATCGGGCCAACCGGCCGATCGCACGAAACACCTCCTGCATCGCGGGTGCTTCGCCGATGATTTCGGGAACGGGCACAGGCTCTGTCACCCGAACCCCTTCACCGTGCGCCTTGAGATGTCGTTTCCCATGACTGCATGCCCGTCGAATGAGATCAACCGCTTCATCCAGATCGAACGGCTTGGGAAGATATTCAAACGCACCGCCATGGTACGCAGACACCGCGCTGTCCAGGTCGGAATGTGCCGTCATGATGATCACCGGAAGATCCGTCGACTCGGCCTGAAGCCGCTCGAGCAGCGCCAGCCCATCCATGCCGGGCATGCGTACATCGGTCAGTACCGCATCGGGCCGCTCCTGCTCGAGCGCATCAAGGAAACCGGCCGCATCGGAAAAACAGCGGACGCCGATCGCAGCTTTCTGCAAGGCTTTCTCCAAAACCCAGCGAATGGACCGATCGTCATCAACCACCCATACCTGGTCTGAATCACTCATTTCCGTTCCTCAAAGGCAAAAGAATAGAAAAAATCGTTTGACCCCGATCGCTTATCGCTTCGATAAGACCACCATGCTGATTGATCAACGACTGGGCAATGGACAAGCCCAGCCCGGTGCCATCCGCCCGTCCGGTGACCATCGGATAAAAAATTTGACTCATCATGTCCGGCTCGATGCCCGGGCCGTCATCGATCACATCGATTTTGACACACAACCGATTACGCTGCCCGCCAATGGTGACCTGACGATGAATGCGGGTGCGAAATATCACATTGCCCCGTTCATCGACCGCCTGAATGGCATTACGTGCAATATTCAGGATCGCCTGTATCAACTGATCCTTATCGGCATAGAGCGTTGGCAGACTCGGATCATAATCGCATTCGATGGAAACACCCGCCGGCGCTTCGACCCGCACCAACTGCCGCACCCGTTCAACAACTCTGTGAATGTTCAGCAAGCTTTTCTGAGGCGGCTTGCTTGGCCCCAGCATTCGATCCAACAAAGACTGCAGCCGATCCGACTCCGCAATCATGATCTGCGTGTACTCACGCAACTCTCCACTGTTCAACTCCCGGTCCAGCAACTGGGCTGCACCCCGCAAACCGCCCAACGGATTCTTGATCTCGTGCGCTAAACCGCGGACCAGTATGCGGGAAGCATTATGCTGCGCCAGCAGCTGCTCGTCCCTGGAAATTCGCAAATGTCGATCGAGCTGATGCAGCTCGATCAGCACCGAGATCGGGCGAACGCCTTCGAACAAGGGTGTCAAACTCATGTCGACAGTCACTTGACGCTCCGGCAAACCGAGAACGACATTTCGCTCGGTGCGGGACACACCGGTTGCCAAACACTGTTTCAATTGATTCTCGATGGTTTGATTTGAAGCTGTAAGCAGCTCTTGCGCGCGCAACCCGACAAGATGCCGGGCACTGTCGGCAAAAAGCATTTCACCGGTGGTGTTAATGAAAACGAGTCGATATTCCGGATCGAACACCATTACCGCGCTGGTAAGATTGTCGACGATCTTGCGGCATATCAAGCACCCATCATCCTGACTCATGCAATTTCCTTAGCAAAATATGAACCATCCTTCGACAGCGCCAGGCGCGGTTTTCTCCCGCTCCACCAAAGGTTGAGGCATAGAGGAACGTTCGGGGCCAAAAGCCTCCGGTTTGATTGGATTAGAGAGATTGCCCGGGAAAGTGCACGGCGCCCCATATCGGTGCGTCGTGTGCGGGTATTAGGTAGGATGCGGTGAGGTACGAACCGCATCTGTCGTGTCATGACACGGATTCTCTATTGATGCGGTTCGTACCTCACCGCATCCTACAACTCAAGGTGCCGCCATCCCCTGAATCAGTTCCATGAACACGCCCGGAAAGACGCCGAACCAGAGCAACAGCACTGTCAGGACCGACAATGCCACCCCTCCCGGCCAGGGTATTGCGCCGCCCGTTTGATCCTCCTGCCGAGCTGGTTCCTTCATCATCTGAAAAACGATTCTCAGATAGTAATACAAACCGATGCCGCTGCCGATAATCAGTACCAGCAACAGCAGCCAGAGACCGCCATCGACCCCGGCAACGAAAATATAAAATTTTCCGATAAAACCCACCGTCAACGGAATACCGGCCAGCGAGAGCAACATAGCGGTGAAGCACCCGGCCAGCCAGGGACGACGCCAAAACAGCCCGCGATAATCCTCGAGCGCGTCGGCCTCTGTTTCCGCCGATGACAAAACCGTGACCATACCGAAGGCGCCCAACGTGGTAATGATGTAGGCTACAAGATAAAAACTGACCGTCTCGACAGTCAATTGGCTGCCGATTCGGTTGAGAGCCACAAAAGCCACCAGCAGATAGCCCATATGCGCAATGGATGAGTAGGCAAGCATTCGTTTGACGTTGTTTTGCAGCAACGCCAAGAGATTTCCGGCCAGAATCGAGAGCAAAGCGATCGCACTTATGACAGTAAAAAGAGCTTCAAAATCATTGGCGTGGCTGACTATGAAATAGCGCAGCAACACTGCAAAGACGGCGCCTTTCGAGACGGTGGCAATCAACGCGCTGATCGGAGCAGGCGCACCTTGGTAAACATCCGATGTCCACAAATGAAACGGGACCAATGATAATTTAAAGCCCATCGCGCCTACGATCATGATAATGCCGATCAAAACCGCGAGATCTCCACCTCCGCTGTTGCGCAGCAACGCGCCGATCTGTTGAAAAAAGAGAGTCCCCACTTCGCCATAGATCAAGGCGATACCGAACAGCAGAAAGGCCGAAGAAACACCTGAGAGAGTAAGATATTTCAACCCGGCCTCAAGCGACATCTTGTTTTTGAATGGATAAGCGATCAGCGCGAACAAGGAGACGCTCAAGGTTTCCAGTCCCAGAAAAAAGGTCGCGAAATGGCTGCTGGCAACGAGAACGACCGCGCCCAGCATGGCGGTCAGCAGCAGCAGATAAAGCTCTTCGTTCTGCCCTTCCCGCTCGGAAAAATAACCGTAACAGAGCAAGATCACCGCCAGACCGGTTGCCAACAGAAGCCCCATGAAAAACAGAGCAAAGTGGTCGATCACGAGTAGGGGCGTGGCCTGGGTCGGCGCCATCCCGAATGAGACCGGCAGTGCTGCGATCGTAAGAACAACCCCGATCACAGCCAAAGCTGCCGACAACCGATAATCACGGCGCAGAGCAATCGCCAGCATCACGACCACGGCCGCTGCTGCGATGACAATAATCGGAAGCAACGCAAGGAGGTCAAGAACGCTCATGGCTTATCGGTCCTCGATTCAGGAATCGGGGATCGGGGACCAGGGATCGGAATGGATGAACCGCTCGTTTTGATTCCTGTTTCCTGACCCCTGATAACTGCCCCCCGACTCAGGTATCGGGAATCGGGAATCGGGGATCCGAAAGTATGGATCTCTTGTTTTGATTCCTCTTTCCTGATCCCTGATCCCTGTTCCCTGATCCCTGGTTCCGAGAGCGCCATCATCGCCTGCGGATAAAGTCCCATCCATACCGTTGCGACCACCATGAAGCCCATTGCGGTCATCTCACGGGCGCCGAAGTCCCGGATCGTATCGTGTTCGCTAGGCGAACCATGAAAAGCCTTCTGAATGACGATGAGAGAATAGATGGGTGCTACAATCAAACCCAATGCCGCGACGACGGTCATTGCACGATCCACCTGAAACGCCCCCAGCAATACCAAAACCTCACCGATGAAATTACCCAGCCCCGGCATTCCAAGGGCGGCGATGGAAAAAAACAGCGCGATCGCGGCCATTCGCGGTACGTCATCCCACAACCCGCCCATGCGCCCCATGTCCCTGGTATGCATCCGCTCCTGCAAACCACCGGCGATCATGAACAGCGCCGCGGCACTGATCCCGTGCGCCAGCATCGTCATCACCGCACCCTGCAGCGCGATGGCATTCCAGGCAAAAACGCCAAGCAATATAAAGCCCATATGGCTGACACTGGTATAGGCAATCAGCCGTTTCATATCCGATTGGGCAAAAGCCAGCTTGGCGCCATACAGTATGCTGACCACGCCGAGCGTCATCGCCACCGGCGTGAATGCGTGCGCAGCCTCCGGGAACAACGGCACCACGAACCGGATCAGCCCGTACGCTCCCGTTTTCAGCAGAACACCGGCCAGAATCACACTGCCGCCGGTCGACGCCTGAGTGTGTGCATCCGGCAGCCAGGTATGAAAAGGTACGGCCGGCAGTTTGACCGCAAAAGGGATGAAAAACCCCAGCATCAACCAAAAAGCAACCGTGGAATCGAGCGCGGCATCGAGCAGGTCGAAATAATCGAAGGTGAAAACACCGCTGCTCTGATAATGGACGAATACCAACGCGACGATAGCAAGCAGCATCAACAGACCGCTGACCTGGGTGAAGAGAAAAAATTTCATCGCCGCATAGGCGCGATTTTCATGGCCCCAGATACTGATCAGAAAGTACATGGGAATGATCATCACTTCCCAGAAAAAAAAGAACAGAAAGAGGTCCAGAGCCAGAAACACTCCCAGCACACCGGACAAGGTCCATAGCAGATTGAAATGAAAAAAGCCGTTGCCCTGCTTGATTTCCGTCCAGGAACAGGAGACCGCCATAAAGCCGAGAAAAACGGTGAGCGCGACCAGCAGCAGACTGAGCCCATCCACGGCAAGATGAAAAGTGATTCCGAAACGCGGAATCCACGCCCACTTCAGATCCGTGATCCAGGAACTGGAAGTCGCCGATACAGCGAGCGACTCGGCGTCCAGGATAAGCACGATCACCAAGCAGGCATCGATCGTCAATGCAGCCAAGGCAATCCAGCGCGGCGCGATGCCACTCCAGCGTTCCGCCAAACCGGCGAGCAGACCGCCGATAAAAAGAACGATAATCAGCCACACCAGAATCATGACAACACTCCAACGCCAATGATCAGAACGATACCGAGCACCATTCCGGCTGCATACCAGCGCAACTCTCCGGTCTGCGTGCGGCTGACCCCATAATGGCAATAGCGGCTGAACACGACAATGCCTTTGTATAGGGCATCGACAATGTCGCCTTTATTGATCGCCGCCAGCCACTTGTATGGCTGCACGAACGCCTTGTCATACAGCCAGTCCATACCCCAATCGCTGAACCAGAAGCGGTTGAGGGCCCGGCCGATGCCGGTCTGCATCAGCGCATCCGCCGAGAATATTCGTGCGCTATAGAATAGATAGACGATCACAATGCCCAGGAACGGTATCAAAGTCGTGACCAGACCGACCCAGCCGACAGAGGTGGCCTGCTCCGTTTCAGAAAACACCGAATGCAAAACATCGTGTAAAGGCAGCTTGAGCAGCCCGCCGAACAGGGCCAACACGCTCAGGACGACCAACACAGCCGCCATGCTGTACCCAAACGACTCCTTGACCTCTTTGGTCTTTTCATCCGACCCAAAAAACACGATAAAAATCAGGCGAAACGTATACATCGCAGTCAACAAGGCGCCGATCACCCCGGCCGCCCAAAACAGAGGCCCGGATGCGCCCACCGTATAGGCTGTCAAAAGAATTTCATCCTTGCTGTAATGGCCGGAGGTAAAGGGCAGAGCCGACAGTGCGGCGCCACCGGCCATAAAGCTCCAGAAGGTGACCGGCAGCCGTTTGCGCAGCCCGCCCATTTTGAATATATTGTGTTCATGATGAAAGCAGTAAATAACACCGCCGGCCGCCAAAAACAGCAATGACTTGAAGAAAGCGTGCGTGACCACGTGGAACACGCCCGCGGTCCAGGCCCCCACGCCCAACCCGAGCATCATGTAGCCGATCTGGCTGATGGTGGAATAGGCGATGATGCGTTTGATGTCGGTCTGCATGAGCGACGAAAACCCTGCCATCAGCAGCGTTGCCGCGCCGATCACCGCGACCAGAAACTGAATGTCCGGCGCCAGTGTAAACAGAACATGAGTACGGGCAATCAGGTAAACCCCGGCCGTCACCATCGTCGCTGCATGAATCAGTGCGCTGATCGGCGTCGGCCCGGCCATCGCATCAGGCAGCCAGGTCTGCAACGGCAGCTGCGCCGACTTCCCCACCGC
>DEII01000078.1 GCA_002352385.1 Methylococcaceae bacterium UBA2778 | reverse complement strand
AGTCCACAAAATGAGAATGCGCCCGAGCGCATAAGGAATCCTACCCGGTTTACTGGAAGTGGGTTTCGGCGCTATCTTATCATTGCCGAGCGGCAGGATACATAGAAACCGTTTTTGGTTGGCGTAAATACGTCAATGAAAGCGATAGCGATACCGCTCTGCAGAACTTTCCTTGCCAGGCCAATGGAACAGAAATGCTCAGGCTGGCGTGCACGCTGGCTCATCAAGCCGGATTAAAAATTATTGCACCCGTACATGATGCAATATTGCTCGAATCGCCAATTGAAACACTCAACCAAGATGTCTTGCGGCTACAGAACATTATGATTGAGGCAGGCCGAATCATTTTGGATGGGTTCTCAATCCGAGTGGAAACCGATATCACTACCTATCCCGATCGGTACATGGACGAGCGAGGTGTGGCGATGTGGGAGAAAGTCCAACGACTTGGGGGTTGCGAAAATAGCAACAGGGTGTAGTCAAGGTGCTAACCCCGGTCCCTATTCTTTTATATTATCTTTTAATAAATAGAAATTACTATGGAAGTAGAACGAATTTATACCGCCACAGAAAAAGGGATTTTGGCTCGGCGTCAGTCGAAAGGGGTTAATCCATCCCAGGTGTATGGGGAAGACACCCTCAAATCCTCGGCTGATGTTTATCGAGATTGCGGCGGGAGAGGGTTGCTTCTCTACAGAGCATTATTGGCCGCGCACAGAGCTCTAAAGGCGGATCTATTCGAATTGCCCCTTATTTTCAAGGAGGCAATTCGGCTCAACAAATCCGATCTTTCCTATGCGACTAAGAAGCTGGAGTGTTGTGGGTATATCCGAGTGACCAGGAAACCTGGTCAGAAAAATCTCTTCACCCTAACGGACAAAGGCAAAGAAGGACTTGTTGTCGTTAAACCGCTCCGGTGACGCAGACATCCGTCGCCCATCGAAATCGACATCCAAGGGTGTGTGAACTTTACATCAGTAGAAATAGCCTTAACCAACGCCAGGACCCAACCATCATAAAAAGGGGAGAGTCATGCCGACAGCTAAAGCCGATTCCGGGCTTTCCACTGCCTAGATATCCCCGGAGGCCACAGAGGCCACCGGAAGCTATGACGCCGTACGTTACACCGCCACAAAGAACGGTATTTTTGCCCGACTGACTGTGCTGCCACATGAAGACCCAGGGGAGCTCTCGCCGAACCCCGATCTGTTATCGGCACTGGTACAGGAGCACCAACCGGCCTGTGAGACTGAGGCACATCTTGTCGAGGAATTGGCGACTATCATTTGGCGCAAACGTCGGGTATTGCTAGCGGTGGTCCGAAGCTCAATTGATGGCTAAAAAGTGCAACGCAAAACGCTAAACCATGATTCCTTCGGCGGCACCGTTCGAGACTGGCCTATCCGGTAAAGCCACCTATCTGCGGAAGTTATCAACGCTAACACCGGAAGAGATTTCCGAACGCCAGAGAGGATCATTTACACATGATTTGGAGGCCAACCGAAAAGCCGCTGCGATCGTGATCGATGGCAAGGCAAATGCCGACGAGAAAGCTCTACACGCTCCTGCCTGATCCCCCGCGACTTGTAGCAAGGTTACGTTGAGAAAGAGGAATATCCCACAACCCATGAAAGTCTCGCTGATTTTCATAAAGAGCAAATTGAACCATTGCGTTTAGCCGTCGAACAGGAGGCACGTCACCATACAAGCGGCCGAAAAGGCGCATATTTTTGTCGGGGACCCTGGAACATGGCTCAAGCCGTGGGGACGTTCACGCTCCTGGTTTTCGACAGTTTTTTGACTTTTCATAGGACAACACTTCACTTATGAGCTCGGTTAGTAAAGCTGAAAATGGGATTTGCCTGTCGGTTCAGGCATTCGCGCGCGAGCTGAAATGCTGCCGGAAGCATCTTGGCGAAAAGATCAAAGCTACAGGGTTGAAACCTGCCGGGACCGGCCAAACAGGCCACCCGACGTACCGCATGGCCGATGTTTTCGAGGTGTTGTTAAACGAGGCGCTACAAAAGGTCGCTGTAAGTGACGATCCGAGTCAGTGGTCGCCCCGGGACCGACTGGATCATTATCGGGCGGAAAATGAAAGGATTAAACTGGAAACGGCGCAACGGCGGTTGATACCGATCGAGCAATATGAAGATACGCTCTCGACAGCATTCAAAAGCTTGGCGCTTGGACTCGAAACCATGCCGGATGTTATCGAACGCGATGCCGGGTTGACGGGCTGCGAGGTTGACATAATGCAGCGGATTATCGACTCACAGCGCCAGATGCTTTACGATTCGCTGGTTGCACAATTCAATGGATAAGTTTGTGGCCGTTGGCATCGATGTTAAAGACGGCACAGCCAGCGCCCTATGGCTGCGGCGATCTCTAAAACGAAAGCGACAAAACCGCCCACCAAAAAGGTGAGAACCAGCATTACCAGGAATGACACGAACCCTTCGACGACCCATAGCCATACGCTGATAGATAACCCGACACTAAAGATGAGCAAGACAATGGTGCTGGACATGGAGCAGCATAGAGCGATTCACTATCCGCGCGTCTTTCTTGAGCGAATTGAGCGCAGGACCGGGAAACGAACATTTTTAGGAGAGTGATGTATGTCTGCTATCGACCCAATATAGTTACTCCGTCT
>DEII01000034.1 GCA_002352385.1 Methylococcaceae bacterium UBA2778 | reverse complement strand
GGAGGGAGAAGGAGCACCTCATCTAAATTCAACAGCATCGGGATAGGGGCTCGGCGTCTGCTTTGGCGCTCGTTCGCTGTTGTGGATGCCGCAACCAAACACCAGCCATATGCGGCAGGCGCTTGTACGCCTTCATTTCTTCTTTTTCACGTGCCTCAGAAGCCGCTTGCGTTTGCGAATCTGGCGTTCGGACAGTGGGTTGCGCCTGCCTTTGAAAGGATTGTCGCTCGATTTGAACTGCAGGCGGACCGGTGTGCCGATCAGCGCCAGGCGCTCCCGGAAAAAGTTCATCAAATAGCGCTTGTAGGAGGCCGGGACGGCATCGGTCTGGTTGCCGTGGATGACCACGACCGGAGGGTTGTGTCCGCCCTGATGGGCGTATTTCAGTTTGATGCGTCGCCCCCGAACCAGCGGCGGCGGGTGAGCCTCGGCGGCCTCTTTCAGCAGTGCCGACAAGGCGGCTGTCGACATATCGACCATCGAAGCTTGGTAGATATCCTGAACCACATCGAACAGTCCGCCAACGCCGGTTCCATGGAGCGCCGAGATGAAATGCTTCTCGGCGAAATCGATGAACGGCAGTTTGACATCGATTTGGCGTCTGACCGCGCTTCGTTGCTCCTGGGTCAGGCCGTCCCACTTGTTCAACCCGATTACCAGCGCTCGGCCCGCTTCGAGCACCAGCCCCAGCAGATTGGCGTCGCGCTCGGTGACGCCTTCGCGCGCGTCGATCAGATAGATGACCACATTGGCTTGGTCGATCGCCTGCAAGGCCTTGATGATACTGAATGTTTCGATCGCTTCGGACACTTTCGAGCGGCGTCGTATGCCGGCGGTGTCGATCAGGGTGTAGCGTTTGCCGCCCCGTTCGAAAGGAATGTAGATGCTGTCCCGAGTGGTGCCGGGCTGGTCGAAAACCACCACCCGCTCCTCACCGAGCAGGCGATTGACCAGGGTGGATTTGCCGACGTTGGGTCGGCCGACGACCGCAATGGCAATGCCTTGCGGTTTTTCCTCCGAGGGCGCTTCGGTTTTCGGCAGAAGCGCATCGATGCGTTTCAATAATTCAACAACGCCGCGGCCGTGCGATGCGGCGATCGATACCACCTCGCCCAATCCCATGGCATGAAATTCGGCACCGGCCAGATTCGCGTCGATGCCATCGATCTTGTTGATGACAAGCAGGACGGGTTTATTGGTCTTGCGCAGCTGCTGTGCGATGGTTAGATCGGAAGCGCTCAGTCCTTCGCGTGCATCGACCAAAAACAGTATCAGATCGGCTTCTTCGATGGCGTAGTTTACCTGGCGCACCGCCTGGTCTTCGATCCCTGTGCATCTTTCGACGATACCCCCAGTATCGACGACGAGGCAGTCACGGTCGCCGCGTTTGATCCGGCCATATTGACGATCACGGGTCAGTCCGGAAAAGTCGGCGACCAACGCGTCCCGGCTGCGGGTCAGATAATTAAACAGCGTCGATTTGCCCACATTGGGGCGGCCGACCAGGGCGATTACCGGTAGCATGGTGTTCAGATTTCAGATTTCAGATTTCAGATTTCAGATTTCAGATTTCAGGTATCGGGTGTCGGGTGTCGGGTTTTTCTGATTCCTGTTTCCCGATCCCTGATCCCTGGCTTCAGAAGTCAGGGTCAGAGTTGAAGTCCGAGTCAGAATCCGAAGACTTGTCCTCGCTTTCCGGTTCAACCTCGGCGGCCGGTGGCGCGATGCGTTCGCCGGTCATCACCGCAGCCAGTGCTCCTCCTTTGCCATAGACGTAGAGTACATCGTCGACCACTACGGGTGCCGCTTCGATCGGATCGCTGCCGATCCGTATGCGGCCGAGCAGGTGTCCGTCGTCCTGTGACAGCCAGTAGAGGTAACCTTCGAAGTCTCCGACCACGACAAATTCCTTATATATGGCAGGTGCAGTCAGTCTGCGTTTATGCAGCTGATCCTGTTTCCACAGGGCGGAAGAACTGCGCTGGTCCACCGCCCAGACATCGCTGTTCACATCGGTGACGTATAGATAGCGCCAGTCGGCATTCATGCCGGCGAACGAGGACAAATTCCTGCGTTGCCACAATACTTCGCCGTCGTGGACGGAAACGGCAAACAGTCCGGATTGAAAGCTGGAGAGATAGATGACGTCATCGACCACGATTGGATCGGTATCGATATCGACCAGCCGATCCAGCTCCGATTTGCCTTGAGGCAGTGCTATGTTGGCTTCCCACTCGACTTTTCCATCCTTCAGGCGCAAAGCAACGAGCTTTCCGCTGGCGTAGCCGGCAATGACACGGCCGCCGGCAATTACCGGGGCACTCGTTCCTCTCAGACTGAGGGTCGGCACCCCCCGTTCGTAAGACCAAATCTTTGCGCCGGAGCGCTCATCCAGTCCGATGATTCGACCATCGATGGTACGGATGACGACGATGCCCTGAGCTGTGCGCGGCAGAGCAAGCACTTCACTCGAGACCGTGACCGTCCAGTGGCTTTCCCCGTCATCTGCATTGAGCGCCACGACCTCGGCGTCGCTGGTGCCCAGCACGACCTGCCCATAATGGACTTCCGGGCCTGCCGAGAGGGGCAGTTCGGTCTCGACTTCCCAAATCAGTTCGCCGGTTTGCGCATTGCGTGCTTCCACCAGACCGTTGCGATCCGCCGCGAAGACTTTATCGTCGTAAACGGCTGGCACCAGCCTGACACGCTGCTCATAGCCATCGCCGACATCGCTTTGCCACAGCGTTTGGATCTGTATCTCCGGAGCAATCTCCGGAAGGGGGGCGGGCGGTTCCGAGTTGTCGCTGTCACCAAAAAGGCCCGTCAACCCGTCGAGTGAATCGGTCACTTTGCTCAGTGTGCCGCCGCAGCCATTCAAGGCGAGGCTCAGCAGGATGACAAGCAGCCAACGCATTATTTTTCGGATTCCTGAATCGGTGCCTCAGGCTTCTGCGTCGCTGCTTCAGAATTCTGACTTGGCGGCTCGGATTCCTGGGCCGCTGGTTCGGGCTTCTGAGCGGGTGCATCAGGCTTCTGAATGGGTTCAGACTCTTGGCTCATCGGTTCGGCCAAATCTTCCATTTTCATCTGGAGAAATGGTGTGCGATTGCCCAGGGCGACCGCTCTTTGATAGGCAGTGAGCGCTTCAGCGGATCGGTTCAAGGCGACATAGCAGTCACCTTTCAGTTCCTGGTAGTTGCCTTCGAACTGTCCGGCCTTGCCCATGTCGACCTCCGCGATCATCTGCAGTGCCGCTTCAGCTTCCGCGTTTGCCAACATAAGCCGAATCAGCCTGATGCGGGCCACATGTTTGAGGTTTGCATCGTCGGTCGCTGCAATGGCCTCCTCCAGGGCCTCGCGGGCGGCGGCTGAATCGCCGGCGTCGGTTTTCAATTTGGCCAGAAACAGACCACCATAAACGGCATAAGGCGTCGAAGCGTATAGATCATTCACGCGTGTACTCAGTTTCTCTGCGCGTTCGTTCTGCTTCTGTTCGATCGCACTCAGCAGTTGCTGAAAAAGCGCCGATGCCTCCAGCGCCTGATTGTCCTTATGGGTTTGCCACAGGTTCCAGCCGATGATTGCCGCGATTCCAATGGTGATGCCGGCCACAACGGAACGCCCGTTTTCCCGCCACCATCGTTTCAGCGCGTCGATCTGCTCTTCTTCGGAGTTATAGATTTCCACTGTTATCCTCGTTCAGCTGTCAGAATTCTTTGAAAATAATCAGATAGTTCGGTCTGGCTCACCGTCATTTGCGGCCCCTCGGTGCGCAGCGATTTGATGCTGGCGGAACCGGTCGCCATTTCGTCGTCACCAAGGATCAGCGCATATTCGGCGCCGCTCTTGTCCGCGCGCTTGAACTGGCTCTTGAAACCGCCGTTGCCGCAATGCAGCAGCAATTTCAAGTTGGGCAAAGCATCGCGCAACTGCTCCGCCAAGCCTATGCCAGCCTGTTCCGCAAGGACGCCGACCCGGATCATATAAACATCGGGCGCCCCGTTCAGATCGAGAAGGCTGCTCTCTTCGGTCAGCGAGATGAGCCGCTCCATCCCCAGCGCAAAGCCGATCGCCGATGCTGTCCGTCCGCCCAGTTGTTCGACCAGCCCATCGTAACGCCCGCCGGCGCAGACCGTGCCCTGCGCTCCGAGCCGGTCGGTGACCCATTCAAAGACGGTCTTGGAGTAATAATCGAGCCCGCGCACCAGGCAGGGATTCACCGAATATTCGACACCGGCATCCGTCAGCATCTCCGTCAGGGTTTGAAAATGCGATTTCGACTCGTCACCCAGATAATCCATCAGCCGCGGCGCCTCGGCGATGATCGGTGCCATGTCGAGGTTCTTGCTGTCGAGAATGCGCAGCGGATTGGTTTCCAGGCGCCGCTGACTGTCCTGATCGAGACGATCGAAACGGCTGCGAAGATAGTTGGTCAGGATTTGGCGATAGGCCGCACGCTCTGCGCCAGTTCCGAGTGAGTTGACCTGCAATTCGAGTTTGTTGCCGATACCCAGGCGCTGCCAGAAGCGCCGGGTCAACAGGATCAATTCCGCATCGATGTCGGGGCTCGGCATCCCGTAGGTTTCCACGCCGAGTTGATAGAATTGACGATAACGGCCTTTTTGCGGGCGTTCATGGCGGAACATGGCGCCCATATACCAGAGGCGATGCACCTGATTGTGCAGCAGCCCGTGTTCGATGCAGGCGCGCAGGCAGCCTGCCGTTCCCTCCGGTCGCAGCGTCAGGGAGTCGCCGTTGCGGTCCTCGAATGTATACATCTCCTTTTCGACGATATCGGTCACCTCGCCGATCGAGCGCCGGAACAGTTCGGTTTTTTCCACCACCGGCAGGCGAATCTCCTGGTAGCCGTACGATTCCAGCACTGCTCGCAGCCTCTCTTCCACCGCCTGCCAGCGCGGCGTCTGCTCGGGCAGGATATCGTGCATCCCGCGGATCGCCTGAATTTTGTTAGCCATTGATTGTCTTGCTTGGTTTAATGTCTGCCGCGACAAGAATCGGGGAGCAGGAGGAAGGAATCAGAAAATAGACTCATCCGTTCCGATCCCTGTTTCCTGTTTCCCGATCCCTGCTTACCGCATCCCTTTCCACATCTGAGCAGCCTCTTGCGAAGTTGGGAACTTTTGCCCCAGCATCTGCTTGTATTGAGCGGCTTGCTCCTGGTCGCCGAGCATCTGCTCGGTTTGAATGCCGATCCATAAGGTATCCGGCGTATGCTTTGACACCGATTCATAACGGTGCAGGAAGGCGCGCGTCGAAAGGTAATTGCGCTGTTCGAAACTGACTTTGACCATTTCCCGCAGAGCCGGTGCGAATCGTGGGTTGAGATTCAGCGCTTTCCGCAGAAACTCTTCAGCCTGTTTCACCCTGCCCGCCAACAGTGCGCAGGTCCCGGCGTTCGTCAAAGCGATCCAGGGTCGTTGATTGAGCGGTGCTTCATACGCCTTTTTGAAGTGCCGCTCCGCCGCGGCATAATTTTTGTGGGCGCAGAGAAACCGGCCATAGTTGTTCTGGGCCCGGGAATTGTTCGGCCGCAACTGCACCGCTTTTTTGAAATGAGCGCGGGCGAGATCGGTCTGCTTCAACTCCTCGTACAGTACCGCGACGGCGTTGTGCGCCTCGCTGTTTTTGGGATCGATCTGCAGCGCTTTGTTCAGTTTTCCCAGGGCGACATCCAGCTTGCCGAGTTCCATGTATTTGACGCCCAGATTGATATAGACGTCAGCCGGGCTGGCTTGGGGCAGCTCGAGATTTTTGGGCTGTTTGCTTTCTGTCGCACAGCCGATCAGGCCGGTGCAGAAAGCAAAAGTGATCAATAGACGGTTGCTCATGATGGGTGAACGGCGTTTGTTTTGTGTCGTCGGGTTCGTGTATCGACCCGGCCGACCAGTTGGCCGCAGGCGGCATCGATATCGTCGCCGCGTGTTTTTCTCCTGGTTGCGACCAAGCCGGCACGCTGCAGAATCTCCTGAAAGCGATCGATGGCTATTGTGGACGAGCAGCGATAAGGTGCGCCCGGAAACGGGTTGAACGGAATCAGATTGACCTTGGAGGGCACGCCGCTCAACAGCCTGGCCAAGGCTTTGGCCTGCGCCGGCGAGTCGTTGATGCCGTCGAGCATCACGTACTCGAACGTTACTTTACGTCGGGCGCCGTCGACGTAGCGTTTGCACGCCTGCAGCAGCGCATCGAGCGGATATTTTCTGTTGATCGGAACCAGGTCGTTCCGCACTGCGTCGTCCGTTGCATGCAAAGAGACGGCCAGGCTGACGTCGGATACTCGAGCGAGCCGGTCGATCGCAGGGACGATGCCGGCAGTGCTCAGCGTGACCCGCCGTTTCGATAGACCGTAGGCGACATCGTCCATCATTAGGTTCATGGCGGCGACCACATTGTCGAAATTGAGCAGAGGCTCGCCCATTCCCATCAGAACGACATTGGTGATCTGCGTTTTTTCACCCAGAGCTTGTTTTGCCATCCACAGCTGACCGATGATCTCCGCCACGCTCAAATTGCGATTGAATCCCTGTCGAGCGGTCGAACAGAACGAACAGTTGAGCGTGCAGCCCACCTGCGAAGAAATGCACAGCGTGCCGCGCCCCTCTTCCGGTATAAAGACGGTTTCGATGCGGTTGCCGCAGGCCAGCTGCAGCAGCCATTTGTGCGTGCCGTCGACGGATCGCTGCTCCAGGACGATCGTCGGCAGGGCGATTTCACCGCACTCCGACAACCGGCGCCGCAAGGCCTTGCTCAAATTGCTCATGGCATCGAAGTCGACGACGCCCTGCTGGTGAATCCATTTCAGCACCTGACTCGCACGGAACGGTTTTTCACCCAGACCGGTAAAGAAGCGTGTCAACCCGTCACGATCGAGATCAAGCAGGTTGACGGCAGGCAGTCCGGCTCTTTCCTCTTCGGGCGCGCCTAAACTCGCTGCACGCGGGTTCTCATCGCGAAAGGAATTAGCGTGTGCGAGGGCAGAGTTCATTTTCGGCAAAAAAGAAAGCGATTTCCTGTTTGGCGGTATCCGGCCCGTCGGAGCCGTGTACGGCATTGGCATCGATGCTGCTGGCGAAGTCCGCCCGAATGGTGCCGGGAGCCGCTTCCGCCGGGTTGGTCGCGCCCATCAGTTCACGATTCAAGCCGATGGCATTTTCTCCTTCCAGAACTTGCATCATGACCGGCCCTGACGTCATGAACTCGACCAGGTCATTGAAAAAAGGACGCTCCTTGTGTACCGCATAAAACCCCTCGGCCTGCCGGCGTGTCAGGTGCAGCATCTTTGCTGCGATGATACTGAGCCCGGCTTTTTCAAAGCGCGAATAGATCTCTCCAATCACGTTCTTGGCTACTGCATCGGGTTTGATAATGGAAAAAGTGCGTTCGATCGCCATCGACTACTCCGCTGATTTCTGTGGGTGTGAGGAACGTGCCCGGGCAGCGCGTCGGGCTGACGAAGCGCTGCCTTCGTCGAACATTCGGTTTGCTCGGGGCCAAACGTACGAATTCTAGCGGAAAACAGGCGAAATGATAAGCGGGATTTTTATGGCAGCCTGTATTGCGGGATCAGACTGGTTGGCTTCAGAGGTCTGGGAACGATCAATGAATAGAGGCGGGGATTGTAACGCAAGGTTTTGAGGAATAGCAACTGCGTGGATGGTCCGTTGCTCAGCAATTCCAAATGTTGCGCAACGATTCAGCTCCTTTCCTCGAACGTGGCGGCAGTGCGCCGTCTGTTCGGGAAGATGCTGTGAGCCCGCCGTCGGAGGTCGTCGCCGTCCGTATCTTTTCCGATACTGTGTCGGCGGCCGTGGTGGTATAATCGAAGACGCATTTCATCTTTCAATCGGGATTGAGTAAGGAGGAGTTTTTTATGCAAGCAAAACAATTGGTTGGCGCAGCGGCTTTTGGCCTGGTGTTGGGTTCTTCCGGGATGGTTCAGGCTGGCGTTGCGACCGATGCCATGAGCGGAGCGGTCGGTGGGGTCAGGGAGTCGGTCCACGAACAGGCGGACAGTGTTATGGACAATGTCGGCCTGAAGCAGGAGAAGGCGGCTGCGGAAGGAGCGGCCACCGACGCTAAGTCTGCAGCAGGGAAGACGGCAACGCCCGCAGAAACGGCCGCGCCCGCCGAAAGCCAAGCGGCACCCGCCACTAAAGATGCCGCTGCCGAAGGCGATGCCGCTAAGGATGCTGCTGCTGAGGGTGCAGAGCCAGCCAAAGAATCCGCCGGCGATGCAACCCCCGAAGCACCCAAGCCGTCGGTGGAGGATGCAGCGAAAGAAACGGTTAAGGGCACTTTGAAAGGGCTGCTGGACTAGGAGGCTGTCCGAGAATAGCGATCGTAGCGAGGGCGAGACTGATTGAGTCAGATTATTGATGGAAACCATCCTTGGTTTCCACCCCTTCGGGGTCGCTAACGCGGCCCAAATTGGCTCCCGGCCAATTTGTCGATCATTTGAGGCGAATAGTG
>DEII01000013.1:1030-18057 GCA_002352385.1 Methylococcaceae bacterium UBA2778 | reverse complement strand
TCTCGGACAGCCTCCTAGCCAGCAGGTACCCGCCACATTGGTTCCGGAGCCGACTTGTCCAATGGGATAAAGATCGAATGGGAGACGGATGGGCTGTATCGCGTTCCATCATTTTTCCGCAACCGAGGACGGATGGATGCCAAGTGGACCGACACTTACGTGGGAGTCGATCGGTGCTCGATCAAGTCGATAAACCGCTGGTATTCGGCATTTGTCATATGGTGGGAGTTTTCGCGCTTGGGATAGTCTCCACGCTTGGCAGCTTCAAAATAAGCCGAATAACCGTCTTTCATGACTTGCCAAACATTCGCAAAGGTTTCCCGTTTCGGCGGGATCGGAAATACCGAGCAACCGATGATGTCGCACGACACGTGAAAAATTCCACTCGCATACGGGCCGGACCCCAAACTAGCGATCGGAATTGGCAGATTTTCATGACACCACTTTGTTAGCTCTTCTGACGTATGTTCGAGCAACGCGATGCTGATGCCCGCATCGATGCACTGTTCGATCAAATGAACAATTTTCACCGCGTCGTCCGCCTGCCGACCTCGCGGCGCATAGCCGCTCGACATAACGGCACGCTCCCCCTGAACCCCGAAGTGTCCGATGACCGGTATTCCTGCAGCGACAATGCCCCGGATCATCGGAATCGTACCTAAACTCGGCTCGATGTGCACACCGTCCGCACCTGTGTGGGCAATACGTGCAGCATTGCGTACTGCGTCTTCGACAGAGACGCTTGCAGTCGTGTTCGGCATGTTGCAAATAATAAACGGCGTCCGAGCACCGCGAAGCACAGCCTTCAACATGTAGAGCTGTTCATCAAAATCCACATCCGCCATACTTTCATGGCCAAATAGTCCCATCGGCCCAGGACTTCCACAACAAAGCAAGTCCATACCAAGCTCCTCGGCCATGATTGCGCTCGGTGTGTCATGGCATTCCATGCCGACAATTCTTTCGCCACGCCCGACTTTATCGGCAAGCGATTTCAAGGTTGTCTTACGGCGTTTTCTTATTGCGTTTTTTGTAGAATCAATCATCGGTTCGTCGCTCCAGGTTCGCTTGACAGAGAGCTGTCATTTAATGAAAATACTTACGTTAACGTAAGATAAAGAAACGAACCATGTTTGTCAAATCCAATCTCCCGGACGCCGAAAAGCCATCCGGCTCCGCGCCGGTCCGGCTTCACAGACTTTTTGCACCGTTTTCGATCGAAGTAGTGGCGACGTCGGCTATCGACGTGAATGCGCTCCGAACTCAATTGCCGAGTGGCAGTCGAGTCTTTTTTCCACATCTGTTGCGGTCTTCGAATGATTTAACGATCGATCTCGCCGACTGCATGAAGCGTATTGGCCTGCATCCGGTTCCGCATATCGCAGCGAGATTGACAGCCGATGCCGATCACTTGTCGGCGCTCCTGCGTGGCTTAGCCGACGCAGGCACAACAGAGCTGTTGGTGATTGCAGGCAGCGTCCAAAAGGCAATCGGTCAATTCCGCACCAGCCACGAACTATTGGACACCGGCCTATTTCAACGCTACGGTTTTAAGCGTCTGCTGTTTGCGGGGCATCCCGGCGGTCATCCAACGGTCAAGGTGGACATCATCGAGCGAGCGTTGTTGGAAAAAATTCGATACGCCAAGGAACACGGTCTCCACGCCGGTGTCGTCACGCAATTCTGCTTTAGCCGCAGAGCGATTTTTTCATGGCTCGACCGAATGAACAAACAAGGGCTAGACGCACCGGTTTATATTGGGATGCCGGGTCCGGCATCGATGAAAACTTTACTGCACTATGCATCGCTTTGCGGCGTCACCGCATCGATCGGGATGATGAAACAGCGACCTCAACAATTGTACGCATTGATGCGTGATTCGAGTCGGGATGACCTTTTTGTCGATTTAGCGGAACGAATGGGAACGGGTGCCGGAGTTCGTGTCGTGGGGGTCCATTTATTTCCATTCGGAGGCATCGAGCAATCAGTACGATGGGCGGAGGCGATGACCAAAAGAGTCGGGCAACCGGGTAATCAGGCAGTGGCCCAAAATTCGGACCACGACAACAACGCTAAGGACCATCGGGTGAGGCGTCGCCGTGGTCCTCTGGCTCTACTCACCAACAGGTATCGGCTCACCGCGGACCGCGAAATGCAGTTCAGATCGATTGGGATTGCCCTTGTTGTGGGAACCATCCTGAATGGCATCAATCAAGGGGATGAATTGATCAATGGCGGTGACATCGATCTTTTCAAGGCATGCCTCACGTTTGTCGTTCCGTATTGGGTTGCCATTTACAGTGCCGTGACCGGCCGACAAAAAAAGCCGGAACAAGACACGGAATGAATCCGGCGCACACGTTCGCTGCCGCGGGAATTCGACACAGATTTTAAGCGATGGGGGGACACGATAGGGGACAGGTCTTGAAATAAAGCATATTTTATTTCAAGACCTGTCCCCGATATTCCGCTTCAGCATTTCGGTCTCCGAAAAGCTTGCCGTGTAGTCGGTGCCGGTGGTTGGAGCGATCGGCGGAGCCTCGCTCAACCTCATCTTTGTCGAACATTTCCAGGAGATGGCCGAGGCGCATTTCGACGTCAGGCGGCTCGAGCGTCGATCTGGTGAACCGGCCATCGAGCAGGCTTATGCACGGATCGTCGCCGACGTGGGTGCTTCTGCATTGCCGCGTAAGGCTTGATAAGACAGCGCTGTTGACCTATCCTAGAAAGCTGTCCGAGGACGACCCGCCAGCCATTGATCGCGCGATCGATCAATTTCTCTCGGCCGACCCGTTTCATTTCGACTCAACACCCGGGAAACCAGAGGATGAAGATTCTCAACCTACGTTTCAAGAACATCAATTCACTGAAAGGCGAGTGGGAGATCGCTTTCGATCGATACCCGCTGGCCGATGCCGCCGTTTTTGCCATCACCGGGCCGAACGGCTCCGGCAAGACCAGCATTCTGGATTCGATCTCTCTGGCCCTTTACGGCGAGACCTTTCGACTGAAGCAGCCTGCCGAGCACATCATCACCCGCGATGCCGCCGACTGCTATTCGGAGGTGACTTTTTCTCTTGGCAAGGAATCTTATCGTGCGCGCTGGAACTTTCAGCGAGGCGGCAGGGATGGGGAGGGCGATACGGCAATGGAGCTGACACATCTCAACGGCGAGGAGAAGGTGCTGGCGACCCGCGTGAAAGATGTGCGTTCCCGGGTGACGGAGCTGACCGGGCTGAATTTCAGGCGATTCACCCGCTCCATTATGCTTGTCCAAGGCGATTTTAGTGCATTCCTGAATGCCCTGGACACGGAGCGGGCCGAAATTCTGGAAAAAATCACCGGCACCGATGTCTATGCCAACTATTTCGAGGAGCTCGATGGGGAGATCGGGAAAGCGCACCAGGAACTGCTTCGGATCAAAGAGGAGATCGCTGCGATTCCTGTGATGGACGAGCAACAGCTCAAAGCGCTCCAGGAAGAGGTGGCGGAATTTCAGGAGCAGCGCACCGAGCAGAAGGCTGTTCTGGAGCAGTTCACAAAAGAAGGGGAGTGGTACGAAGCGCTCGAGCGGATGGAAAAAGAGATCGAACGTGAGCAGATTTCGCTTGCGGACGCACAGCAGCGCAGGATGCACCGGGAGAGTGATCTGGCTCGGGCGGAGGCGGCCCAAAAAGCGCTTGCCTACCAGGCCGATCTCGAGGCATTCGATGCCAAAAGACGCGAGGCGGTCAAAGCGCTCGCTGTCCTTGAATACATGCAAAAGGAAGCTGCCGCGATTTCCGAGCAGCTGAGCGAACTGAATGATGCCAGGGCGGAGATCGAGCGTGAGATGGATCTTCTTCAGCAGGCGATTACCGCTCACGAACTGAAGAAAAAGAGCAAGGCGTATCATGCGGAGAGGAGAAAAACGCAACGGTCTGCTTCGCATCTCGAAAGCATCCTCAGAAAAAAACGAAAAGCGCATACAAAAATCGCCAAATGGCTGAGCAGGCACGACAAGGACCGATGGCTGGCGGAAGCTTTTGCAGAAGTCGGCTATCACATCGGTCGGTTGAAAATGGCACAGGACCGGCGGACGCTGGCTGAAAGCCGGTACGAGGCGACCGCCGTTGTCTGCAAGCAGGGGTTGTCTGCGATCAACAAGATCAATGCGTCGATCGCCAGGCTGGAGGGCAAAGCGGCACAGCTGAAAGCCGCCAGAGACAACACAGAACATGAGATCAGAGCCATGTGCGGCGGTGCTTCTTTGCAGGCTCTCGAGGATCGATACGAAGAGACGACTGCGAAGCTGGACCATTATGAGCAGCTGATCCGTATTTTCGAGGCGCATAAGGGGCTTCTTTCCGAACAGGAGAAGATACGGAAAAGAGCGGTCAGGAAGGAGCCGGCGCTGCTTGACATTCAGCAGCAGCACGATGCTTTGGCCGAGCAGCTGGCCGCGGAAGAGAATATCTGGAGAACGCTGGACAAGGCCGTCGTTCAGGAAGCGTACATCCGCCATTACAGCGAAGACAGGATAGTGGCGTTGGAGGAGGGTGAACGCTGTCCTTTGTGCGGCTCTTTTGATCACCCTTTTATTACCGAAGGCGTGCCGGAGACCGATTCGAGCAAGGCTTTGGCGGATCAGACCAAGAAGGTCGAAGCGCTGCGGAAAAAGCTCGATGCGCTTTCCGCGAAACTGGCACGATTGGATCAGACGCCGGCCATGAGCCTGACGACTCAGAAGATCAACGGTTTGGTGACCGAGTGGAACAACATACGCACGATTCTGGGGCTTCCCCAGGAGGAGATGAGCACGGAAGCGATGCAGCGAATCGGCAGGGAAAAGCATGCCCTTGAGATGGAACTCCAACGCCAGGCCAAGCTGATCAGGGAGGCGGTCAAATACGGTCAGAAGATTGCATCGATCGATCAGAACATTCAGACGATCGAAGGAGAGTTGGCCGAAGAGCGCACCCATCTCAATCAACTGGATGCCGAGCTGAGTCAGGAGCAGAAGGGGCTGCTGGAACTGGAAATGGAGTTGAAAACAGCGCGCGAGGAAGAGAGAAGTCAGCAGGAGGCCTTGCGCGCGCGTCTAGCGGAGCACGGCATCACCATGCCCGAAAAGAATGGGCGTTTTGTCCAAAAGCTGGAAACCAAGACGGCGGCGTTTCGTGAACAGATGCAGGCGCAGCAGGCGCTTGACCGGGAGCTTGCCGCGCTGACCGAAGAGCTGCAGGCCTTCCAACAAGCGCTGGCTGGCATTGAAGCGCAGCACGATGCCGATGCCAAACAGCTGAAAGAGATCGAAGCGGCGTTGGCCGGTCGACCAACTCGAAGCATCAAAGCGCTCAACAAGGAACTGACGGCCATCACGACGAGGCGCGACAGCCTGCTCGACCAGATCGGCGAGGTGCAGCGGACGTTGCAGGAGAAGCAAGAAGAGACCAGGGAGAAAGAGATCGATATGAAGCTGCTTCAGGATGAGCAGCAGTCGCTGGAACGGGCGCTTCTGGAAAAGGCTGCAGTCGACGGGTTTCAGACGATCGAAGCACTGCGCGGCAGCATGCTGTCGGTCACTGAACAGCAGCAGATACGGGAGGAGTGGAATGCTGTCGACAAAGAGTGTCGGCAGCTGATCAGCCGGCTCGATGCAACCCGGAAAAAGCTTGAAATGGAGCGGTCGCGGCAGTTGAGCAGTCGGACTATGGAAGAGATCGAACGGCAGGTCGAACAGGCAGACGAGCATCAGCGACAGCTGCAGGAGCAGTTGACGCATGCCGAGACCGTGTTGCAGGAGCAGCAGGACCACCAGGCGAAGGTTGAGCAGATGCAGCAGGTGTTCGCAGAGCAGGAGCGGGCCTGTGCGCGGTTGGATGAGGAGAAGCGGGAGCTGGATGCGAAATCTGCGCCGGAGCGCCGCAAGCGCGTTCAGGGCATGCTGTTCGACCGACTGCTGGCGTTGAGTAACCGCCATCTCGAAAAGATCAGCGGACGCTATTATATCCGGCGCAGTGATGAGAACGGGTTCGGGCTGTTGATCGAGGATATGGAGCAGGAAGGCTTTCGCCGTGGTATCCAGACCCTATCCGGCGGTGAAAGCTTTGTCGTCAGCCTGGCATTGGCCTTGGGTCTGTCGGACATCGCCAACAACGGCACACGAATCGACTCCCTGTTTCTGGATGAGGGTCTCGGCTCGCTGGACGAAGAGACCCTCTACATGGTTCTTTCCACCTTGGAGGATCTGCACAAGAACGGCAAGACGGTGGGGGTCATCTCGCACGTCAAGGAATTGAAAGAGAAGATTCATACCCAGATCCGCGCGGTGAAGCTGGAGGGTGGCATCAGCCGTCTGGAAGTGGTTCCATGATTGGTGCGCACGGCGCACCCTACGTGTTCAGGGATCAGGCAGAAGGGATCAGAAATCAGAAAATCCACTCACCCGATCTCTGATCCTGGCTACGCTCGCACCGGTTAGCTTAACGGGAGTGGGTCGCAGGGTGCGCCGTGCGCACCATTTCGGTCTGACTGAGATCCTGGAGTGTTGACATGAATTCCGATTCCCTCAAGTACCTGCTCTGGATAGCCGCTGTCGCTGCCTTGATCTGGTTGTTTTATGGCGAGCAGATCGACAACGCGCAGGCCCCTGTCTCGATCCCCTATTCGGAATTCAAACGGCTGCTGGCCGGCGGCGAGGTGGCAAAGGTCGAGCTGCGGGGCCACCGCGCCGATATCGTTCTCAATCGGGCTGTCGCCGCCGGCCCAAAAAAACGGTCTACGGAGCGGGTGACGACGATTCTTCCCCCTATGGATGATCCGGATCTGCTGCCGGGGCTCGAACGCGCCGGTGTCGAGCTCCAAAACCTGCCAAGCGAGGAGGGGAGGGGCACCGTCCTCTTCTATTCGCTTCTCCCCTGGCTGATCTTTATTGGAATCTACTGGTTCATATGGAAGCGCATTCAAAGCAAGCTGCCGGGCGGCATGGGGTCACGGGGGGCGGGCGATTTCCTGTCGGGCTCGGCAAAAGAGGTACGGCATGAGGTGCCGAATGTGACGTTCGACGATGTCGCCGGCCAGGACAACGCCAAAAGGGAAGTCGCGGAGCTGATCAATTTTTTGACCAATCGGGAACGGTACGATCGAATCGGTGCCGAAACGCCGCGGGGCATCCTGCTGATGGGGCCGCCCGGTACCGGCAAGACGCTGTTGGC
This sequence comes from Methylococcaceae bacterium UBA2778, assembly GCA_002352385.1. Taxonomy (GTDB): domain Bacteria; phylum Pseudomonadota; class Gammaproteobacteria; order Methylococcales; family UBA2778; genus UBA2778. The sequence goes on along the minus strand of DEII01000013.1, from coordinate 10,861 downwards.
CAAGGCGTTGGCGGGCGAAGCAAAAGTTCCGTTTTTCAATATTTCCGCTTCGGAATTCATCGAGCTTTATGTCGGCGTCGGTGCCTCCCGGGTGCGCACGATGTTCGCTGAGGCGCGCAAGCGGGCGCCCTGCATCATTTTTATCGATGAGATCGACAGTGTCGGCCGCACCCGCGGTACCGGCCTCGGCGGCGGCCACGATGAGCGCGAGCAGACGTTGAACCAGATATTGGCGGAAATGGATGGATTCGAAGGTCATGAAGCGGTCATCGTGCTGGCCGCCACCAACCGCCCGGATGTGCTGGACCCGGCTCTGCTGCGTCCTGGCCGCTTCGATCGTCACGTGACCCTGGAATTGCCGGACAAGCGCGCCCGCGAGGCGATCCTGAAAGTGCATACCCGGCATTTGCCGCTGGCCGAGGATACCGATTTGAGTATCGTCGCCGCCGGCACGCCCGGATTCTCCGGAGCCGATATAAAAAACCTCTGCAATGAGGCGGCCATCATGGCGGTGCGTGAAGGCTCCGAGGCCGTCTGCATGCGGCATCTGGACGAAATGCGCGACAAGGTTATGATGGGCAGTGTGCGCACGCTTGCCATTCAGCCCGACGAACGCCATCGGTTGGCGGTTCACGAGTCGGGGCATACCGCCGTTGCTTTTTTTCTCCCGAACGCGGACCCGCTTTACAAGGTGACCATCATTCCACGCGGGCGGGCGCTCGGGGTTACCCAGACGCTGCCGGAAGAGGAACGGCACACCCTGTGCGAGGAGTATCTCAAGGACCGGCTTGCAGTCATGATGGGCGGCCGCACCACCGAGCGCGTGCTGCTTGGCAGCGTCAGCTCGGGAGCGGATGACGATATCAAGCAGGCCAGCGCGCTGGCACGGGCGATGGTGGGCCGCTGGGGCATGTCGGAAGAGATCGGACCGATGGATGTGAGGGAAAGCGAAGCGCACCCTTTTCTCGGACGTGAAATCGCTCAGCCCCGTCTGTTCAGCGAAGCCACTGCAAGCCAGCTGGATAAAGGGGTACGCAGCCTGCTCACGGAAGCCGAGCAGCGGGCCGAGACGATTGTCGTCAAGCATCGGCCGAAGATCGAACAGCTGATCGCTGAATTGGAGGTTCAGGAAACGCTCGACCGATCACAGATCGAAGCCTGCCTGATGGCGGCGGAGCATGTTGGGAAAGAGACGGAACAGAAAGTAAGCTGACGGCTGTTGCAAAGGGCAGTATAATGCCAGCGCGTCACCGCATCCCCTTCGGAACGGGGTAACGGTCAACCCAAATCGTACTCCCACACCAATTAAACCGTGAATCCACACAAACATCTCTATCTCTCGTTGATACCCGAGGCGTTGATCGCCTCCATGCTGACCCCGGAAGACTTCGGTTCCTACTACGCCATCGGCGCTCAGTTCAACGCTCAGGGCGAGGCCATCTTCTTCGAGATCGATCCGGACTTTCGGTCGGGTGATTTTCCTTTCGATCAGGTGGACGAACGCTGCGTACCCGATGCCGACGGTCGGCCGAAGGAGACGGTCTATCTGTCGATATACCGCGTCCTGGAACGGATGCCCGTATCAGCGCTGGGCAGCCTCTTCCTGGCAACGGATGACGGTCGAACATTGGAGCTGAAGCGCTGCGACTACGAACCGGAAACGGAACGGGCCCTGCGGCTGTATCAGGAGGTGTGTCCAGTGAGTCCGATGGTGGCGAGCCGTTTGGAACCGATGGAATTTTGTCGGTTCATGACCAACTCGGAGTCGCTCGTGCATGTGCCTCGCATCGTCTTTTCCGAACTCATGCTGCAGGGATTGAGAACCGACCCTGAGAGCGGCGGCGCGGACGATCTACCCTATCCCTCTCTCGACCACCTTCGTGATGTCTTGAAGGAGCTGCAAGTGGAAGAGAAGGAGAGCAAGATGGTGCTCAGGCAGGTTAAGCAGGATCTTCTCTATCGGACGGTGCGCAGTGGTTTTTTCGTAGGCGATCAGCACGACCTCGCTTTCTACCGTTTCCCGACGATCGATGAGCTCGAGAGGGACCACCATGCTTGGTGGCGCTCGGCGCAAACGATTTCCCAGCTCTGACCGACGCTGCTGTTCCAGAGCACGCGTTCCGGGCCGTACCGAACACCTCCAATCACTCCAGACACGAGACCAACTTTATGACCGAACCATTGTTTTGGGTCGCGCCGGTGGCGGCGCTGCTGGCGCTGCTGTTCGCCCGCATATTTTTCAAGCAGATGATGGCGATGGACGAGGGCACCGAAGCGATGCGCGCCATCGGGGGCCATGTGCGCCGCGGAGCGATGGCCTATCTGCGCCAGCAGTATCGCGTGATGGCACTCGTATTCGGGGTGGTGGCTCTGGTCTTCGCGGTGCTTGCGTACGGCTTCGAAGTTCAGAATGGCTGGCTGCCGGTATTGTTCGCCTTCGGCGGCCTGTTCTCGGCTCTGGCGGGCTATTTCGGCATGCAGACAGCAACGCAGGCATCCACGCGCACCGCTTCGGCTGCGCGTACGTCGTTGGCCGAAGCTCTGCTGGTGTCCTTTCGAAGCGGCGCGGTCATGGGATTGACCGTCGTCGGCCTTGGTCTGGGCAGCATCGTCGTCTGGCTCACTCTGGCGAACTGGCTGATTGCCGGTGAGAGCGAAGGCGCGCGCATGGTGCTGGTGACGACCAGCGTGCTGACTTTCAGCATGGGCGCGTCCCTGCAGGCGCTGTTTGCCCGTGTTGGCGGCGGCATCTTCACCAAGGCGGCCGATGTCGGTGCCGACCTGGTTGGTAAGGTGGAAGCGGGCATCCCGGAAGACGATCCGCGCAACCCGGCGGTCATTGCCGACAATGTCGGCGACAATGTGGGGGATGTCGCCGGCATGGGGGCGGATCTGTTCGAGTCTTATGTCGGCTCGATCCTGGCGGCGTGCGCGCTGGGCGCGGCGGCCTATCTGCAGGATCCGGTCATGCAGGCCAAAGCGATCACGGTGCCGGTGATGATCGCCGGGCTGGGCATCGTGCTCTCGATCATCGGCGTTTTTCTGGTCAAGACCGATGAAGGTGCCGGGCAGTCTGAGCTTTTGAGCTCCCTGTCTCGCGGGATCAACACCAGTGCCGTGTTGATCGTGGTCGTCTCCTTGGCGGCGCTGCATTTGATGGGTATCTCGAATCCGTGGGGCCTGTGGGGAGCTGTCGTTGCCGGGCTGCTGACCGGCATCGTGATCGGACGTTCCACGGAATATTACACGTCGGCCTCGTTCGGCCCGACGCGCCGCATTGCGGCCTCCGCCGAAGGCGGTCCGGCGACAACGATCATTTCCGGCATAGGTGTGGGAATGCTGTCCACGGCCATTCCGGTCATCGCGGTGGCGGTCGGCACGTTGTCGGCGTTTCTGTTGGCTTCCGAATTCAGTTTCGCCCGCATGAGTGAGGGACTGTACGGCGTGGCCATTGCGGCGGTGGGAATGCTTTCGACCCTCGGAATTACGCTGGCCAGTGACGCTTATGGGCCGATCGCGGACAACGCGGGCGGCAACGCCGAGATGAGCGGGCTTGGCCCGGAAGTACGCGCGCGTACGGATGCCCTGGATTCACTTGGCAATACGACGGCGGCCACAGGCAAAGGCTTTGCCATCGGCTCGGCCGCGCTCACTGCACTGGCCCTGATCGCTTCGCTGATCGAAGTGATCCGCCTTGAATTGATCAAGGCGGGAACGACTGCTCTTGTAATGGGCAACGGTTTTTCGGTCCCCACCGTCGATGCCGGATTGACCGATTTTATGATCTATTTCAATGTGACCCTGCTCAATCCTGTGGTTTTGATTGCTCTGTTCATGGGAGCGATGGTGGCTTTTCTCTTCAGCGGCCTCACCATGCAGGCCGTCGGGCGAGCAGCGGGTGCCATGGTCGACGAGGTTCGGCGCCAATTTCGCGAGGACGCCGGCATACTCAAGGGCACATCGGAGCCTGACTACGAGCGTTGCGTGGAAATTTCGACCGTCGGAGCCCAGCGTGAGATGATCGTTCCTTCGATCATTGCCGTCCTTGTGCCGGTGGTGGTCGGCCTGGTACTCGGCGTAGCCGGCGTGATTGGACTGCTCGTAGGCGGCTTGTCCACGGGCTTCGTTCTGGCGGTCTTTCTTTCCAATACCGGCGGGGCCTGGGACAATGCCAAGAAGTACATCGAAGCCGGTCACCACGGCGGTAAAAGCTCTTTGGCCCATCGCGCATCGGTCATCGGCGATACCGTCGGCGACCCTTTTAAGGACACATCGGGACCAAGCTTGAACATCCTCATCAAGCTGATGACGATCGTCGCCATCGTGACCGCGGGAATCTTTGTCTCCCACAGCATTTTGTAATGAAAAGCCGGCGGTGGTTCACTCGAAGGAGCGATTTGTGAAACCGTTGCCAGCGGTCCGGACCAGGCATTCAATGCGACACCCGATATGGTATTTATGGCTGTTACCCAGTGCCGCCGTCGGCTCTGGATCGCCACTCCCTATTTCGTGCCGGACATTGCGCTGCTGTTGCCTTTGCGTATATGAAGATGCCCGGGGTATTACCTTGAAGGCGGATCTGCCGGGTGTTTCCCACGATCGGCTCGGTGTTCAGGTCGACGGGAACACGCTGACGATCGATGGTCAGGCCGCCATCGATATGCCCGAGGGCATGGAGGCAGTGTATGCGGATGTGAAGTGGTGCCCTGTTCGGGCATACGGCGCTTTGTTCGAGCGTAGGGTGGGTGGAGCGGTCGCGAAACCCATCATGGCTTTTCATTAACCTCTAGTTTCTCGAGACCTTTTTCGCCCACGTTCAGCTTTATTTCAGGTTGGGCTGCTAAAGTGACCTCGCGTTATCAATAACACCGAGGTTGTTTCAATGAAATCTAATCGTATTGTCAAGGTGTGGGATCTGCCGGTCCGGCTGTTTCATTGGCTGCTCGTCACCGCGTTTTTTCTCGCCTATTTCACCGAAGATGAGCTAATGACGATTCATGTTTGGGCGGGCTATACGGTATTGGGTCTGGTTCTGTTTCGCATCATCTGGGGTTTTGTCGGTACGCGGTATGCGCGGTTTTCGAGCTTTCTCTGCTCGCCGTCCGGCGCATTCGCCTATCTGAAGGATGTTCTTCTGCTGCGTGCCAAACGGTACCTCGGGCATAATCCCGCCGGAGCGATGATGATCGTTCTGTTGCTGATTGGGGTATTCATGACCGCTGTCACCGGAATTATCGCCTATGCCGCGGATGAGGGCGCCGGGCCGCTGGCCGGCATCGTCACCCGGAACGGTGAGTTGTGGGAGGAGGTCCACGAGTTGTCGGCCGATTTCACTCTTTTTCTGGTATTCCTGCATGTGGCGGGTGTCGTCGTCGAGAGCCTCCTGCACCGCGAGAACTTGGTAAAATCGATGATCGATGGCAACAAGCGCGTTGAAGAATCAGTCGGCCGGATCGATGACGAACCAAGCAAAAAACAAACCGCGCACCGATAAGCTGGAGCGCATCATCGCGGTTGCCACGATTGCCGGTATTGCGGCCCATCTCGGCTTGCGCTTTGGAACGGCGTTCGGCTCGGATCCGTTCAGCGTGTCGCTGCATGCGCAGGTGGCGGGTGCAGCCGGGGTTTATCAAGGCGACTTTATATACCGCTTCATGCTCGACCAGCTGCCGTTGATTGCCGTATTGGTCATCGGCGGCATTCCGTTGCTGTTCAATCTTGCCGTGAAACTGATTCGACGCGATTGGGGCGCCGATCTGCTGGCGGGCATTGCGATCGTGACCGCCGTGCTGTTGAATGAATATCTGGCCGGTTCGCTGATCGTGCTGATGCTCTCCGGGGGAGAGGTGCTGGAGTCGTATGCGGTACGGCGCGCTTCGTCGGTCCTGGAAGCGCTGGCCAACCGCATGCCCTCCGTCGCACATCGTAAAGAGGACGATCATCTTGCCGACATCACCACCGACGAGGTGGCGATCGGCGATACACTGGTCGTTCTGCCGCACGAAATCTGCCCGGTCGACGGCACCGTCCTCGAGGGTTCGGGAACCATGGATGAATCGTATCTGACCGGCGAGCCGTATCTGATGGCGAAAGTCGTCGGTTCAACGGTGTTGTCGGGAGCCGTCAACGGCGATTCGGCTCTCACCATCCGCGCGGACAAGCTGGCGGTGGATTCGCGCTATGCCAAGATCATGGAGGTGATGCGGGCGTCCGAGCAGCACCGGCCCGAACTGAGACGATTGGGCGATCAGCTCGGCGCGGTTTATGCGCCGCTCGCGGTCGTCATTGCGGTGGCCGCCTGGGCGCTGTCGGGCGATGCCGTCCGTTTTCTGGCCGTGCTGGTGGTCGCGACCCCCTGTCCTCTGCTGATCGGGATACCCGTAGCCATCATCAGCTCGATCTCGCTCGCCGCGCGACGCGAAATCGTGATCAAGAACCCGGCGATTCTTGAAACGATCGGAACCTGCCGAACGGCCATCTTCGACAAGACCGGTACTCTGACCTATGGCCGCCCGACCCTGACCGCATTGATCCCCGCCGAGGGTTATTCGGAAACAGAGGTGCTGTCGCTGGTCGCGAGTCTGGAGCGCTACTCGAAACATCCACTGGCGGGTGCGATTCTGAAAGCAGCGAAAGAGGCGGATTTGACGCCGCTGGAGGTATCCGATATCCGGGAACTTCCGGGTGAGGGGCTCAAAGGCGACGTCGGCGGCAGGTCCGTTCAGATCACCAGCCGAAAACAGCTGCTCGCCGGGGGCGGTTCGGAGGCCGATCTCCCGCCGCTCAGCGGTGGACTGGAGTGCATCGTTCTGATCGATCGACGCTATGCGGCGACTCTGCAGTTTCGTGACGAGGTGCGCGGCGATAGCTCATCGTTCATCAATCATCTGAAGCCCAAACATCTGTTCGACCGCGTTATGCTGGTCTCCGGCGATCGCGAATCGGAGGTCCGCTACCTGGCCGACGAGGTCGGCATCGATCATGTCTATTTTGGTCAGACGCCCGAGCAGAAACTGCAGCTGGTGCGCCAAGAGACCGAGGCGGCGAAAACCGTTTTCCTGGGCGATGGCATCAACGATGCTCCGGCCCTCACCGCCGCCACGATCGGCATCGCCTTCGGCCAAAACAGCGATATCACCGCGGAATCGTCCGATGCGGTGATCATGGACAGCTCGCTTTTGAAGGTCGATGAGCTGCTGCATATCGGTGAACGCATGCGCTCCATTGCGCTGCAAAGCGCGGTCGGCGGCATGGCGTTGAGCCTGGTCGGCATGCTGTTCGCAGCGCTGGGCTATCTTTCCCCCGTTGCCGGAGCCATTTTTCAGGAGATCATCGATGTGTTTGCAGTTTTGAATGCGCTCAGGGCGGCTGTTGCGCCGCGATCGTTGTCGGATTATGAGTATGAAAATCCGTGATCGGAAGCCCCTGACGAAGAGTCAGGATGCTTGCAGATGAACAGATCGAAGCACAAGACTACGAGAGTTCTTCTCACCATGAGTCTCTTTTTCGCGCAGGTGGAAAACAGTGTCGCCGAGCGTGATCATGAAACCGCCAAACGACTTCAGGAGGCGGGAGTGATCATGCCGCTGGAAACGATTTTGAAAAAACAGTGGCGGGAGGATTTGGAGAGGATTCTGGAGGTTGAGCTTGAGAACGAGGATGGAAGGCGAGTATACGAGATCGAATACCTCGATCGCGCCGGAGCGGCATGGGAGATGTTGATCGATGCCCAAACTGGTCGGCTTCTGCGAAAAGAGCGGGACGATTGACGATGCGGCTTCTGCTGGTCGAAGATGATGCGGTGCTGGCAAGGTCCGTCCGGAAATCTCTGGAACAGGCAGGCTATGCGGTCGATGTGGCAGGCGATGGAATCCATGCCGAGTACCTTGGCGATGAAGGCGTCTATGCGCTGGCGGTGCTCGATCTGGGACTGCCGCAGCGGGGCGGGCTGGAAGTGTTGGCTCATTGGCGCGCGAATGGCAACAGCCTTCCGGTCATTGTGCTGACCGCGCGCGATGCGTGGTATGAGAAGGTCGAAGGGTTCAAGGCCGGGGCTGATGATTATCTGGCCAAGCCGTTTCATGTCGAAGAGTTGATCGCCCGCATCACTGCGTTGGTGCATCGAAGCAACCGACATTGCGGCGGTGTTCTGCGGGTGGGTGGATTGGAATTGGATGAGCAGCGGCAGGTTGTCGTCAAACAGAGCGGCGAAACGGTTGAGTTGACCGGAATCGAGTTCCGCCTGCTGCGCTGTTTCCTGTTGAATCCCGACCGTATTTTAAGCAAGGCACAGCTTGTCGATCATGTGTATGACTTCGACTCGGACAAAGAGAGTAATGTGATCGAGGTCTATGTCAACCACCTGCGCCGCAAGCTCGGAAAGGCCTGCATCGAAACCCGCCGCGGCCAGGGTTATCGGTTCAGGACGGATGACCAATGAAGTCCCTCCAACTGCGTCTCGCCACCGGCTTGCTGGTCAGCCTGATGGTGGTTTTCTTGATTCTCTGGTGGTTGTTGAGCGCAGCCCTTCGGTTGCAAGCCGAAGCAGCCATTGCGATCCATCTGGGTCATGATGCCGAAAGCGTCCTGGCGGCGATCGAAATCGACCCGACGGGGCGTATTGCGCTCGATTCAGGAAAGGTTGAGCCGGTCTACCATAGACCTTTTTCGGGCCAATACTACCGGATTATGGTTGATGACCGCATCATACGCTCGCGTTCGCTCTGGGACCAGGATATCCCTCTGATGGCAGCCGAAAGCGGCAAAACGCAGCGGATGTTCGTTGCCGGCCCGCGGCAGCAGCCGCTGGTCGTCCTGGTGCGCGGATTCAGTAAACAGGGAAAAACCATCACCGTCGCTGTTGCGGAAGACCTTACTCCAACCATTGCAATCATCAATGCATTCCAGCAACGCTACAGCTTAATTGCACTCTTTTTGTTGCTGGGGCTGATTGCGGTTCAGGGCATCATCGTCGCCAGAGCATTCCAGCCGCTGAAGCGTATTCGCGGACAGGTTCACAGCTTGGAACGTGGTGAACGGCATCAACTGGACAACGACGTTCCCAGCGAAGTGGCGCCTCTGGTCAACGAAGTGAACCGCCTGCTGCAGGTCCTCGATCAGCGCTTGCTGAGATCTCGCAACGCCCTTGGCGATCTTGCCCATGCGCTGAAAACACCGTTGACAGTCGTGCAGCAGCTCGCCCGGGAGGAGGCGCTGAATCCCCTGCCTGCTATCCGCACAACCCTGGAGCGGGAAACAGTCAACATGCAACGGCTGATGGATCGAGTGTTGAAACGGGCGCGGCTTGCCGGCAGCGGTCCTCCCCTCAGCCGGTTCGATGCGGGGCGCGAAATTCCGGATTTAGTCAATGCGCTGAAAAAGATGCATAGGGATAAACCACGGACAGTCGAACTCCGGATTACCGAGGCCGACCCTCTGCCCATTGACCGGGAAGACATGTTGGAGCTGACCGGCAACCTGCTGGACAACGCCTGGAAATGGGCCCGGAAGACCATACGATTGACGCTGGTCGTCGACCGATCGGTCGGCCTGACTATCGAAGATGACGGCGCCGGCGTATCGGATGATGTGATTACGACACTGACCGAGCGTGGAAAGCGGCTGGATGAAGCCGTTGCCGGTTATGGCCTGGGGCTCTCGATTACAAAACTGATCACCGAGCAGCATGGTGGTCGAATCGAATTCGGCCGATCGCCTGATCTCGGCGGATTCCGCGTTGTTGTCGTATTGCCGGTGTAAGGTCGTCGTCAAAGCGCAAGCTTTCGTATGCGCTCCACGAACTAATGGCTTAAGCCCTCTCCAGCGGGAGAG
>DEII01000013.1:0-992 GCA_002352385.1 Methylococcaceae bacterium UBA2778 | reverse complement strand
TCCCGGAGGGAGAAGGAGTACCCCTCTTAATTCAACAGTATTGGGGGCTGATCCGTTATCGGGGATGGGCCTAAACCGTCAGCACGATTTTCCCGATATGTACGCTGCTCTCCATCAGCCGATGGGCTTCGGCGGCTTCTGTCAGTGGAAACGTCTTATAAATGACCGGACGGATGGTGCCCGCATCGAGCAGCGGCCAGACGTTTTCTTTGAGTGCGTCGGCGATGGCCGCCTTGAAAGCGACGTTGCGCGGGCGCAGCGTCGCACCGGTCAGGGTCAGGCGTTTCAGCAGGATCGGCAGCAAATTGATATCGGTTTTCGGCCCGTGTTGAAGCGCAATCTGAACCAGGCGGCCGTCATCGGCGAGACAGGCCAGATTGCGTTGCAGGTAATCGCCGCCGATGATGTCCAGGATCAGATCGACGCCTCGGCCTTCGGTGTGTGATCGAACGCATTCGACAAAATCGTCGAGCCGGTAGTTGATGGCGACATCGGCGCCCAGTTGTTCGCATGCCTTGCATTTTTCATCCGATCCGGCGGTGGTGAATACCCGGGCGCCTTTTGCATGCGCCAGTTGGATGGCCGTGGTGCCGATGCCGCTGGTTCCGCCGTGAACCAGAAATTGCTCACCGTTCTTGAGGGTGCCGCGTTCGAACACGGTACTCCATACCGTAAAACAGGCTTCGGGCAGAGCTGCGGCCTGCGTTGCATTCAGGCTATGAGGAATGGGCAGGCACAACGGGGCGGCGGCAAGGCAAAATTCTGCATAGCCGCCACCAGTCACCAGGGCGCACACNNCCGACAACGTTTTCACCGACGGCCACGATCGTACCTGCGATTTCCAGTCCCGGTATATCGGAGGCGCCGGGCGGCGGCGGATATAGGCCGATGCGCTGCATGATGTCCGGGCGGTTGATCCCGGCGGCTGCGACCCGTATCAGCACCTCGCCGGCACCCGGCTCGGGAACCGGACGCCGTGTCGCCCGCAGCAC
>DEII01000005.1 GCA_002352385.1 Methylococcaceae bacterium UBA2778 | reverse complement strand
ACGCCGCAGATGAACGAGAAGGAAATGCGAACAAACAGCCCTGCTGTTTGTGTTGATCGCCGAACAGCGTGTGGGCAACCGTCCAGGCAGGATCGAGCCAAGAGCCGTGAAAAGACGACCAAAACCCTACCCAAGATTGATGAAACCGAGGGAGCAAGCACGTGAGGACGTTCGAAAGTATGGGCATCCTAAGAAGCTTAAGTAAGTGCCATTCGGGCCTCTTCCCTTTTATAAGTACCGGTGCCTCGTCTTGTAGTCAACTGAGACAGCCCACTCCTGAATGTGGGTCGAAAGCAGACATTCACCACGGGATTTCGGCTTCGGGATGGCGTTCCTTAATCGTGCGATAAGCGGCGGCGTGGCAGCGCAAAAGATTGCGCGTGGCTCTAAATGCGGCGCTCCATCCTTTTTGCAAGGCGCCGGTTTTGGCGCTTTTGGCGGCGCCGCGGCCGGCGCCATCATCGGTGCGATTGCCGGCGACGCCGGGCTGTGCGCCGCCATCGGCACGGCATCCGGCGCCTTGGGCGGGGGCGCCTATCGAGGACTGAGCAGCAATGAGCAATACAAGAGCGCCTATATCAACTGCATGAGGGATCCGCGGCCACAAGGTGATCAACTGATCGGCGGCGATTCCAAATCCCGAGCATCCAATCCCGGCTCGATCAATATTTACGGGCAGGGATTCGGATGCCGGGTATGAATGGCTTCAATCGCCTCCAGCACGTCATCGGAGAGTGTGAGGGCGACACTGCCCAAGTTCTCATCGAGCTGCTCCAGGGCGGTTGCCCCGATGACGGTGGAACAGACGAACGGCCTGCTGTCGACATAGGCCAGCGCCATTTGCGTCGGAGAGAGGCGATGAGCGCGCGCCAGTTCGACATAGGCGCGCGTCGCTTCGATGCCGGCCGGATTGGTGTAGCGACAGTACTCGGGAAACAGGGTCAACCGAGCGTCAGGCGGCTGTTCGTCGAGATACTTTCCGGTCAATACGCCGAAGCCGAGCGGTGAATAGGCCAGCAGTCCGGCCTGTTCGCGATGGGCAATTTCGGCCAACCCCACTTCGAAGCTGCGGTTGAGCAGATTATAGGGATTCTGAATCGACACCATGCGCGGCAGGGCGGTTTGCTCGCTTAGCTGCAGGTAGCGCATCAATCCCCACGGCGTTTCATTCGAAACGCCGACATGACGCACCTTGCCGGCCCGGACCAGTTCGGCGAGCACGCCGAGGGTCGCCTGAAGCGGCGTGGCATCGTCATCGGATTCCGGTTGGTAGCCGAGCCGGCCGAAGAAATTGGTGCGGCGATCCGGCCAGTGCAGCTGATACAGGTCGATGTAATCGGTCTGCAAGCGCTTGAGGCTCGCGTTCAGGGCCGTTTCGATGTTGTCACGGTCCAAACACGCTGTGCCGCCGCGGATATGCGGCAGCCAGTCCGAGCGGCCGACCACTTTGGTCGCCAGAATCACCCGGTCGCGCCGACCGCGCTTTTTCAGCCATTTGCCGATGATGGTCTCTGTGGCACCATAGGTGCGCGCCTGAGCCGGCACCGGATACATTTCGGCGGTGTCGATGAAGTTGATGCCTGCGGCCATCGCACGGTCGAGCTGGGCAAACGCCTCGGCTTCCGAATTCTGCTGGCCGAAGGTCATCGTCCCCAGGCAGAGGCTGCTGACGGTGACGCCGGTGCGGCCGAGTCGTCGATATTCCATGGTCGACTTATTGCATCAAGGGTGAATCGGAACCGGTGAGATCGATGCCCTCGATGTCGGCTTCACCCGCGAGATAGTGGATGTACTGGCTAAGCGCCTTGCGTTGGACGTGTTCGTCGAGATAGCGTGCTATTTTATCGCTCACCATCTGATAGTCGAGGGACCTGCCTTCCACGCGCCGGTCGATGTGGACGATGTGGTAGCCGCAGCGGGTCTCCAAAGGCTTGGGGCATAAGCCCTGAGGCAGGCAGAAAACCTGGCGCTCGAACTCCTCGCAGGTCTGGCCGTGGGTCAATTGCCCCAGCGACCCGCCCTCTTTGCCGGAGGGGCATGCCGAGTGGGTTCGTGCCAGCCGCTCGAAAGAGTCAGGCGAGCGCTCCAGTTCGGCCAGAATGGCGTCCGCCTGCCGGCGTGCCTCGCGCCGTACGCTCACATCGGCCGGCGGCGCCGGCAGCAGAATATGGCTCGCCTCCAGCAACACCTGTGTCTTGAATTTATGGCGGTTGTTTTCGTAGTAGGTTCGGCATGCGGGCTCGTCGGCCTGCGGCGTTGTCACCTCCTGTTCGATCAGAAGGCGAATCCCGGCATCATCGGCTGTTTCATTGCTCTCGGCTTCGAGCGCTGGTTGATCCAGGCCCAGCCGGTTCGCCTGTTGCAGCAGCAGCTCGCGCACGACCAGAGCGCGTGCCGCCTGAATGTAGGCGGCATCCATGGACTCTGCCGGATGATACTGCATTTCGGCAGCGATGGCCTCTTCCGGGATTTCCATCCCGTTCACAGTGACCGGCACCGACCCTTCGATTACCTGTTCCATGATGGTTCGTCCGGCGTTCAACCGCGCTGACGGACAAGCTGATAGCTGCGGCCCAGATACCAGATCGGCGCGCTCCAGATATGCACCAAACGGGTGAACGGAAAGACCAGAAACATGGTTAACCCAAGAAAAATGTGCAGCTTATAAATCCAGTTCACATCCGCGATCGCCGCCGCTGCGCCGCCGCGAAAGGTGACGATGCGCTGGGCCCAATCGGCCAGCAGCAGCATCTGGCTGCCATCCAGATGAAAGGCCGAGACGAAAATGCTGACCAAGCCGAGAATCAGCTGCACATAGATCAGCAGCAGGATAAAGATATCGCTGCCGCTGCTGATGGCTCTCACTCGCGGGTCGGTCAGGCGCCGACGGACCAGAAAGGTCATGCCGATGAGACAGATAATTCCGAACAGGCCGCCGAACCCCATCGCCATGAGTTGTTTGGCCTGGGTGCTCAGTCCGAGCGCATGATAAACGGAGGGCGGCGTCAGCAGCCCGAACAGATGACCGAAAAAGAGCAGCAGAATGCCGATATGAAACAGGTTGTTGGCTATTCTGAAGCCCTTACTGCTCAACATCTGGCTGGAGCCGGCTCGCCAGGAGTACTGGTCGCGATCGAAACGGATCCAGCTGCCGATCAGAAAGACAGCTCCGGCCAGATAGGGGTAGATGCCGAACAGCAGCTCATTGAAATAGTTCATGGTTTATCTCCGATAGCGTTTAACGGATGCGACAGGAACACTCTGTTCCCGAGTAGCGCCAGCAGACGGGCAGCCTTGCTGAGGGGCGGCGCCGAAGCGCACCGCCTCTTCCTCCCATACCTTGTCCAAGGCTTCCGGGCTGTCATCGCGTTCTTCACCGGCCACTCGAGCGCGCACGGCTTCCAGATCGATATTCACCTCGACCAGGCTCAGCAGGGCATCGAATACGGTCCTATAGGGATTGTGGCGCTGTTCCAGCCGCGTCTGCAAAAGAACCAGCACGTGATGCACATCCCCCAGCCAGGAAACAGCCTCTTCCGCCGGGCGCTGCGACAGGTATTCCAGGAACAGCGGCAGATAATCGGGCAGCTCGTTGGCCGTTACTTCAAAGCCGTTTTCGGCATAGACGTTCATCAAGTCGACCATCGCCTGCCCCCGGTCGCGCGATTCTCCGTGAACATGCTCGAACAGCAGCAGCGACAAGGAGCGGCCGCGATCGAACGTCTCCACATAATCGGACTGAGCATCCATGACATCCATCGACGCCAGCGTGTGGATGAACTGCCGCAGTGCCCGGCGCTTGTCTGGCGGCAGCACGGCTTCCTGTTCGACGATGTCGATCAGCTGGCCGGGCTCCCGCAGCCAGCGTTCATCCGGATAGCACAACAGTGCGGACAGGACTTTCAAGGTGTTCATGCTCTGCCGCTCAATCATCGACGGCGGCCGGCGTCCGCTGAGGTTTGTATTTTTTGATCGAACCGACGCTGACGGTATTGATTTTTTTGGTGCCGAACAGGTTCAGCTCGCTGTTGCCGCTGCTGCATCCGTCGCCGAAGCTGAAGCCGCAGCCGCCGCGTTCCGGAAAAGCATCGACCGCCTGTTCCCGGTGACCGGTCGGAATCACGAACCGGTCTTCATGATTGGCGATGGCGAGGTAGCGGTACATCTCCTCCACCTGGGCTGCGCTGAGACCGACCGCATCCAGCACCTTCTGGTTGTCGATGCCATCGACTTGCTGTCCCCGCTTATAGGCGCGCATGGCCAGCATCCGCTTCAGCGCCAGCGTGACCGGCTCTTCATCGCCGGCGGTCAGCATATTGGCCAGATATTTCACCGGGATCCGCAGCGAGTCGACATCGGGGATCACCCCGTTGGTGCCGACATGGCCGCTGTCCGCCGCCGCCTGAATCGGGCTCAACGGCGGCACGTACCAGACCATCGGCAGTGTGCGATATTCGGGGTGCAGCGGAAAGGCCAGTTTCCAGTCCATCGCCATTTTGTAAATCGGCGAGGCTTTGGCTGATTCGAGCCAGGAATCGGGAACGCCATCCTTGCGTGCCTGTTCGATGATTTTGGGATCATGGGGATCGAGGAAAATATCCAGATGTTCCTGGTACAGATCCACTTCGGATGGCGTGGCGGCAGCCTCCTTGATTCGATCGGCATCATACAGCAGAACCCCAAGGTAACGGATGCGGCCGACGCAGGTTTCCGAGCAGACGGTCGGTTCGCCCATTTCGATGCGCGGGTAGCAGAAGATGCATTTTTCCGATTTTCCCGACTTCCAGTTGTAATAGATCTTTTTGTAGGGACAGCCGGAAATGCACATCCGCCAGCCGCGGCATTTGTCCTGGTCGATCAGCACGATGCCGTCCTCCTCGCGCTTGTATATGGCGCCGGATGGACAGGCCGCCACGCAAGTGGGATTGAGACAGTGCTCGCACAGGCGCGGCAGATACATCATGAAGGTCTGTTCGAACTCACCGTAGATCTGCTTCTGCACCTGCTCGAAGTTCTTATCCTTGCTGCGCTTCTCCGACTCGGCGCCGAGATCATCCTCCCAGTTCGGCCCCCATTCGATTTTCTGCATCCGCTGCCCGGTCAGCAGCGACCGGGGACGGGCCACCGGCTGGTGCTTGGACTCGGGCGCATTTTGGAGATGGTCGTAGTCGAAATCGAAGGGCTCGTAATAGTCATCGATTTCCGGCAGATCCGGATTGGCGAAGATATTGGCCAGAACCCGCCATTTACCGCCGATTTTCGGCTCGATCTCGCCTTCCCTGGTCCGCACCCAGCCGCCGTTCCATTTGTCCTGGTTTTCCCACTCTTTCGGGTAGCCGATGCCCGGTTTTGTCTCAACATTGTTGAACCAGGCGTATTCCATGCCTTCGCGTGAAGTCCATACATTCTTGCAGGTCACCGAGCAGGTATGGCAGCCAATGCATTTGTCCAGGTTCAGGACCATGCCAATTTGAGCGCGAATTTTCATAGCAAAAACCTTGTCTCGTTGTTTTTTGAGGCGTCGTTCATCATCGACGCAGACTTTTCAAGCGGCGTAGGGCGGATGCCTGAAAGACGATCCACCGACGCCGGAATCCGGGAATAGGAATCAGAAAACAAACTCATCCGTTCTGATCCCCGATCCCCGTTCCCTGTTTCCTGGCGGGCAGCCAGCGGCCGACCTGCTCGCAGTATTTCCGGTAGCCGGCACCGAACTTTCGGCGCAGCGTCGGCTCCTCATACAGCACGACAAACCCATGAAACGCCAGAGCGACAAGGAGGGCGTACAGGGCCAGGGACAAGGAGGGGAACAACGCGCTCCACCCCACGATCACCAGCTCGACGCCGAGGTACATGGGATTGCGCACCCATCGATAGGGCCCCCGCGCCACCAGTTGCCTGGGCGCATCGAAAGGCGCCGGCGTGCCTCGTCCATATGCGGCGAACTCCCACAGGCACCAGAGATAGAGTGCGGCACCTGCTATCAGCAGAACGAGAGCGACGGTTCGCCCCGGTGTCCACTGATCGACCAGACCTTCCGCCGCCATCGTCAGCGGAAGGTAGACCGCGACCACCCCGGGAACGACGACCGTAAACAGTGCATTCTTCAGGAAAAGAGCGATCGCCGACATCGTGGAGCGCCGCATCATCTCCCTTATCCATTCAGGTCTTCGTAGGGCGGATGCCCGAAGGGCGATCCGCCGACTCCGGCATCCGGGCTCAGGCAACAGGAATCAGACAGCAGACTCATCTTTCCTGTTCTCTGTTATCTGGTGGCGGAACCGCTTCGCGTTCCGCCCTACGCTACTATCGTCAGGCTTCATTGGCAGCCACCGACGGTTCCTCTTCACCGTCCAGCCAATCCACCCGGTCCATCTTCCTGACGATCACAAATTCATCCCGGTTGGAACCCACGGTGCCGTAATAATTGAAGCCGTAGCTCTGCTGGGCATAGCCGCCGATCATATGGGTCGGCTTCAGCACCGTCCGAGTGACCGAGTTATGGATGCCGCCGCGGGTCTGCGTCGTTTCCGAACCGGGTACGTTCACTGTGCGTTCCTGGGCGTGATACATCATGGTCATGCCTTCTTTAACGCGCTGGCTGACCACGACTCTGGCGGTGATGGCACCGTTGACGTTGAACACTTCGACCCAGTCGTTATCCTCGAGGTCGACCTTTTCGGCGTCGATTTCGCTCATCCAGATGATCGGTCCGCCGCGCGACAGAGTCAGCATCAGCAGATTGTCGGTATAGGTGCTGTGGATGCCCCATTTCTGATGCGGCGTAATCCAATTCAAGGCGATCTCTTTATTGCCATTGGGCTTTTTCCCCATCAGCGGACGCACGGTTTTGGTATCGATGGGTGGGCGATAGGAGACAAAGCCTTCGCCGAACGCCCGCATCCACTCGTGGTCCTGATAAAACTGCTGGCGGCCGGTCAGCGTACGCCAGGGAATCCGCTCGTGCACATTGGTGTAGCCCGCACTATAGCTGACATGCTCATCTTCCAGGCCGCTCCAGGTGGGCGAGGAGATAATCTTGCGCGGCTGCGCCTGAATGTCCCGGAAGCGGATTTTCTCGTCCTGTTTCGACATCGCCAGATGGGCGTGTTCGCGCCCGGTGTGTTCGCTGAGCGCTTTCCAGGCTTTCACCGCGACCTGGCCGTTGGTTTCGGGCGCCAGGGCAAGAATCATCTCGCAGGCGTCGATGGCGCTGTCGATCCGCGGCATGCCTTGACTGATGCCTTCTTCCGCAACCGTGTGATTGAGGTGGCCGAGCAGTTCGACTTCGGTCTCGGTACTCCAGTGGATCCCTTTGCCACCATTGCCCAGCGTGCTCATCAGCGGGCCGAGTGCGGTGAACTTTTTGTAGGTGTTGGGGTAGTCGCGTTCCACCACCACAAGATCTGGCATGGTCTTGCCCGGAACCGGCTCGCATTCGCCTTTTTTCCACTCTTTGACGGTCAACGGCTGCGCCAGCTCGCCCGGCGTGTCGTGCAGCATGGGCACGGTCACCAGGTCTTTTTCCACGCCCAGATGACCGCCGCACACCTCGGAAAATTTTTCGGCTATCCCTTTGTAAATATCCCAGTCGCTGCGAGATTCCCATGCCGGGTCGACGGCGGTCGACAAGGGATGAATAAACGGATGCATGTCCGAAGTGTTCATATCGTCTTTTTCATACCAGGTGGCGGTCGGCAGGACGATATCCGAATACAGGCAGGTGGTGGACATGCGGAAATCCAGGGTGACAAGGAGGTCCAGTTTGCCGGTTTTTTCCTTTTCGTGCCAGATCACTTCTTCGGGCTTTCCGGCATCGCTGTCCCCAAGGTCTTTGCCCTGCAGGCCATGCTTGGTGCCGAGCAGGTGTTTCAGCATGTATTCATGCCCTTTGCCGCTGGAGCCGAGCAGATTGGAGCGCCAGACGAACATGTTGCGCGGAAAGTTCTGCGGATTGTCCGGGTCTTCGCAAGCGAATTGCAGCGAGCCGCTTTTCAACTGCTCGACCGTAAACTCGACCGCCTCCTGCCCTGCGGCTTCGGCCTGTCCGGCCAAACCCAGAGGGTTGGTGCTCAGCTGCGGCGCGGACGGCAACCATCCCATGCGTTCGGCGCGCACGTTGTAATCGATGACGCTACCGGTATACTTCTGCGGGTCGGCCAGCGGCGAGAGGATTTCGTGCAGCTCGATCTTCTCGTAGCGCCACTGGCTGCTGTGGTTGTAAAAGAACGAGGTGCCGTTCATCTGGCGCGGTGGACGGCTCCAATCCAGAGCAAACGCCAACGGCAGCCATCCGGTCTGCGGCCGCAGCTTTTCCTGGCCGACATAATGCGCCCAGCCGCCGCCGGTTTGGCCGACGCAACCGCACAGGGTCAGCATATTGATCAGTCCTCGGTAGTTCATGTCCTGGTGGTACCAGTGATTCAAGCCTGCACCAACGATGATCATCGATTTGCCTCGGGTTTTATCGGCGGTTTGGGCAAATTGCCGCGCCACGGTGATGGCGTCCCGGCGCTTGACCCCGGTGATTTTTTCCTGCCAGGCCGGAGTATAGGGGACATCGTCGTCGTAGCTCGTCGCCACATGATCGCCACCGAGCCCGCGGTCGATGCTGTAATGGGCCATCATCAGGTCATACACGGTGGCGACCAGGGCGCTGTCGCCGCCCGACAGTTCGACGCGCTGTGCCGGTACGTTGCGGTGCAGAATCCGGTCGTGGTCGGTGTGGGTGAAATGCTCACGCTCAATCGAACCGAAATAGGGAAAAGCCACCGATGCCGTTTCATCGCGGCTATCGATCAGGCTCAAGGCCAACTTGACCTTACCGCCATTACGAGCTTCTTTTTCTTCCAGATTCCAGCGGCCGTTCTCGCCCCAGCGGAAGCCGATCGAGCCGTTGGGTGTCACCAGTTGATTGCTCCAGATGTCCACGGCGACTGTTTTCCATTCCGGATTATTGTCCTGTCCAAGGTTTTCAATCAAATCGTAAGCACGCAGCAAGCGGCCGGCGGCATACCGACCATCTTCGCGTTGTTCCAGGAGCACAAGCATCGGCATGTCGGTGTATTGCCGGATATAATCGGTAAAATATCGGCTCGGATTGTCAATATGAAACTCTTTCAAAATGACATGGCCGAACGCCATCGCCAGCGCTGCGTCGGTGCCTTGTTTGGGGGCCAGCCAGATATCGGCGAATTTCGAGGCCTCGGAATAGTCCGGTGTTATGACCACGCTTTTTGTCCCTTTATAGCGCACTTCGCTGTAGAAATGGGCGTCGGGCGTGCGCGTCTGAGGGACGTTCGAGCCCCACAGGATCAGAAAATTCGAGTTATACCAATCGGCTGATTCCGACACATCAGTCTGCTCGCCCCAGGTTTGCGGCGAACTCGGCGGCAGATCGCAATACCAGTCGTAAAAACTGAGACAGACGCCGCCGATCAGTGACAGGTAGCGGGTGCCGGCGGCATAGGAGACCATCGACATGGCTGGGATGGGCGAGAAGCCGACGATGCGGTCGGGTCCGTAGGTCTTGGCGGTATAAACATTGGCTACGGCGATGATTTCGTTGATTTCATCCCAGGTGGCGCGGACGAAGCCGCCCATCCCGCGTTGTGCTTTGTACTCGTTGGATTTTTCTTCCGATTCGACGATCGAGCCCCAGGCATCGACCGGGTCCATACCGTCTCGCGCCGCGCGCCACAGCTTGAGCAAACGCTTGCGGATCAGCGGGTATTTCAGCCGGTTGGCGCTGTACAGATACCAGGAGTAGCTGGCGCCTCGCGGGCAGCCGCGAGGCTCATGATTCGGCAGGTCGGGGCGGGTGCGCGGATAGTCTGTCTGCTGAACCTCCCAGGTGACCAGACCGTTCTTGACATAGATCTTCCAGCTGCACGACCCGGTGCAGTTGACGCCATGCGTCGAGCGAACGATTTTGTCGTGCTGCCAACGCTGCCGGTAACCGTTCTCCCAGGAACGGTCCTCGTTGGTCACTTCTCCGTGGTTCTCGGAGAAGGTGCTTTGTTTTTTCCGGAAAAACTGTAATCTGTCTAAAAAATGGCTCATGTTTTTATTTTCGGTGTCGTATCGGGGCAGCTATGCAGTGAAACGATTAACCCCGCATTTCTTACCGGGTGGCGTGATGATCGCGCAGGTATGTGGATAGATGCAGGGCATCCTGCGGGCAGCAGAACTGCCCAAATCTGCTCGCGACAGACCTGTTCACAAGGGCTTTTTCGAAGGGGCGGAATACGGGCTGTATTTCCGACTGAGAAAAATTCCCTGTGGGTTCAAAGACCAAGCAAAGGCGCGTCAATCCGGTAAGAAATGTGGGTTAGCACTGTATACCTTGAATGATTTGCTATGGCTGGAAGGTAGGTGGAAATCCATGCCATACCATGCGTGTCGGGAATTTTACCACAAAGATACAGAAACTACAGCTGAGACTCACTCACTTTAGGCGCTAAAGGCAAGTGCAATAAGAAAATAATGCCTGTCAAAAGATAGGGTTTGATAGAGTATTGGATAAACTCAAGGGGAGTTAAGACTAAATTTCAGGAAATCTTGGGACTCTACTTTAAGTCTGCCTAACTTAGGAGTCATCCCAGTTGTCACGTTTTTATCAGGGAGCTCCCGCGTCGTACTTACAAGCTTCCATTTGTTGCATTGAGTCTTGCTTCGCCGTTGTCACCTCTAGTCCTTTTAAGCGGGACTGCTCCTCCTTTGGCAGGGATGCAAACGCTTCGCGAATCGCAATGGTCAGCAAGTCACCAGCCAAACAATTGAGATCTCGTTTGAATTCAGCAGAGATGATCTGCAAATCACGGTGCAGATCTGCTGGCACTGGTACATGGACCACGCGTATCGATGAACTGGTGACATCACAGCTCTTTTCGTGAGTTTGACTTTCATCACACAGATCGCTGATAAGACCAGCAATATTGTCGCTCATAGCTCCTCCTTTTCAATCTAAGATGTAATATAGGTGGTCATAGGAAAGGGACGCCACCCATTTTTTCGAGAAGGAGTATAGCTGTCAGCCAGCGAACACCACGACCGCTATCACCCCATTTCGTTGAGTTCACTCCTGCTTAGATGTTTGACGGCGAGCGGAAACACGACGGAGTCTTCCCGAAACATGTGCAATCGTAATAGCTCGACAAGGGCTTTCCCCTGCTCCAGGGCGGCGTCGAGGACGATCGCGCGCGATCGCACGTCCGGCAGTCGTGCGGCTAATCCCAGATAGTTGAAGGTCACAGCGGCGATCTGCATCAGCTTAACGTGATCGTCTTCCATCATGTCCACCGCAGTGATGGGCGATTCTCCCCCGCTGCTGTGTTCACCTTTCTCGATCAGTCGCAAGTGCAGCACCGGGAAAAGAATTTTTTCTTCTTTCTGGTGATGGCTGACGATTTGATCATCCAGAAGGTTGAAGAAGCTCCGCAAGCCTTCATCCACGCCCTTATCCGGCTTGAGCCCGTTTTCTTGAAGTTGTCCCAATACGCCTTCGAACGATTCCAAAGCGATCTGGATGGTTTTATGTTCGTCCATCAGCCCCTGCAGAAATGGGGGCATGGCTTCGTATGGAACCTCTTCCATCCCAGGCGGTGCATAGGCATCCGGCGGGTCCATCGGAGAGTATTCCGGAGTATCAGACTGTTTGTCCGCATGACGACTGACCGGGTCAATTTTTTGCTGCTCTTTAAGATCCATTCCGTCTATTTCCGGTGCTTACAACAGCGACTTATCAATTTTTGTTGGAGCAGTTCAACCGTTTCGGATGGCACCAGCTTTTGCAAAAAATTCGGTACCTCTTGGTACGGTCTGGTGATCGTCCACGCCGTATCAGGGTCTCGAACCTGCTTCCGGTTCCAGGACCAGATCACGCGCTGGTACGGACGTGCGATGTAGTGCAACGGTACGACCAAAAAGTGCACCAGTCTGGTAAAGGGAAACAGCAGGATAATCAAAAATGCCAAAACAATATGCAGCTTCAAAACCCCAGGGAGAGTGGCGACCGCGCTGATGTCCGGTTGAAGGGCCATTAAAGAGTGCAGGTAAGGGGTGATGACCGCCGGAAACCAAGCAGAGCCCCAGCGAAAGCCCAAGGCGACAGAGATGCCGATGATCACTTCAAGGATCAGTAATATCTCCACAATGAGATCGATCCGGGTTGTCACCGCCTGCACACGCGGATTGGTGACCCTTCTATAAAACAAGGTGACGATGCCGACAAGAACGATTAAAGCAAACATGAACGCACTGATTTCGATAATCAGCAGTCTGACGGGATGACTGTTGAAGGCGAGAACAGTCTCAGGTATCAAGAATGCGGCAAGATGCCCCAAAAACAGAACCAAAAGCCCCCAGTGAAAAGGCATTGAGCCCCAGAAGAGTTGCCTGCCTTCAAGAAACTGCGACGACAGTGACGAATAGGTAAATCGCGTCGCTCGATAGCGGTAGATGGTGCCAACCACAAAAAGGACCAGGGCGGCGTAAGGCAACCCGATCAGGGTGAAATTATTCAGTAGATCCACAATATTCTCCTTTGGCTTAGGAAACTTAACCTTTGCAAGATGCCGCACCGCACTCCAGCTTCATCTCGGTTCCGATTGAGCTCAAAAAACAGCTTTGCTGTTCAGGTTTCTGGACAGGTTTCTCTTCCATAATGATGTCAAAGTCCCGCTCCATGACGGTGAATAGTGCACGCAGCGGTTTTTGATAGATGGTCCCATACTGCTCTGATCGCTCAATCAATGTTTTGAGATTTTTTTCATAAACTGCATTCTTCTTCTCGACTTTGTCGGGCGCGAATTCGCTGATGATTTTTCGCAGTGCCGGGGCGATGATCTTGTTCACCAACTCTTCGCGCAACTCCGGCTTTTGCATCGCATTGAGCAGCTTGAGCATATTGGGGAGGTGGTCCGAGAGTTCAGTGCCGCAATCAACGCCAGCCTCGTTGTGCTCGGCGTTCAACTTCACCAGCAGTTCACCACGCTTGTAGTCGTCACCGAACAGCACATACCCGAGATCCAGAGTGGTGACCGCCTGCACATCAAATGAGCGAGTAAACAGCTCCTCAAGTTCCGCCCGCGAAGCCTGTTTGGCATATTCGGTGAACTCTCTCAACTCCTCGCCTGCTTCGACGCATGTTTCATCCAGAAATTCCTGGATCTCAAGGGCTTCCCTTGCAAAGTTGGCATCAGGATAGGTGAACATGTCAGCGAGTCGAACATAGTGTTCATATGATTCGTTCATCATGGCTTACAAACCCCGTTCGGCGACTTGATTGATCCCGAAGCCCGATGACCCTTTGGTATCACCGACGAAATCCATCATCTCCATCGCTTGTTCACGGTGGGCTGCGGGGATTACGAAGCGTTCGTCAAATTTAGCCAGGGCGGTCAGGGTGTAGATGTCGTCAGCCATCTCCGGCGTCAAACCGACCCCCTCTAATGTCGTTTGTACCCTCTCTGCGGGAATGTCTCCAACTGTCACACCGCGACGGTGGATTCTTACCGCCATCAGTTTCTTGAGAATATCTTTGATTTTCTCTTCATCCCCGGCGGTAAACATGTTGGCCATATATTTCAGCGGGAAGCGCGCCTGATCGACCGTTCCCCACAGCTCTTCAGTGCTGGTGTCATAGAGCCAGTCGTCATTCCAGCTCTTGGCGATAGGATCGAGTTTCTTCTCCTGTTCAGCGTTTTTGGCTTCACTGAGCGAGGCCATAACCGGTAATAGCGGTGGTACGTAGAAGAGCATCGGCAGGGTGCGAAATTCAGGATGCAGCGGTACAGCCAGGCCCCACTCCTTGACGAACTTATAGGTGGGCGAAGTTTGCGCCGCCTTGACCGTCGAATCGGCCATGCCATTCTCTTTCGCCGCCTGGACCACTTCGGGGTCGAACGGGTCAAGCAGAATATCCATCTGCAGATCGATGGCGTTGCTGTCGTTGTCATGATCCGTTGCGGCGCTCTGTATCTTGTCGGCATCGTACAACATCACGCCAAGATAGCGAATGCGCCCCACGCAGGAGTGCATGCAGGCTGGAGCGTAACCCGCTTCCAGTCTGGGGTAGCACAAGATGCACTTTTCCGATTTTCCGGTTGACCAGTTATAGTACGACTTTTTGTATGGACACGCCGTAACGCACATGCGCCACGCGCGGCACACTTCCTGATTGATGAGCACCACGCCATCCTCGCCGCGTTTGTAGATAGCGCCTGACGGACACGACGCCACACACGCGGGATTGAGGCAGTGATTGCAAATTCTGGGAAGATAGAAGAACGCCATCCGTTCGAGCTGGAACATCGCCTCCTGCTCGGCTGGCGAGAGATCCTGCAGATTGGGGTCGTTGCGGGCATAATCCGGCGTACCGCTCAGATCATCGTCCCAGTTGGGCCCCATTTTGATATCGATCGGTTTACCCGTAATGAGCGATACCGGCCGCGCCGTAGGCTGGTCATCCCCCGCGGGCGCTTCGATCAGGTCAAGGTATTTATAAGTGAACGGCTCATAGTAATCGTCGATCACAGGCAGATGGGGATTGTGAAAAATATTGAGCAATCCACGCAGCTTGCCGGCGCCTTTTAGGGAGATACGCCCGTTGGCGCCTTTCTTCTCCCAGCCGCCTTTATAAATTTCCTGATCTTCCCATTTTCCGGGATAACCGGTGCCTGGTTTTGTCTCAACATTATTCCACCACATATATTCCGCGCCCTTGCGGTCGGTCCAGATATTTTTGCAGGCGACGGAACATGTGTGGCAACCAATGCACTTGTCCAGGTGAAACACCATCGAGATTTGAGCTCTGACATCCATTATGATATTTTCCGCATGTGTTAGAAGATGACTTTGTCCATTTTCTTGACGACAACGTGCGTATCACGATTCGGCGCCGTCGGACCCCAGTAGTTAAAGTGATAGGTGAATTGTCCATAGCCGCCGGCGAGCAGATTCGGCTTCAGATGAATTCGGGTAAAACTGTTATGTCCACCGGCGCGCTTATTGCCCCTGACCTGAGATTTCGGTATGCCGACCGTTCTCTCCGGTACGTGATAAACAATGCAGACTCCTTTTGGTATGCGCGTGCTGACGACCGCACGGGTACAGTAAACACCGTGATCGTTATACACTTCGACCCAGTCGTTGTCCTTGATTCCCAACTCCTCGGCATCCGTTTCGCTCATCCAGCAGGGCTCGCACCCACGCGACAAAGTGAGCATTCTCAGGTTGTCACCGTAGGTTGAGTGGATATGCCACTTTCCATGGGGCGTCAAGCAGTTGAGAACTTTTGCTTCATTATTCTTCAGTGTCTCTCTCAAATCACCATAAAACTCCGGTTTTGGTGAGGGCTTATAGGTCGGCAGATTCTCCCCAAAAGCGATATACATCTCATGATCGAGATAGAGATGTTGGCGTCCGGTCAGCGTTCGCCAAGGCACCAGCCGCTCGACGTTATAGGTGAAGGCGGAGTAGGCGCGACCTTCATTCATCAGGCCGGACCAGAGTGGTGAAGTGTTGTACCTGCGTGGCTGTGCCTGTAGCTCCGCGTAGGTCATTCTCACATCCCTACTGCCTTCAGCCAGATCAGTCAATGGCAGGCCGGTCCGTTTCTCCGCCCCTTCATAAGCGCGAACGGTCAGCTCACCGTTTGTCAACGACGAAAGGTGCAACACGGCGTTGGCCGCCATGTGGTCCTCTTTGAGCGACGGATAGACAGTACCGTTTTGTTTCTCTACGGGAAAATGGGCGGATTCAACCATTTCGTCATAAACATCCGCGCATTGATAGCTGTTGCCATGTGCGCCCAGTCCCGTGGCTTTAACTTTATCGCCCAGCGCGATGTATTTGTCGTATAACTTGGTGTAGTCCCGTTCGACGACGACCAAATTGTGCATGGTCTTGCCGGGTATCGCTTCACACTCGCCTTGATACCAATCCTTAACCGTCGGTTGCGTCACTTCTGACGCTGTATCGTGCGTGAGCGGGGCGGCAACGATATCCTTTTGTGGTTCAGCCAGATGTTTTTCAGCGATTTCACTGGTCTTTTTAGCGATCTCTTTGAAAATATCCCAATCTGTTTTGGACTCCCACACCGGGGCAATCGCAGCCGAGAGCGGGTGAATAAACGAATGCATATCGGTGCTGTTGAGATCCGCCTTTTCGTACCACGATGCAGCCGGCAGCACGATGTCGGAGTAGAGCGCCGAGGAGTCCATGCGAAAGTTGAGGTCAACGACCAGATCCATCTTCCCAGTCGGAGCGATCTCGTGCCACTTGACCTCTTCGGTCTTCTCTTCGTTCCGGTCGACAGCGATGGCGTTACTGTGTGTCCCGAGATAGTGTTTCAATAGATATTCGTGCCCCTTCATACTCCCCATAATGGCGTTTCCACGCCAAATGTACCAGACCCGGGGAAAGCTCTGTTCTCCGTCAGGATCGCCAACGGCGTAGCCCAGTTCTTTGGTCTTTAATTTCTCAAGCACGAACGATTTAATCTCTTCGTCGTTGCTTGCTCCGCTACGCACTGCCTCCTTGCTAAGCTCAAGCGTATTCTGATTGAACTGTGGATAGAAAGGCATCCAGCCCATGCGTACGGATTTGTAGATCAAATCAGCGTGATGGCCCTGGGTCCATTCGTTATCGGGGGTCTTGTTGTACTTACCGAAATGACCATCATAACGATATTGGCAGGTGTTGATATAGTGCCATAGTGGGGCTTGCTGGAGCCTGACCGGTCCGTGCCAATCTTTGGCGAAGGCGATCGTGGCCCATGAATCCATCGGCGCCAGTTTCTCCTGACCCACGTAGTGGTTAAGACCACCCCCGTTTCTGCCTACGCAGCCGGTCAACATCAACGCCATGATACCGGCACGGTAGATCAGATTGTTGTGATACCAGTGGTTACAGCCCGCGCCGATAATAATCATGCACTTGCCTTGGGTCACGCTGGCGGTATTCGCCCATTCCCGGGCATATTGTACGACCGTCTTGGAATCGACGCCGGTGAAGATCTCCTGCCACGCCGGTGTATAGGCCGCATCTTTGTCGCCGTAGTCCGCTGGATATTCGCCCGGCAGGCCGCGGCCGACACCGTACTGCGCCATGATCAAGTCATACACGGTGGTCACAGGCACTTTTTTGGGTTTCTTTGTGTTTCCGTCCACTACTTCGATGTAGCGAATCGGGACGCCCCTCAATCGCTGGATATCAAGCCCGAATTCGGTAAACCCGACCTGCACTGTTTTATCATTCTGATCCAAAAACGTGAGAACGGGATCGTAGGGCGTATCGTCGACGCCATCCTCGGCCTTCATATTCCATTTCCCCTGATTTTTATCCCAGCGGTGCCCCATACTGCCCTTGGGCATGACCGGCTCGCCTGTTTTTTCATCAAAATTCAGAAACTTCCAGTCGCCGTTTTCCACATCCTTGTATTTGTCGATCCGGTTTGCACGCAACAGCCTCCCTGGCTTGAAATTCCTGCCGTCTTTCTCTAATTCAACTAAGTAGGGGCTATCAGTATACTGCTTGGCGTAGTCGATGAAATACTGGTTTTGCTGTTCATGATGAAACTCTTTCAAGATGACGTGAGTCACCGCCATCCAGTAGGCGCCGTCGCTTCCGGCGTGGAGAGGAACCCATTGATCCGAGTATTTTGCAACCTGGTTAAAATCGGGTGCGAAAACCACGGCTTTGGTTCCGTTATGACGCGCCTCGGCGAAGAAGTGTGCGTCGGGGGTCCGAGTCATGTTCAGATTAGCGCCCATAACCGCGATAAACTTGGAGTTGAACCAATCAGCACTCTCGCAAACATCGGTCTGTTCACCCCAAATCTCGGGCGAGGCATTGGGCAAATCACAATACCAGTCGTAGAAACTCAGGTTGACGCCGCCGAACAATTGCAAAAAGCGGGAGCCGGCCGCGTAGCTCAACATCGACATGGCAGGGATGGGAGAAAAACCGATGACGCGGTCCGGACCGTGCTTCTTGGCTGTATAGATGTTGGCAGCAGCCATGAGTTCGAGCACTTCATCCCAGTGAACCCTTCTGAACCCCCCCTTCCCGCGGGCTTGCTGGTAACGCGTGCGAGCCTCGGTATCAGCCTGCAGATTCTCCCACGCCTGTACCGCATCCCCGGTCTTCTCTTTCTCGGCTCTATAGGCATCGATCAGAGCACCCCGAATGAGCGGATATTTGATGCGTAGCGGGCTGTACAGATACCAGGAAAACGAAATACCACGTTGACATCCGCGCGGCTCATAAGGTGGCAGGGAGCTTTCGAGAAGCGGGTAATCCAGCTGCTGCGTTTCCCAAACGACGATGCCATCTTTTACGTGAATCTGCCAGGAGCATCCACCGGTGCAGTTAACGCCGTGAGTACTTCTCACGATTCTGTCATGCTGAAAGCGATTACGATAAAACTCTTCCCACTGCCGCGTCTGAGGCGAAATAATATCTTCTATCCAGCTCATGTCATTTATCCAGTTGGTTCTTATTTATTTGAATCTTCCCAGGTCGATTTGATCTGGCGTTCGTAGATCTCGTGATTGACGCACCTTTTTTTGCTGCGAGTCCGCACCCCTGCGAAAAGACCGAAGAGGACGACTGCCCCACCGAGTCCGGAGAAAAACAGCCTTGCGCCGTAGTACGGACCGTTATTGGAGGCGCTGTCGCGGTCGACGTATTGCAGGAAGGCAGCGAGGTCAAACACTTCCTGGTCGGTCAGTGGTTTACCATCGTACGCTTTTGCCATCGCCGGGAAAGGCGCATTGCCGATGATCGCCTTCACACCCGCCTCCCCCAGTCCGGAGTGAGCGTTTGTCAGATCCTTTGCCAGCGTGCCGCCTGCAGTGACATCCGCGCGATCAATATTATGACAGGAATGACATGTTGGTCCGTTGTTAGTGAAGCGTTTTTTTCCGTTAAAAAGCATCTGTCCGGAACGAATGTTTTCTTCAGAGACCGATTGAGCGGGGGCATCCGTTGATGAGCAATCGCACTGGGACACTGCGGCACCGGTTGACTCGCCGGGACTGTTCGCCGCAATGTATTGAATGATACTAAGAATCTGGGGATCGGTGAAGTTGTTATCCGGCATCACCATCTTGTTGAACTTTTCGAACAACTCCACTGCGTACGGATCACCGCTCTTGATGATGGACTGAGAGGACTTGATAAAACTGACAGTCCATTCTTCGGGGCGTCTGTTGTGGATGTTTACCAAATCCGGACCGAGCCGCACGCCTTGGTTAATCGTATGGCAGGCCGTGCAGCTCTGTTTGAAAAGCTTTTCCCCCTCATCCTGTTGAGCGCAAGCAAGCCGGGGAACGCAGAATGCGCTCCAAAAAAGAATCGCGGATAGTATGAAGGTTCTTTCAAACGCTCTTTTCACTGTATACCTCGCATTGAGTATGTGACAGACCTCAACAATTTGCCTCAAAATCGCCACTTTCCGTGGGCGTTTCCAATCCGCGTTCCCTGTGCTCACCTTGAACACCGAACGCATCATCCTGTAAAACAGCAAATGGCTCGTTCCGCCTTCAAGACTTCATTTCGTCTCTGAACTCAATAGTTGATGCCGTTTATCCTAATTATAAATATGGGGTATCCACCTTGCTGGCCTTCTGCCTGACCACCCACAATTTTCCTGTATGGTAGCGGATCAATGCACACGTCCTGCTCAAAAAACCGATGAAATAACATCCCTTGAGCCTTTTGGATAGGAGCTAAAATTATTCATTCCACTATCGCAACATTAGGCCAACGATGTGGATACCCCCTTTATAAATTAATAAAAGTCTGGTGATATTCCTAACATTCGCTGTAGGGACATTATAATCCTTTTCCCCCGATTTCGTACGGTAGAACCGGAGCACCTATGCGTGTAATCGGTCAGCAGCGTCCATCCTGAATGATTGGCGATGGCTGATGTTGGCTGACGACGACGAGATTTCATGAACTCACATGATGATCTGAATGCCAGGATTATCCTTGGGCTGCTTCCAATATTCCGCGGGATAGTGATTGGTCTCCTCGATACTGAATGCTTCAGGATCAAACGCTTCGCCCACCCATTCAAGCATTTCGTCATGGTCGGGATTTGAGGGGTCCTCAATGGCCTCGATCAGATTCTGATAACCCCATACGCCCCCGCAATCTTCCGGTGGACAGGCGCGCCTGCCTTTGATGCAGCACGGTATTTCAACATCGGCGTCAACCGGAAGGATCTTTTCAAGTACAATCTTATGCTCCCAGCTGTCGCCGAAATCGTATTCATACAGGATCGAATCTTTTTCCTTTTTCAGCAGATCGGATAATTGAAAATCATCTTCATCCTCTATTTCCATGCCGAAATCATCATCCGGGGTACCGTAAAAAGTTCTTTCCGAAATGAACTGATGAAGGTGGCTGTTGGTCCACCCCATGACGATCTGCAGCAGGATATGGAACGAGCTTAACTGGATGTTGTCCGGCACCAGGAACCGTCTCCAGATGGGCGGTTTGATACCGTTGAGCGAAATTTTCAGCTGAAAAATGGATTGCGGTTGCTGCTCTGACATGGTTCAACTTGCCTGCTGATGAGATGTCGCTTACGTTTGGAACAGGCCAGACAAGGCGCCCCTCAAGGCCGCTCCAATTGAGCTATTTTAACCGATTCACAGAGCAATTTCCGCACAATTTATACTGCATTGACGTATCAACCAAGCCCATTGACTGGGTAAACGACGCGTCGACGGGCTGCTCAGGCCTTTAACTTTGCGTAGTTGTCCTTTCAGGACGGTGAAGGATTCGAGTCCGGCACATGCATCTTTCCCTCGCTGACCATGACCGCTTCGCCGCCCACCCGGATGGTGAGCTCGGCTTTTTGCTTGTTGTCCATATCCAGATTCAATACGCTGCGGCGGCCTTTTTCGTCGCCCCGGTCTATGGAAAATATATAGGTCCCTTTGCGGATATGTTCATGCGAGCAGAGATAGCCGGTAAAGGCGGGCATCACCGAACCAATCGGCGGGTCCTCATTGACGCCGATATTCGGCCCCAGCAGTCGGCCGTGGAAATCGGTGGTTCTGCCGAGGGTTTGCCCGGTAAACAGAAAAATCTCCTGAGCGGCGATCGACGGTGCGATCGATTCACTCCAGGCGGAAAATTTGAACCGGGCCTTGCGAACCGCGGCGTATGTTTTCACAGGCACGATCAGATAAGGAAAACCGCACGAAGCCATGCGCGCCGTAAACTTCTTGGTGTCGATGTCCGACGCCTCGATCGATAAGAAATCGGCCAGCTCCTGCTCCGTCGGTACGAATCGGTCGACCACAGGACTGTTCTGCGTGGTGAACTGCACGAATACCGGTCTGCCGTTCTCCTGCGTGACGCTGGCGTCGATCGGGCCGGTATTCTGCACCAATACGATCGGATTGTGCCGCTCTCTCAGATCGATGTCGCCGATGGATGCCAGTACATGCGCGGTTGCGATAATCGGATGGCCGGCAAACTGAACTTCGGCGAGCGGCGAAAAAATTCGCATCCGGAAGTTGTTGGTCAGCTCCTCAGAAGGAAAAACAAAGACCGTTGCCGTGAGGTTCAGTTCGCGGGCGATCAGCTGCATGCGGCTGTTGTCGAGCTCTGAGGCGTGCGGGAATACTGCGATCTGCGCGCCCTGAAAAATGGTGTTGGTGAATACATCGGCGGTATAGTAGGCATATTCCACGGTGTGTGATCTCCCAAAAATGGACTTTGTCCGGCGCGCTGCAACAGACCGATCATACGATCGGGTTGTGCGCGCACCACGTTAGTTCCCGGCTGTTATTTTATCAAGCGGATGGGTCAACGACGACAAAATGGCTGTCCTACTGCTTCTCGATGGCCGAGCTGTACTCTGTCGCCCACCACACGGACAGGATAGGTCGCGATGCGAACCGACGCATCTTCCAAACACTGCCCGCTCTTCAAGCTGAAATGCTGTTTATAGATCGGCGATGCGACAACCACTTCGCCTTTGACGTCGCCGATGATGCCGCGCGACAGCACGTTGGCCTTGCTGAACGGGTCGTAGTTGTCGACTGCGTAGATCGTCTTATCTTTGGTCAGATAAAAAACGGCCACCTGGCTGTCGGCAACCAGGGCGCACACACCGCTGTTCGGCGGCAGCTCCTCCACTGCGCAGACATCGACCCATTGACCTTCCCGGTTCTGTTTTGCTGCATTCACGTTTTTCACCCCTTTAACTCCCCTCAACCGACAACCGCGACCCGAATATGCTTCCGTTCTTCTTCGCGCGTGGGCCGGATTTGCCCGCGCTCATCGACGAACACAATGTTGCTGTCGGGCAGATCGGAGTTGATGAAGTGCCGAAACCGCTTGCGCTTCGATTCGTCGGAAATCGTCGTTTTCCACTCGCATTGATAGGTGCCGATGATAGCCGCCATCTGCTGCTCCAGTTCGGCGCAGATGCCCAGTCGGTCATCGATGATGACCGATTTCAAATAGTCCAGGCCGCCCTCCAGGTTTTCCATCCACACCGAGGTGCGCTGCAGCCGGTCCGCGGTCTTGATATAGAACATAAAGAACCGGTCGATATATCGAATCAGGGTTTCCCTGTCCAGATCGGTGGCGAACAGATCGGCGTGCCGCGGTTTCATGCCGCCGTTGCCGCAGACATAAAGATTCCAGCCGTTCTCGGTGGCAATCACGCCGACATCCTTCCCTTGGGCCTCCGCACACTCGCGAGTACAGCCGGAGACCGCCATCTTGAGCTTGTGCGGTGCGCGCAACCCTTTGTAGCGGTTTTCCAGCTCGATGGCGAGGCCGACACTGTCGTCGACCCCGTAACGGCACCAGGTGCTGCCGACGCAGGACTTCACGGTGCGCAGCGCCTTGGCATAGGCGTGGCCGCTCTCGAGGCCGGCGTCGATCAGCTCCTTCCAGATGTCGGGCAGCTGCTCGAGGCGGGCGCCGAACAGATCGATGCGCTGCGCGCCGGTGATCTTGGTATAAAGATTGTACTTTTTGGCCACCTCGGCCATTGCGATCATCTGATCGGGGGTGATTTCACCGCCCGGCACACGCGGTACGATGGAATAGGTACCGTTTTTCTGCATATTCGCCAGAGCATGATCGTTGGTGTCCTGCAATCCGGCGTGCTCGTCGTTCAGAACATAATCGTTCCAGCAGGCCGCCAAAATCGAGGCAACGGCCGGTTTGCAGATGTCGCAGCCGAGGCCGCGGCCGTGCTGTTCGATCAACTCATCGAATGATCGAATGTCGTTGACCCGAACGAGGTGATACAGATCCTGGCGGGTATAGGGAAAATGTTCGCAGATATCGGTATTGACTTCGAGTCCCCGTTTAGCGAGTTCGGAATCGAGCACCGATTTGAGCAGCGCGGCACAGCCGCCGCAGCCGGTACTGGCTGAGGTTTCGGCCTTGAGGGCGAAAAGGTCGCTGCAGCCGGCGTCGATCGCTTCGCAGATCCGCCCCTTGCTGACGGAATAGCAGGAACAGATCTGGGCCGAATCAGGCAGGGCATCGGGTCCCAGCCCGAATCCGGCCGAACCGTCGCGCTGCGGCAGGATCAGGCTGTCGGGATCGATCGGCAGTTCGATCCCGTTCAGACAATATTGCAGCAAGGTATCGTATTCCGCCGCATCGCCAACCAGGACAGCCCCGAGCAACTGCTTGCCGTCGGCGCTGACGACCATCTTTTTATACAGTTCGCGAGGCTCGTTCTGATAGGTATAACAGCGGGCGCCGGGCGTTCTCGCATGGGCATCGCCGATGCTGGCGACATCCACCCCCATCAGCTTCAGCTTGGTGCTCATATCGGCGCCGGTAAATTGACTCTCCTTGCCGGCCAGCCGTTCGACAACGGTGCGGGCCATCTGATAGCCCGGCGCTACAAGCCCGAAAATCCGCTCGTTCCACAAAGCGCATTCGCCGATGGCATGGATGGCGTCATCCGATGTCCGGCATTGATTGTCGATGACGATGCCGCCGCGCGGACCGGTCTCCAAACCGGCGGCGCGCGCCAGTTCGTCGCGAGGCCGGATGCCGGCTGAAAACAGGATGATATCGGTTTCGAGCTCCTCGCCGTCGGCGAACTGCATTTTATGCCGCCGCTCATCCCCGTCGCCGATGTTTGTGGTGTTCTTGCCGGTGTGCACCTGCACGCCAAGGGCTTCGATCTTATGGCGCAGCATGGCGCCGCCGCCCTCATCGATCTGCACCGCCATCAGTCGCGGCGCGAATTCGACCACATGGGTATCGAGGCCCAGGTCCTTTAACGCCTTGGCCGCTTCCAGGCCCAGCAGACCGCCACCCACCACCGCCCCGATTGTCGCCGTCTGTGCTGCGGCGACGATCTGTTCCAGGTCTTCGATGGTGCGGTACACCAGACAGCCTTTGCGTTCGTGTCCCGGAATCGGCGGCACGAAAGGATAGGAGCCGGTCGCCAGAACCAATCTGTCATAACCGATCTCGATTCCTTTTTCGGAAGTGACGGTTCTTCGATCACGATCGATCGCGACCGCTTTGTCGCCCACATGCACCGTAATACCATGCTGCTCGTAAAAACCGGACTGGACCAACGAAAGATCAGCCGCCGTCTTGCCCGAAAAATAGGCCGAAAGATGGACGCGGTCGTATGCCAGCCGGGGTTCTTCGCAAAACGTGACGATCTCATATCGATCGCGAACGTCACTCCCTGCCAGGGTTTCGAGAAAATGGTGGCCGACCATGCCGTTTCCGATCACGACGAGTGTTTGCTTGGTCATGGTTGTGTTACCTGCAAGATACAATAAAGGTTTTCCGAACGGTTCCTGCCAACCAGAAAAGCCCATGCATTGGCATCGGTGACATAGCTAGCAGGCAGATGCGAATACTTAAATATTAGGCAAATACTATGCCATTAACTAGATTCTCGGCAATCCTCTGACAACTTAGGGATTTTTGAGAAACCGAGCGCAACACATCGATCTTGGCGCACCGATATGGTGCGTTTTTACCCGGCTTTTGGTGCGGAACCCGCTCGGCACAAATGAGTTCATGGTCAATGCGTATGGGCGGGCAATGAGGTTTTGCCTCGTGTTTTGGTTTAAGCTGTTTGACAGAGTCCACCACCGAACGCTGGCACCCAGACAGCCGCCCGCGAACCAGGAAATCGCGAAGGCTTTTTTGGTGGCATTAATATTGCTATAACTATTGCGAGTATTCACTTCTTTGGGGGTAAAACGATGTCCGACCAAAAAATCAAGCTGCTCTCCTTTTCAGGAAAGATGAGAATCCTTCACATGACCTGGATCGCTTTCTTCATCAGCTTCGTGGTCTGGTTCAGCCATGCGCCGCTGATGCTTGTGATCAAAGAGACATTGGGCCTGTCCGAGTCGGAGGTCAAGACCATTCTGATCCTGAATGTTGCTTTGACCATTCCGGCCCGCATCATCATCGGCATGCTGGTGGATCATTTCGGGCCGAAGCGTACCTACTCAGCCCTGCTGGCGCTGAGCAGCCCGCCCTGTTTCCTGTTTGCCTTTGCCGAGGATTTCCAGCAATTGGCGCTCGCCCGTTTTCTGCTCGGCTTCGTCGGGGCCGGTTTTGTCATTGGCATACGCATGATGGGGGAATGGTTTCCCGCCAAACAGGTCGGCATGGCGGAAGGCATCTACGGCGGTTGGGGCAACTTCGGCTCCGCGGCGGCGGCGATGACATTGCCGGCCATCGCTCTCCTCTTCGGCGGCGATGATGGATGGCGCTATGCGATTGCGATCACCGGCATCATTGCTCTGGTCTATTCGGTGATCTATTTCTTCAGCGTCTCCGATACGCCGAAAGGATCGACCTACTTCAAACCGAAAAAGACCGGTGCGATGGAAGTCACCAGTCCGGGCGATCTGTTCTTTTATGTTCTGATGACCATCCCGCTCTATGCAACCCTCACCTTGTTGACGTGGAAGCTCTCGCCGGCCGGCGTCGGCCTGCTGTCGACGATCACTTCCATTGTCGTTTATACCGGCATCTGGGTGTTGTTCATTTACAATGTGTATAAGATCGTCCATGTCAACGAAGAACATCTGCAACAGCCCATCGATGAGATTCACCGCTATAAATTCAAGCAGGTGGCGATTCTGGACCTGGCCTACCTCGTCACCTTCGGATCGGAACTGGCGGTAGTTTCCATGCTGCCTTTGTTCTTCTATGAGACATTTCATGACTCGCAAGGAATCACCATAGTGCAGGCGGGCCTGCTGGCTTCAGGGTTCGCCTTCATGAACCTCGCCGCCCGCCCTGGCGGCGGCTGGATCAGCGACAAAGTCGGCCGCAAACGGGCACTGACGGTTTTCATTCTCGGGCTGGTCGCAGGCTACTTCACGATGGGACAGATCGGCTCCGATTGGCCGATCATCGCCGCTCTGGCGGTGACCATGTGCTGCTCGTTTTTTGTGCAGGCCGGGGAGGGGGCGGTCTTCGCCATGGTACCGCTGATCAAGCGCCGCATGACCGGGCAGATCGCCGGCATGGTGGGTGCTTACGGCAATGTCGGAGCGGTTCTGTTCCTGACGGTACTGTCGTTCGTTTCGCCGCAGCTGTTCTTCATGGTGATCGGCTCCGCGGCACTGGTGGTCTTGATCGCCGTTCGGTTTATCGATGAACCGAGGGGCCACATGGCCGAAATTCAGCCGGACGGCACCGTCGAAATGATCGAGGTCGGCTGACCCGTTTTGGGGTATCGTCGAAGTATGTTGTTGCAAGCGCCCATGCCGAAAGCATGGGCGCTTCTCTATTTGCCGTCTATTGAACCGGGAATATCATGGCTTCCAAACTGACGATCAGCACCGGCCAATGCAGCGATCAGGGCATCAAACCGGACAACGAGGACTTTCACGGCATTACCGAGCCGAACGAGCCCCAGCTCACCCATAAAGGGATCACCATTGCGATCGCCGACGGCATGAGCGGCAGCGACGCCGGCAAAGTAGCCAGCCAGGCGAGCGTGATCGGCTTTATGAGCGACTATTACAGCACGCCGGACTCCTGGTCGGTGAAGCACGCGGCGCAAAAGATCCTGTCGACGACCAATAGCTGGCTCTACAGTACCGGCCAGGCCAGGTACGAGTCCACCAAGGGGCTGGTGACCACCCTCACGATTCTGATTCTGAAGTCCAACACCGCCCACATCTTTCATATCGGCGATACGCGCATCTATCGTCTGAGCGAGGGCAACTTCGAACTGCTCACCCATGACCATCGGATATGGGTCAGCGACAAAAAAAACCACCTTAGTCGGGCCATGGGAATCGAACCGCATCTCGATGTCGATTACCGCAGCGTGTCGTTGCAGCCGGGCGATATCTTCTTCCTCTCCACCGACGGCGTTCATGATTTCGTGCCGGAAAAAGCGTTGAAGCGGCTGATCATCGAGTATTCGGAGGACCTGCAGCGCGGCGCGGAAGCGATCATGGAGGCCGCCAGAGCGGGGGAAAGCGACGACAACATGACCTGCCAGCTGGTGCGTGTCGAGTCGTTGCCGCTGCAGCAGGAAAACGAACTGCTGCGGCAGAACGCCAACCGACCGTTTCCGCCGCCGCTCGAGCCCGGCATGATTCTCGACGGCTACCGCATCGTACGAGAGCTCCACGCCAGCAAACGCACTCAGATCTATCTGGCGTTCGATACGAAGCGTGAAAAAAATATCATCCTCAAAACGCCTTCGGTCAACTACGAGGATGATCCGGTCTATATCGAGCATTTTCTACACGAAGAGTGGGCGGGAAAGCGGATCAACCACGAAAACGTGCTGAAAGTGCTGGAGACCGACCGGCCGAAGAAGTGGATCTATTATGTCACCGAATACATCGAAGGAGAGACGCTGCGTGAATGGATGAACGCCAATCCGAAGCCGGAGATAAAGCAGGTCTGCGCCATCGTCGAGCAGATCGCCCTAGGGCTGCGCGCTTTTCACCGATTGGAAATGCTGCACCAGGATCTGAAGCCGGAGAATGTGATCCTGGACGCTTCGGGCAGGGTGAAGATCATCGATTTCGGCTCGGTCAAGATTGCAGGCATCGCCGAATCGGCCCCGCAAGCGGCAGACGAGCCGATTCTGGGTACGCTCAACTACACCGCCCCGGAGTATCTGTTGGGCCGGCGCGGCGACACTCGTTCCGACCTCTATTCCCTGGCCGTGATCACTTACGAAATGCTCAACGGCGCCCTGCCGTTCGGCCGAGAAATGCCGGAAAAACCAGACCGCATCAAACTATCCCGCCTCGAATACGTACCCAGTATGCACCTCAATCCCATGGTGCCCGCCTGGATCGACGGCGCTCTCAAAAAGGCGCTCGCCATCAATCCCAATCAGCGCCACGAAGATCTCTTCGAATTCATTCACGACCTGAAGCACCCAAACGCCCGTTTCCTGAGTGAAAAGCCGGCACCGATCATAGAAAAAAACCCGCTGCTGTTCTGGCAGGCAGTGAGCGCCCTGCTGCTGCTGACCAATCTGATTTTGATCTATTTGTTGAGTCGGTAGCGCCGGCAACCCCCATAAGGTTGCGACCAGCGACTCGATTTGTCCCCAATAGACTAATGGTATAAAGTGACATCTTCTTCGTTATCAAGGAACTGGAGATGTCGGCCCAACATGAAATGAAAGAAATCGGCGTGGGACTTTGCTCCGAAATCAAACAGCTCGGTATCAAGATAGAGGATGTTCTGGCCGATTTGCAGCGCGGCATCAAAGAGCTCGAATACCGTCTGACGATAAAGCTTGGCATGCTTTCAATCATCGCAGTCGGTGCCTTGGCAGCCTTGGTCAAACTACTGTGACTGATGTTTCCTGGTTCCCGCCGTCCACCGTGGGAACCCATACCGGCACCGTAGGGTGGGCATGCTTTTTATGCCCACCATGTTCACGCCCAATGCTGTTGAATTAAGCTCGAGTACTCCTTCTCCCTCCGGG
>DEII01000126.1:339-4092 GCA_002352385.1 Methylococcaceae bacterium UBA2778 | reverse complement strand
CCATTGGCGCTGGCAGTTGGCGACGGCCCTGGCCCTGGCCCTGGATCCACTATAGGATCGGCCTGGACAGTGGTTGAACAATCTGCGGAAGTCCCTTTATTGTCTTCTACGCGCAGTAATACGTTAAAAGATCCTGAACTGTTGTATGTGACATTCACTGTACTAGAGGTTGGGTTAAGAGGATCGCCACCTGTATTCCAGGCATAGCTTTTATTACCCTTCCCACCTTCAACAGTTCCAGTCAATGTAATAGTGTCACCTACTGAGATAGAAACATTGTCTGGTGAAATTGAACATGTTAAAGGTGTAGGAGCAGGTTTTGCCGCATTAGCCAGAGGTAGTGTAAAACCGCACATCGCCATTACTGACAGCAAGGCAACAACTCTGCGGATGATGTAAGTCTGTGACGGCGCTCTTCCACGCTTGCGCGGAACCCCCCTCTTCTCATGACCCCCAATAAACAAATCTCTAATATTCATCATTTTCTCTCTCTCGTGGCTGGTGGGAATTTGAACTTGAATCAGTGCTGCGTGCGGGAGAGATGAAAACTTTCTTCTTTCAGATCACTGGTAACCTGAGCAACAGCATTAACTTAAGTTAATTTACACGAGAGTCTAGAATCCGAACCTTAAGGTAACCTTAAGAGATGCAAGTTTTTTAAGGAAAATGCCGGGAGACCTTCTGAGATGCGGCAATCAGGAGTGAGGAAATCTGACTTTAAAGAGCAATCCGGATCCCTGATCCGGTTCACCGAGCGTGATTTCAGCATGGTGAATATCAGCTATGCGCCTGACGATTGACAACCCCAGTCCACTGCCTTGCACAGAGGATGAGTGATTGACATCACGATAAAAGCGTTCAAATACTCTTTTTCGTTGTTGTGGATCGATACCAGGTCCGTTGTCGCAGACAAGCAGCGTGACATCTTCATCCTGATTCAGGACCGAAACGTTAACCTCGCCACCTTCGCTGGTGTAATTCACGGCATTTTCAATAATATTCCGTACAAGAATCACTAATCCAGGCTCAAAGCCATTGACGATGGCAACAGAACAATCTTCTACGCCCAGATCGATATTTTTCTTGTCGATGCGGGGAATCAGGTCAGCTACAACCTGTATGACAACTTGACACAGGTCGACATCAACGAAGCTTTTTGAAGACTCCTGCGGATCGACTCTGGCCATCGTCAGCAGCTGTTCAATCAAGTGTGTCGCACGATCGACACTTGTATCGATCTGTCTCAGCGCCCTGCTCTGCTGTTCTTCATCCTGCGCACGCAAAGCGACTTGCGCCTGGGTTTTCAATGCCGCCATTGGCGTTCTCAATTCATGAGCTGCATTAGCCGTAAAATGCTTCTCTCGCAAAAAAGCATCCCGCAGTCTTGACAACAGATCGTTAATGGATACGACACATACGATTATTTCTGCTGGAACT
Source organism: Methylococcaceae bacterium UBA2778 (assembly GCA_002352385.1). Lineage (GTDB taxonomy): Bacteria > Pseudomonadota > Gammaproteobacteria > Methylococcales > UBA2778 > UBA2778. The sequence goes on along the minus strand of DEII01000126.1, from coordinate 2,655 downwards.
TCCTTACCTATCAGGGGAGAGAGATCGTCATGACTACGCGTTTCGACCTGCTTTGCAATCTCTTTCAAAGGTTTTAGAGCATTACCGACAATGAACCAGATCAAAAGCAACAGCACAGGCAAAGCAAAAAAGAACGGGGTGATAATGCTCCACAGAATATTGTTTGTTAACTCCTTGCGAGTGTTGATTGACTGGGCAACTTGAATGACAGCCTTGAAATAGTCATTTCTGAGGGTAAACAGGCGGAAAGGCTCATCATCGATGGTAAGAAAACTGAAACCTTCCTGCGCCAGAAAACGCTCTTCGGGAGCTAATTGCGATCTGATCAACAGGGTATTATCTATCCATATCTGGAAGGTGATATTGCACTCATAGATATTCACAATTTTGGTGGGTATGATCGCTGGTTCGGGAATCTCGTCTTCTGTAATTTCATGTTCGAGGAATGCTTCCAGCAGCCTTGCAGACTGAACCAGATCCTTATCAATAAGTGCTTCAGTCTCCTGTTTGACATGATCATAAGAAAGAAAACCGACAATTAACCATGCAACGGAAAAAATTCCCAGCAAAGGAAAAATCAGACGCGCCCGAATAGATTTCATCGTTTCTCCATCATATAGCCAACACCTCGTATGGTGCGAATCCAGCCGCTGCCCAGCTTTTTCCTCAAGTTGTGGACATGCACTTCCAATGTGTTACTCCCAACATCACTTCCCCAGCCATAGATTGACTCCTCGATGCGCGAACGCGGCAGCACACGTCCGGCATTATTTGCGAGAATCTCCAGAATCGCATATTCACGTTGAGAAACATCAACGATTTCGCCATCCAGAAAAACATGGTGGGAGGCGGGATCAATGCTGAGTTCACCGTTAACGATCGCAGGAGTAGCCCGGCCATCCGTGCGACGCAGCAGTGCGCGCAGACGGGCACTGAACTCATCAAAATCAAATGGCTTGGTCAGGTAGTCATCCGCACCGCAATCGAGACCGGCGACGCGCTCTTCGACTGTATCACAGGCTGTCAGTATCAATACCGGCATACAGTTCTTTCTTGAACGCAGAGCCTTGAGAACTTCCAGACCAGAGAGGCAGGGGAGTTTGAGATCCAGCACCAGCAGGTCAAATGTTTCATGTTGCAGCACCCGGTCTGCATCACAACCATTCACGACCCAATCGACAGTATAACCGTCCTGAATCATTCCGGTCTGGATCCCCTCCCCCAACAATGTATCGTCTTCGGCGAGCAAGACACGCATAATTTATCCTGAACCCATAACCCGGGATTCACGGCAGCCCCAAATATTGCACGGGGTTATTGAGAATTTACATTTTGAGATACCATCAACTTGTACTCTTTCAATAAATCATTAGCCCCTGGAAATCCTTCCAGTCTGACCCAGGATGTATCTGCAGATAGACGAACAAAAGTGAGTGGAATATGATTCATTTTATCGCCACGATAGGCATCAAAAGCACCCATCACCTCTATGACTTCTTCCAGGTCGCCGGTGAGAAATGTCCAGTCATCCGGCGCATGAAAGCGCTGTGCATACTCTTTCAACCGGGCCGGTGTATCGTATTCAGGATCAATAGAGATAGAGATCATCTTTACGCCATTAAGCTCCGCCCCGTACTCCTTCTGCACCTGTGAAAAGGTTGCAGTCAATACCGGACAGATTGTGGTGCAGCTGGTAAAGATAAAGTTAAGCATCAGCGGATCATCGCCGCCAAGAAGCTCAACCATGGAAATATTTTTTCCATTTTGATCAATGAGCGTGACGTCAGGCGTCTGATAGCTGGCTTGTTTGCGTTTATAGCCCTCCTGATTCATCATCGCCCTGTGCTGGGCATGTTCGTCGCCACTATGCTGGCTATGATCCATCATGCTGTGGTCCATTTTGCTATGATCGATGTCGTCTGCTGCTACAGCAGTGGTTGTCCAGCAGGCCAGTGCACTCATCGTCATGGTAAACCCGATAACTTTAAGTGCTTTAAAACTATTTTCTGTCAACATTTTTCTTACCTCTGCAATATATATGTCATAAAGAGTACCTTTATGACTCATTTAATTGGTGACCCATTCACCTGTCATACTCAGTTGTGCAGCATTATCATTTTTTAACTGCGTGATATAACACCCTTTGGCCGCATAACGTTGTCCCTGACCAAAGCTCAGGCGTGGATAGATAGCCACCGCATAAGTTTGATCTGTCATCATATCGAAGCCCTCGAGAAAATAATCCCGATAAAACTCACTGCGCATAGACTTGATGGCTCCCGGCAGCATCCAGCCCAGGAAATACATCTTTGCCTG
>DEII01000126.1:0-258 GCA_002352385.1 Methylococcaceae bacterium UBA2778 | reverse complement strand
CGAATATTCCCGGGAATGACATCTGTTTCGCCAGCCAGCAGGGTCGCGGAAACAAACAGCGTTCTCACCGGGTCGTTGTTAAAAACCCTGCCCTGCAGCAGGTCTCCAGCATCAGCTCCTTCGAGCCATAGCAGCACCGTATCAGCAGCTGAAGAGATGTTCTCATTCATCCATTGCGAGGATAGATCATCACCGTTCTCTATGACCTTGTTGATTAATCCCGTCCCACCGGACTTTTTCCATGTCTCTTCAAAGCCT
>DEII01000186.1 GCA_002352385.1 Methylococcaceae bacterium UBA2778 | reverse complement strand
GACAATTCTATTTGCTTCTAACATATTTTTCCTCGATTTTGGCCGAAAAATACGGTTTTGTAAAAAATAAATCCTGTGATATCAATCGGATGAGTTTTCGAGGTCTTGGTGTAGTGCCATAATCGTCTCTTTAAGCATTGACTCCGCCACCCGGCACCGCTACGATGCCGGCATGTTCATTCGACGCACCACGATCAAGAGCCGGCGAAACGGAGAGCCCTACTACACCTATCGCCTGGTGGAGTCGGTCCGCACCGACCAGGGCGTCCATCAGCGCACCCTGGTGAACCTCGGAAGACATTTCGATGTACCGCAGGAGCAGTGGGCGGCATTGGCGCAGCGCATCGAGTAACTGCTGAACGGTCAGCAGGAGCTGTTTCCCCCGGACCTGGATCCTGAGTTGGAGTCTACGGCCCAGCGCTATGCAGCGCTGGTGATCCGTGCCAAGGCGAAACTGAGTGAAGCGGAAGGCTCGGAACCGGACTATCAGAGCGTCGATATCGGGAGTCTGGATGTACTGCGCCCGCGCAGTGTCGGCGTCGAACACGCCGCCCTGTCGGTGCTGCGCCAGGTTGGGTTGGACCAGAAACTGGAAGCTTTGGGGTTCACAAGCCCTCAACTCAATGCGGCAATCGGTACCATTATCGCCCGCATGGGCAGCGCCTGGGAGTGAGTTGGCAACGCACGAGTGGCTGCAGGAGCACAGTGGCTTGGGTGAGTTGCTCGGACACGATTTCGGCACCACCAGCCTGACCCGCCTATACCGTGTTGCCGACCAGTTGTATGCGAGCAAGGAGGCCTTGGAGGCGCATTTGTATGCGACGGAGCGGTCACTGTTCGAGTTTGATGAGACCATTACGCTGTATGATCTGACCAATACCTATTTCGAGGGGAGCGGCAACGCCAATGCCAATGCGGCTTTGGGCCACTCGAAGGAGAAGCGCTCGGATTGTCCGTTGGTGACGTTGGCGCTGGTTCTTGACAGCAGCGGGTTTCCGAAAAGAAGCGAAGTGTTTGCCGGCAATGCCAGCGAACCGAAGACGCTGGCCGAGATGCTGGAAAAGCTCATTCCTGGCGATCGTTCGCAGGCGCCGACGGTGGTGCTGGATGCGGGTATCGCCACCGAGGAGAACATCGAATGGCTGGTGAGCAAGGGCTACCGCTATCTGGTTGTCAGCCGCAAGCGCTAGCGCCAATTCGATGATGATCAGGCGGTGATCATCAAGCAGGAAGGGGATCTATCGATTCGGGCACAGCGGGTGGTCAATCCGGACACCGGCGAAGTGGAGCTCTATTGCCACTCCTCGCAACGCGAGCAGAAAGAGAACGGCATTCACGAACTGTTTGCCAAGCGCTTCGAGGATGCCATCGAGAAGCTGGCCGAGGGGCTCGGCAAGCCCAGAACCGTCAAGCGGTTCGACAAGGTCATGGAACGCCTTGGCCGGATCAAACAGAAATACGCCAAGGCCACTCGATACTACGAAATCACCGTCGAGCACGATGAGACCACTGGCAAAGCGACATCGATCCATTGGACCCGACAAACGCCAATCAAAGCGACCTTGCCCGGTGTCTACTGTTTGCGCACCAACCAGGACCAATGGGATGAGGCAACCCTCTGGCGGACCTATACCATGCTCACCGACCTCGAAGCAGCGTTCCGCTGCCTCAAAGCCGAGCTCGGCCTGCGCCCGGTATTCCACCATACAACCGGCCGGGTAAGCGCCCACCTCTTTATCTCGGTGCTCGCCTATCATCTGGTCCACACCATTCGCTACCAGCTCAAAGCCTGCGGAATCGACCTCAGCTGGCAAGGCATTCGTCGACTGCTTGCCGGCCAAGAACGGGTGACCGTTACCCTCAAGCGTGCCGATGGAAAAACCATCCATGTTCGAAAAACCACTCGCCCCGAGCCGCGCCAACAGAAGATCTATGATGCCCTCGGCATTGCCGATCGTCCGGGGAAAACCGAAAAAACGATTCTTTAACCACTCACAGGCAACCGTGTAGTGCCATAACAACGACTTTAAAAAATGCAACCTGCTGAAAAATAAGGGAAGTTTCGGTAGGTGTGACAAACATGGGTTAGTCTACCTGTAATAAGTTTGCAGAAAAATGCACCCCAAGAAGCACCCCAGAATGCTTTGTCGCACTCTCTTTGTGCTTTGCGGTTTCTGCTAACCTGTTGTTACAGGTAGAAAAGATATGGTGGGCCGTGAGCGATTCGAACGCTCGACCATCGCATTAAAAGTGCGGTGCTCTACCAACTGAGCTAACGGCCCCAAAAAAAGGGGAAATTATACCTGATTTTCCGGAATCGGCAAGAAAAAGCAACAGAAGAACCAACGATCGATTGCTCGAAACAGGCATCAACGTCACGACGACTCGTGATCGCTACGCAACGCATGGAGTCGGAGAACGCCGAGGCATTTCAATGTTCTTAGCGCCTTTCGCGCTTCATACGTGACAAGCGTTTATTGGCTTGCCGTGCCGCGCTCGACTGGGGATAGCGTTTAATGACATCGTAAAGCGTGTCTCGAGCGGCCACCCAGTGGGCTCGTTCGTACTCGATGAAGCCAATCTTCAGTAATGCGTCGGGGGCTTTTGCGCTTTGTGGATAGTCACTCAGAACTTTCTGAAATCCTCCTTGGGCCGCTCGAAAATTCCGTGTGACATAATAGGCTTCCGCCAGCCAGTATTGGGCACTACCGGTATATTCCCCACTCGGATAGGTCGCCAGGAACTCGTTGAACTGCTCGATCGCAGTGTCGTAGCGCCCTTGCTTCAATGTTTCGAGAACGTTCTCGTAAGCGGCTTTCTCATTTGTCGCACCCGCCGCTGATGAAGGCTGAGCCATTTCAACCGGGGGCTGCTCGGTGTAAAGTTCCGGTGACTGACCGGATGCCTCCTGAGGAATCTCCGCAAGCGGCGTTTCGGTTTCTCCGGCGTCTGAAAAAGATGCCTCATCATCCGGTGGCTGGTCAGTGACCACCCCGGCTGACAGATCCTCATCGAGAGGTGACTCCGCCGGCTGCTGTGGGCTAGTATGCCCTTCCAGCGCCAACATTCGGCGATCGAGGTCCAGGTAGAGGGCTTTCTGTTTTTTCTTGACCTCATCGATGCCGTGGGTGATCGCTTCGGTTTCACCGCGCAGTTGCTGAACCTCGCTCTGTAGCTGCTGCATTTGATTCATCATTTCGACCAGCCCCTGGTTCGACGTCTGACGTTCGAGCCGGTCGACCCGGCGCTCGAGATTTCTGGTCGCATGCGTAGGGGCTGCACACCCGCTCAAGCCCAATACGCCGGCCAGCCCGGCGGCCAAAAAAATAGGTTCTCTGATCATCATTAGCGCTCCGGATAGACAATCTCGACGCGCCGATTCAGGTGCCAGGACTGTTCGTCATGGCCCAGGCGTGCCGGCTTTTCCTCACCATAGCTGACGAACTCTATCTGGGTACTGCGAACACCATGCAGCTTCATCATCTTGGACACCGCCCTGGCGCGCTGTTCCCCGAGTGCAATATTGTATTCACGCGTCCCGCGCTCGTCAGCATGCCCTTCCAACACGACTGAAATGTTCGGATTAGTCGCCAGAAATTCGGCATGGGTCGTAATGACCGGCACATACTCCGACGGCACATCGATGCTGTCGAACTCGAAATAGATGGTTCGATTCGACAACGGGTTGTTTGGATCATTCCAGGGTTCATCGCCATCGATTCGACCGGTCGCTGAACGTGGATAAAGATCGGAATCCGTCATGTCACTCGTGCGCGCTCGCTCTTGCCCGGCGGCTGTCCCCGACTGGTCATTCGGGCCGGATTCGTCACTGCTGTCCATCGTAGTGCATCCCAGCATCCACGGCGACAAAAAGAACAGCAAAAAAAACAACGGTAATAGATGCATCAGTGATCTCCTTGTATCTAAGGGATTTGCACGAAATAATTTAGGCAACATGATATTTCAATTGCTATGGTATCGATCGCCCGATAAGGTGCGCACGGCGCACCCTACATTTGACGTCGCCGCGCGCACCAATCGGCCGGCATGAACTTATCGAGCTTAATTCATGCACATTCCACAAGTTAAAGCGGCGACCAAGCCGGTTCCCGGACTTCTCCCCCATCCAACACCAACCGCTGGTGCACGCGCCCGTCCGCCGATACCGCAGAAAGTTGGCTGCGTTCATTGTTCCCGTTCGCATATAAGATCATACTGCCGTTCGGTGCAAAGCTGGGTGACTCATCCAGGCTTCCTTGTGTCAGAACGCTGAGACCGCCTGTCGTCAGATCCAACACAGCGATCCGGAAATCACCGCGGTTCGCATGAACCAGCGCCAGTCGGGTTCCGTCAGGCGAAAAGACACCGCCTGCATTGTAATCGCCTTCGAACGTCAAGCGCTTCGCTTTGCCGCCATTGACTGAAATCGAATACAGTTGCGGCCGTCCGCCCCGGTCGGAGGTAAACACGATCCGTCGTCCGTCACGAGACCATGTCGGTTCGGTGTCGATTGCAGAGTTTTGGGTCAGCTTGCGCACCGCCCGGGTCGTGAGATTCAAGATGTAGATGTCAGGATTACCCTCTTTGGAAAGGGTCAGAGCGATCTGCCGACCGTCCGGCGACCAGGCGGGGGCGCCGTTGATTCCCGGGAACTCGGCCACCTTTTCGCGGGCGCCGGTACTGAGGGTCTGAACAAAGACCGCCGACCGCTTTGTTTCGAAAGAGACATAGGCAAGCTTCTTGCCGTCCGGCGACCATGCGGGCGACAGGATCGGTTCAGTAGAAGTCACGATAGTCCGCGGGTTGTAGCCATCCGCGTCGGCAACCTGCAGGGCATAGACCGGCTGTTTTCCTGACCGGCTAGTGACTGCCACATAGGCGATTCGCGTGCTGAAGGCGCCGGGTTCTCCGGTCAGCTTCTCGTATATGATATCGCTGATTCGGTGGGCGCTGTTGCGCAGCTCCGATGCCTTCGCTTCAATAGTGTAATCGGCCAACCGATCGCCTTTGAATACGTCGAACAACTGGAACCGGACAGCATAACGACCCGCTCCGACCTCATGCACCCTGCCGATCACCAGTGCTTCCTGGTTCAGCGCTTTCCAATTGCGAAAATTGACAGCATCCGGCCGCGTCGGCTTCGACAACATCTCCTGCTCCGGAATGGTCGTGAAGCGGCCGCTCCGATGCAGATCGGCAGCGACGATCGATGCGATGTCGACAGGCGCGCGCAACGCTGGCCCATCCCACCCGAACGGAACGATCGCGATCGGCAGGCCGCCCTCCGTGCCGCCCGTGATTTCGATTGTCAGCCGAGCGTGCGCGGTGCTGGACATCACCCATGCGATGCACAACAGCGCCAACCCGACGTATCGTTTCACCATTTGTTCACCTGCCAAACCGTCAATCATCAGGCCTGAATATAAAATCGAAATTCCGAAATGTTTCAAACAACGCCGGATCGTCCGGCACCGGCAGCGGCGATGACTTGAATACCGCCCGTTCGGCCGACCGGTCGAAGGCTACGTTGCCGCTGCTTTTCACGACCCTGCCTTCGATCACTTCGCCGCCGGGAATCAGTTTGACCCGAATTGTACACGATAAACCGCGTCCTGCAGACGGAGGACGTATCCAGTTGCGATTCACCTTGCGCCTGATGACGGCTCGAACATCCGCAGCTGCGCGCCGCTTTCCCCGACTGACCGCAGCATCCCGCTGTTTCGCGGCCTCCTCCTCGTGCCGTGCCGCCTCGTCTTCGATCTGTTGTCGTTCTTTCTCTTGCTTTCGGGCTTCGGCTTCTTTTCTTTTTTGTTCCTCCTCCTGCTGCGTAGCTTCAGCCTCCCGCCGCTTTTGCTCTTCCTTGAACTTTCTGGCTTCCGCCTCACGTTTGGCAGCCAGTGCAGCGATGCGCCGCTCCTCAGCCAACTTCTGCTTCTCTGCCTTCTCCATTTCCTCCTTGAGTGCCGCCAGCCGAGTCCTTTCTTCCTTCTCCTGCCTTGTCAGAGCCGCCAACTTTTCAGCTTCCGCCGCGCGCCGCTGCAAGCGGTCCTCCTCCGCCCGCTGCTCTTCTAGACGATGCTGTTCCCTGGCCTCAGCCAGACGCTGCTCTTCCTGCTCGAGATCTTCCTGTAGTCTCTTTTGGCGCTCCTGCTCCCGCAGCCGCTTGCTCTCTTCCCGGCGCTTAAGCTTTTCAACTTCCGCTTCGATTTCCGCCTCATCGACAACAGAGGCATTAACAACGTCGGTGAGCCGGTCGTCGGCCATCTGCTCGGGCGCGTCATTGTCGAGACTGATCAGAAACAACGACAACAAAACGGCATGCAGGCACAAAGAGTAAACCAGGCCGGCCGCATACGGACGGGAGATGCTCATCGCTCTTCCACAGGGCGGGTAATCAACCCGACCTCGGCGATTCCCGCCTTTTTGAGCGCTGCCATGACAGCTACGACCTTGCCGTAACCGACCCGCGCGTCGCCGCGCACGAAGACGCTGGTATCCGGCTTATGCCGCAACACCGCAACGACTTTCACGGTCAGATCTTCCGGTTGCAGCGGTTCGTCCTGCCGGTCACCGACATCCAGAAACAGGCGCCCGTCGGCATCGATGCTGACGATGAGCGGCGGATCCGACTGCTCCTCGATGGGCTTGGCTTCCGCTTGCGGCAAATCGACTTCGACGCCCGTCTGCAGCAAGGGCGCCGTAATCATGAAAATAATCAACAGTACCAAGGTGACGTCGATATAGGGGACGACATTGATTTCGGATATCGGACGCCGCCGCGAAGACCTGGGATTCATCACGCCTGCTCTTGACTCACCGTCCCGCCCTGCGCCCTGGCCTCCGGTTTATGCGCTTCTCGACGCAACAAATTGACAAATTCCTCGATGAACAGTTCATACCGAAGATTCAACCGATCCAGCTCCGTCGCGTAGCGGTTATAGGCAATCACAGCCGGGATAGCCGCGAACAGTCCCATCGCGGTCGCAATGAGCGCTTCGGAGATACCCGGCGCCACCAGCGCCAACGTCGCCTGCTGCACGTTGCCCAAGGAGCGGAAGGAATTCATGATGCCCCAAACGGTTCCGAACAACCCGACATAAGGGCTGGTGGAACCGACTGTCGCCAGCAAAGGCAAGCGCTGATCGAGTCTGTCGATCTCCCGTGACTGAGCGACTCGCATGGCGCGCTGCGAACCTTCCAGCAATGTCATCGGCTGATTCTTCAGTTGGCGGCGGAGGCTCGCAAACTCCCGGTAGCCCGCGAGAAATATATTTTCCATGCCGTTGCGCCCGCCGCCATCCGTGGCGAGTTCCTTATAGAGCGAGGAGACATCGATCCCGGACCAGAAGCGCTGCTCGAACCGATCGGTCATGCGCCGAGCCGTGCTCAACTCTCTGCGTTTTGCAAAAATCAGCGTCCATGAAGCGACCGAGACAAGCAACAGCAGCACCAGCACCAGCTGCACGACCGCGCTGGCCCCACTGATCAGATGCAAAAGCGATAAATCAGGCGTCATATGTCAGGCTCCGAAACAGCTCATCAGGCAACGGCGAGGGACGCATCCGATGCACATCCACACAGGCGATACGTACCTGCGCGCGACACAGCAGCGCCCGGTCGCCACCTTTTCTGGAAATGCTTTGCTCGAACAGCATGCTGGCACGCCTGACCACGGCCAGCTCGGAGCTGACCAGCAGTTCATCATTGAACAGAGCCGGTTTCATATAATCGACTGTAATCGATCGGACCGCGAATACGATGCCTGAATCCCGCATCAGCGCGTCCTGCCCAAACCCCGTTGAGCGCAGGAACTCGGTTCTCGCACGCTCGAAGAACTTAAGATAATTGGCATAATAAACGACGCCACCGGCATCGGTATCCTCATAATAGACACGGACCGGCCAGTCAAATCGCTTCATCGCGGGAAATGTCCCGAAAATCCGCCTGCATGATTGCTTGGCCGCTGCCTTATTTGTCCTCCATTCATTGAAACAGTTCCCCGTTCACCCCCTGCAACCCAGGCGGCTCCAGACCAAAATGGAGGTATGCATGTCGTGTCGCCATCCGCCCCCGGGGCGTACGCATCATGTACCCCTGCTGAATCAAAAACGGCTCCAACACATCTTCGATGGTTCCCCGCTCTTCGCCGATGGCTGCCGCCAGAGAGTCCAGTCCGACGGGGCCGCCGTCGAAATGATCGATCATGGTTCTCAACAACCGGCGATCCATTTGGTCGAAGCCATTGCGGTCGACTTTCAACATATCCAGCGCCCGGCAAGCAATTTCACTGTCGACCCGACCATCGAACTTGACTTCGGCATAGTCGCGCACCCGCCGCAGCAGACGGTTGGCAATCCGCGGCGTCCCGCGGGAGCGCCGGGCCACCTCGTGCGCACCGTCCGCATCGATCGACAGCGTCAGAAGACGCCCCGATCGTGCAACGATGGCAGTCAGCTCCGCCACCGTATAAAACTCGAGCCGCTGAACGATGCCGAACCGGTCGCGCAAAGGCGACGTCAGCAGCCCGGCGCGCGTCGTGGCACCGACCAGGGTAAACGGCGCCAGGTCCAATTTGATCGAGCGCGCAGCCGGCCCCTCGCCGATCATGATATCGATCTGGTAATCTTCCATCGCCGGATAGAGAACCTCTTCGATCATCGGGCTCAGGCGATGAATCTCGTCGATGAAAAGCACATCCTTCGCCTCCAGGTTGGTCAGCAAAGCGGCTAGGTCGCCCGCTTTTTCCAGCACCGGCCCGGAGGTCTGGCGCAGATTCACACCCATCTCATGAGCAATGATATAGGCCAGTGTGGTCTTGCCGAGGCCGGGAGGGCCGAAGATCAACACATGATCGAGCGCTTCCTGCCGGGCCGTCGCCGCCTGAATGAAAATCTCCATCTGCTCGCACAGTGTCTCCTGGCCGATGTAGTCTTGCAGCCGACGTGGTCGAATGGCGCGATCCAGCGCTTCATCCTCCGTCGTTGCCTTTCTGCTGACGATGCGGTCCGGCTCGATCATGAGCGCCCCGCCGATTGCAACGCCAGACGGATGATCTCTTCACTGCTTTTTTGGTCGCTCGTTGTGTTTCGAACCATTCGTTCGGCATCCTGCGGTTTATAGCCCAGCGCAATCAACGCACTCACTGCTTCCCGTACCGGATCGGTCGGCGGCAGCTCAGCCGTCGACCGCTCACCGGTCGACGCCACCCTGTGAGTCACGTCCGAAAGGCGGTCGCGCATTTCAATGATCAACCGCTCCGCCGTCTTTTTGCCGATGCCGGGCAGACGCACCAGAGCGGCCGAATCGTGATGGTGTACGCAGCGATGGAACTCCTCCACGCTGACGCCCGAAAGAATCGTCAACGCCAGTCTGGCACCGACCCCGTTCACCCGAATCAGACTGCGAAACAGTGCGCGATCGGTCTCCCTGACGAATCCATACAGCGTATGCGCATCTTCGCGCACAACCAGATGGGTAAACAGTCCGACCTCCTCACCCACCGCCGGAAGATCGTAGAATGTAGACATCGGCGCATCCACCTCGTAGCCGACACCGCGCACATCCAGTAAGAGAGAAGGGGCCGCCTTGGCGACCAGCACGCCGCGCAAAAAACCGATCATGAAGGGTACACCCCGCGCTCGTGCAATCGACGTTCGGTCTGCCGGTGGTGCGCATGGCACAATGCCACCCCCAAGGCATCGCTGGCATCGATCTGAATTTCACCGTCCAGCCCGAGCAATATCTTGACCATATGCCGCACCTGCAGTTTATCGGCGCTCCCCTTGCCAACCAGTGCTTGTTTGATCTGGCGGGCTGCGTATTCGTATACCGCCAGATCATGGACGAGAACCGCACACATGGCAGCACCCCGCGCCTGCCCCAACTTCAGCGCCGAATCGGCATTTCTGTGCATGAATACCTGCTCGATGGCCAGTTCATCCGGGAGGTATTTCCCCACGATGGCATCGACTCCATCGAAAATCTGCTTCAACCGTTGGGGAAATTGTCCGGGCCGCACCTGGATGCAACCGCTGGCGATATAGACCGAGCCGTCGGGAGCATCGTCGACGATACCATAACCGGTGACCCGGGAGCCCGGGTCTATTCCTAGAATTCGAGGCACCGGATAATCTTCCGCTCAGGCGATCCTCTCCAGTATCTCTTCACTGATATCCGCGTTCGAATAGACATTCTGGACATCATCCAGATCCTCGAGCTTCTCCAGCAGGCGGACCATCTTTTCCGCATCTTTGGCATCCAGTTCCACATTGGTGCTGGCCCTCATCGTCACCTCCGCGCTCTCCGGCTCGAGCCCTGCTTGCTGCATGGCATCCTTGACGATCATAAAATCTTCCGGCGCCGTCAATACCTCCAGCGAGCCGTCGTCGTTGGTCACAACGTCATCGGCTCCTGCCTCCAAAGCCGTTTCCATGACAGCGTCTTCATCCACTCCATCGGAAAAAAAGAGAACGCCAATCTTGTTGAACAGGTAAGCCACCGAGCCTTCGGTGCCGAGATTGCCGCCGCTTTTGGTAAACGCATGGCGAACCTCCGCGACGGTACGGTTCCGGTTGTCGGTCAAACAATCCACCAACACCGCGACACCACCCGGACCATAACCTTCGTAGCGAATTTCCTCGTAGGTCGCACCTTCCTGAGCACCGGTCGCCTTCTTGATCGTATTCTCGATCGTGTCCCTCTTCATATTGGCGCTCAAGGCTTTATCGACCGCCGAGCGCAAACGAGGATTATTAGACGGATCAGCGCCTCCCGAACGCGCGGCAACGCTGATTTCCCGAATCAGCTTGGTAAACAGTTTACCGCGTTTTGCATCCTGAACTCCTTTACGAAATCGGATGTTCGCCCATTTACTATGACCTGCCATAACACCTCTGACATGGATTGTTAAGGATTTTTCGTTCAGTCTAACATGTCGCAGCCCGAATCGGAATTGCGGCGGCAATCGCCGGATATCGTCAAAAAACCATGACACTTCTGCTATCATGCGCTGCTGCTTTTTCCTTTATCACACCGATCCGGATGATCTTTTCAATACCCATTTCCAGCTCGCGAGACCGATCGATTCCGTTGCATGAAGAGAGGCATCGTGCAGATGGTTGAAGCAATCCCGCTGACAACGGAAATGGTGCTGGTTCTCGGCGTTTTAGGGCTCGCTCTCTTCTTGTTCGTGTCGGAAATCATCCGCATCGACGTCGCCGCCATTTTAATCATGCTGCTCATCGGCCTGATCGGGCAGCTTCCCGGAATCATACCGTTGATCGAACCGGACCTTCTGTTCACCGGTTTTTCCAGCAACGCGGTTCTGTCCATCATTGCCATTATGATCCTCGGAGCAGGACTCGACAAAACCGGGCTGATGGCCACCATGGCTGCGTTTATTCTCAAGATGGGAAAGCGAACGGAACGGCGCATCGTGGCACGCACCACCACTATGATTGGCTTGATTTCCGGGTTCATGCAAAATATCGGCGCCACCGCCCTGTTTCTCCCAGTCGTCAGCCGCATCGCTTCACACACTCAAATCCCATTGTCGCGCTTGCTGATCCCCACCGGTTTTTGTGCGATTCTCGGCGGTACCCTGACCATGGTGGGCTGCAGCTCACTGATCATTCTGAACGACCTGCTGGTCTCGACGGGTCGCCCACAATCCGGCGCACTGCCGCCGATACGCACGTTCGAATTATTTGACGTCACCCCGATTGGACTGGTCCTGCTGAGTACCGGCGTCGCCTTTTTCTCGCTGTTCGGAAAAATGATATTGCCGACGACAGGCGCGGCAAGCCAGAGCAACACGACCAACATGTCCGAATACCTGGAAAAGACCTATGGCCTCAACGCGGTCATTTTCCAAACAGTCGTCGCCGATGACAGCCCCATCGCCGGAAAAACAATCCGGCAGATCGAAGACGCGGACAACGCCCCCCACATTTTGAGTTTGAGTAGTACCAAAGAGATACAGTTCTCTCCAAACCGGGATGATATCGTATGGCCGGGATCGAAGCTGCTGCTGCTCGGCCCCGAGCAAGAGATCAGGCGATTCGCAAACAACAATCAGTTGGAATTAACCGAAACATCGCTGCGAAATTTCAATTTGATATCCGATCTGAGCGGATTTTCCGAAGTCGTCATTCCGCCGGGTTCGCGCTGGATCGGCCATCAGGTCGGTGATATCAGACTGCGCAAACACTATAATGCCAGCCTGCTGGGCGTTCATCGCACAGAAACCACGCTGCAGCACAATCTGCGTGGACTCACCCTGAAAGCCGGCGATACATTGATTCTTTTCAGCCGCTGGAAAGATCTGACAAATCTGGCCAAAAGCCGGGATTTCGTGGTCGCCAGCGATTACCCCAAAACCACCATACGCCCGCACAAACTGCCCCACGCTCTCGCCTTCTTTGCAATTGCCATGGGGCTTGTGCTATTTACCGATGTACAGCTGGCATTCGCATTGCTGACCGGAGCCATCGGCATGGTCATTTTCGGTGTCCTCAGCATGGACGAAGCGTATCATGTCATCAGCTGGAAAACCGTCTTCCTGCTCGCCAGCCTCATTCCCCTCGGAATGGCGGTCGAACACACCGGCACCGCCGCCTGGATCGCCAACCAAATCCTGCTGCATAGTGACGGTGTTCCGGTCTGGGGGGTACAGACGGTGCTGGCGGTGTTGGCCACCGGTTTCACTCTGATCATGTCGAATGTCGGGGCGACCATACTCCTGGTGCCGATCGCCATCAACCTGGCGGCAAACCTGGGTGCGGACCCTACTGTATTTGCATTGACGGTCGCGCTGGCCACGTCCAACTCCTTTCTTATCCCAACCCATCAGGTCAATGCGTTGATCATGGGGCCCGCGGGCTATCGCGTTGCGGATTTTACACGCACGGGCAGCATTATGACCTGCCTTTACCTGATGGTTTTGATACCGATGATCAACTGGGTGTTCTAGGAGGCTGTCCGAGAATAGCGATTGCAGCTGCGGGTTAGGCGCACTGCTAATGGGTTTGAATCGGGCACCGAAGCTTTTGTACGCCGTAACCCGACGCTTGGCTTCGGCGCTCATTCGTCCGATTTTTCCTCATCCAGATCGTTTTCATCCAGCTCTTCCTCATCCAGAAACTCTTCTTCCTCCAAAGGCATATTGCCATCATGGACCAGATATTCGCGGCGCTGAATAAAAGCGTTGCGGAGGAATTCATAACGGTCGATCGCCGCTTCTTCGGAAATCCGGTAAGCGCTTAATTTGTCCGCTTTGAAATCGATGAGCTTCAAACCGGTCAATCCCCAAATAATGGCCGCTTCATTGATATAAAAAGTGGGATTCATGGCGGCGTCACCCGCCAAGCCCACGGCATCGCGCGGCGAGCTGGGCCCCAAAATCGGCAGCACCAAATAAGGGCCGAATGGAACACCCCATGCCCCCAGCGTCTGCCCGAAATCCTCGTCATGCTTTTCGAACTCCAGCTCTGTTGCCACATCGAACAACCCGCCGATGCCGATGGTCGAGTTGATCAGGAAGCGCACCCCGTCGGACCCACCCTGCTTGAGCTTGAACTGTAGAAAATCGTTGACGGTGACGCGAATATCTTCGATGTTGCTGAAAAAGTTGGTGACACCTCGATCGACGAACGAAGGCGTTACCCACTGGTAGCCCCGCGCAATGGGATTGAGGAAATAGTCATCCACTCCGTCATTGAACGTTTGTGTTCCGCGATTGAAGCCCTCCCAAGGGTCCCGCGGATCGCTGCTGGTGGTAGCGCAGCCGGCAAGCCCTATTAACAGCCCTGCGCTCAGCAACGCAGTCCTTCCGTTCTTAAACCCTTTTTTCATTGTTATTCAAAAATCTTCCGGTTTGGTAGGCGAGTCGTCATAAAATAGCATAAATTCAACCTGAAGGAAATCTTGCTGAAACCAGAGACGTGCATGGAACACACCCTGCCTGTTTGCCATCTCATCAGCGCATGGCTTCTCCGCCGGTTACTCAGGCCAATAATCCGAATCGATCAGCATCTCCAGATCATAGGGATTCTCTGACGGAAAACGCTGGATCTCCAGCCCCGTCTCCGTCGACGCGGCCGCCAGCGCCCTGCGATACGCTTTTCTCAGCGCTTCGTCGGTCAACCGCGATTTGAGACTCGGTGACTGCTCAAATAGCTGCGCGATCTGTGCGCGTTGCTCGATTATCGTCAAGGCCCAGCTTTTTGAGCGCCAATCCGGTTGATACTCCCATTTGATAAGATGCTGGATCAAAATAGCCAATCGGCTTATTAATTCACGGTAATCGCGGGCACCCATGCTGTCGAGTTCATCGATCAGATGCTCCTTGTCAAGATCGGCGAGTCTGCCTGCCCGTAAGAAAGCAGCCTGCTCCCGTGTCCAGGCGTAATAATCGTCTTCGTAACGATGCCCGCTCATGGGCTCTTGCACCTCGTCAATAGGATATTTGTGACCAATCGGTCGATGTCAGCCATTTTAACATTCACACAGTGTTTTGTGTTTCGATCCTTGCAATGACAGCCCGACAGATTGACCGGCAAATGGTGCGCACAGCGCATCCTGCCGCGCGCTTAAAGCGTGGTGTCAACCGTAGGGTGCGCTGTGCGCACCGTTCGACGCTCGAATTCGTTCGCAGATATTGGGTCAAAGCGGCTGCAGGGCTCGTGACCAACTCAAAAAAGCAACCATTCCGGGTTCATCACTTTGCATTTAGAATTGCTGAAATCAAGCAATTCGCGACGTGGCAACATTGAAGCGCAACGTGCGGGGGATGGTATTGGGGTCCGTCCCTCACCCCAATCTACGCCCGCTATTCGGGAAGAAAGCTTTCATCCAGGATCTGTTCGAATGAGAAGGGGCATTCCGATGGAAACAGGTCCGCTTCGAGCTCGGTCTCGATCAACGTTTCTTGTAATGCTTTGCGATAAATGTCCGGCAGGCTTGCCTCATTCAGAAGGCGTTTCAGGCTGGGCGATTGCGCCAACAGGCGCTCGATGGCCAATCTTTGGTGAATGATTGTCAGCCGCCAACTCTTGCCGCGCAATTCCGGCTGATACTGAAATTTGAGCAGATGCATAATCAGCACGTGCAAGCGGCTGAGCAGTTCCCTGCGGTCACGCGCTCCCATGCTTTCCAGCTCTTCTACGATATGCTCATAATCGAGCTCCGACAATCGTCCTTGCCGGATGAGTTCTGCGTTCTCCAATGCCCAAGCATGAAAATCCTGATCATAATCGGTTCTCATATTGCAGTTTTGTTTCAGTGAGTCAAAGAACAGGTTCCTATGATAACCGAATGGACACCGTACGATCCAACTAGGGTGCAGATGCGGGATACAAGGTGCACTTGGCGGATATCGAAATAACAATTGCTGTCCGGATCCTCCTCGATCTCCTCAAGACTTTGTTGCATCGAACCGGCGAAAGCATCACAATCGAAAATGAATGCAAGCCTCGACAAGTCCACTGGACCAGATAATGAACTGAGAGTCCCGTCCCAAAGCACCGCATGACAGAGACACCGATGACTCACCTCCCCATTACCCTCCCCCGCGTCATCCGAGATCCCCTCCATGGCGACATCCGGCTCACCGAATTCGAATGGCAGCTGCTGAACACAAGGGAATGCCAAAGGCTGAGATGGATCAAGCAGCTCGGCTTCGCCAATCTGGTCTATCCGGGCGCCGAACACAGCCGCCTGAGCCACTCCATCGGCACGCTGTTCACGGCCGACAGAACCCTGCGGTCCATCGAGGAGCGCACCGGCACGCCGTTCGATGCCGAAGAACGGCTGATGGCCCGCTGCTACGCACTGCTGCACGACATATCGCACATTCCCTACGGCCACACGCTGGAAGACGAGCTGGGCCTCTACTCCCATCACGACGGCAACAGCGGCCGGCTGGATCGGCTGCTGTTCTCTGAGAACTCTGAAGCCGGTAGTGTCCTGCGCACCACGGACTATGGAAAATCGGTGCTGGCACTATTTGAAACCGGTACCGCTATCCCCTCCCCACACATCAAAGCCCTGGTCGACGGTCCGACCAGCGCCGATGTGCTGGATTACATCGACCGGGATGCTTATTTCTGCGGGCTGGACCACCGGGTGGACAGCGCGATCTACCGGCGCTTCAGCTTCTCCGATCAACGGCAGTTCGTTTCCCGAACCTACGGCGGGCATGGTTTCCGGCTGGATGCCGATTTCGCTCTGGAAAGCGTGCTGCGCGAACGATTCGCGCTCTTTCTGAAGGTCTACACGCACCCGGCGAAGGTCGCCGCCGGCGCGATGCTGGGCAAGGCGGTGGCGGAACTTATGAGATCCGGAGAAGACAGCTTGGCACCGGAGGCGCTAGAATGGATGGGCGATGCGGAACTGCTGGTGCGCCTCAAATCATCTCCGAACAGACTGTGCGCATCGCTGGCTAACAGACTGCTGACCAGGGCGCTCTATAAGCCTGCCTTCCGCGCCCAGGTAATCGAGCCGACCGATTCCGGTTATCTGCACTATTCCACTCAAACGGAGAAGCTCACCCACCTCGGAGTTCTCGACCCGGAAGGACGGCATTTACTGGATCAGACCATCGCCGCACAATCGAACATCGACGCCGGCGATGTCATCGTCTATTGCACGCCGGCGCCGCCTGGTCTCAAGAAGTTCAGACATCATGTCGAAAGCGGCCCGGACAGCACCCAGATCCGCGACGAAGAACACGGCCCCTATCATCGGATGATGATGCAGCACTTGCCGCTGTGGGTCGTTTATGTTTTCCTAGCACCGAACCACGATCAGAAGATCATGGAAAAGGTTGGGAAGTCTGCTGAGGATGTTCTCCAGCTGCCCAATGAGGCCGGTGTCGACAGGAAAGAAGCGTCTCTCAGCAGCGCCTGACTGAACAGCAATCAAATACTATCTGCATTAATCAAAATGGGTCTGCGCTTTACTCCCCCCCTGCCCGAAAAATGAAAGAGCGTCAAATGTGATTCTTTGCAACATTTCCCTCCTTGATTTTTTCCATCCTTCTTCCGCTATCTGCCCTGCCACGGGCCGCAGGCGCGAGCCAAGACCCAATACCCGTGAACGAGTTCAAGTTGATTGGTGCGCACGGCGCACCATTTCGGACTATAACAATGACTTGATATCATTTTGCCTTAACAAACAATTGAATTTGATTCACGGGTATTGAGTCAAGGCCCGTCCTTTCCGCGGACTCAGCCGCTCTGTTCGCTTCTTCCTTGAATAAATCGAATGCGCTTACAGATGCCACATCGAAGAAGATTAAAAAAACGTCATTATGGGTACTTGTCAGCGGACCGGCATAATTCATAGGCGCGAGCGCAGTGGTCGCATGCTATGGAGGATAAAAGAGCTCTTGGGCCGGCCCGGATTTGTTACAATGGGCGTGAAAAATCGTCCGTAGGGGACAACAATTCTAAATGTGGCGAATCAATCCTACCCCGGTTGGGTAGCATGTCGTTATGTTAAGTCGGGGAAAAGTTCTGATGCAGCGTATCCGCGTGATTCAGTCGGCTGTCGGGCATGTCGTTGTTAATCCTGCCATTGATTGGGAGAGGAGCAACAGGATTTTTGCCGGATTCCCGTAGGTCCGATAAGCGCCAGCGCATCGGGCACATAGCGCTCCGTAATGCCGGATGCGCTCACGCTTATCCAGCCTACAAACTGCCGTTGAACCGTTACCACGGTTCGGCTCGAACTTGTGCATAGCGACATGGTTGGGTAGAACGGCAGCAAAACCCACCGGCTGGACTTGTATCGAGGTTGTTATGTTGGGTTTCGTTCCTCGACGCAACCTACGATAGGCACCAATCAAGCCATAATGAGAATTGCTGCGTAGGAGGCTCAATATTGCAAAGGCATAAACAAAACTGTTGTGATGCTGACACCCCAATCCCTCACTGGATACAACCAAATAATGCATCAGGATAAACCGATTTTTTCCACGCGATTCAGAGGTTATCTGCCTATTATCGTGGATATCGAAACGGCGGGATTCAATCCAAAAAAAAATGCGCTGCTCGAGATTGCCGCTGTGATCCTGGCAATGGATGAAACCAGCAGCATCAGCATCAAAGAGAGCCACTCATACCATGTCATCCCGTTTCCCGGCGCCCAGATGGATCAGTCGGCACTGGAGTTCAACGGCATCGATCCGTATCACCCTTTCCGTTTCGCAATCGACGAAAAAGAAGCGCTGCAAAAGATCTTCAAGCCCGTTCGAACCGCGGTCAAAGCCAATGGTTGTCAGCGAGCCATTCTGGTCGGTCACAATCCGGCATTCGACATCGGTTTCCTGAATGCCGCTGTCGAGCGCACCGGCATCAAACGCAACCCATTTCACCCGTTCAGCACCTTTGACACAGCGACATTAAGCGGTCTGGTGTACGGCCAGACGGTGCTGGCACGGGCGGCTCAAGCCGCAGGGTTGAACTGGGATCAGAAACAGGCGCATTCGGCACGCTACGACGCGGAACGGACGGCCGAACTGTTTTGCGGCATTGTCAACCGCTGGCACGAACTGGTCGCGTTGGAGTCGTGCCGCGGCGGCTCCTAAACCGGCTACTCGGCCTGCGCTGTCGATTCACCCAGCATCTTCTGCAGCTCACCCTTTTCGAACAATTCCATTATGATGTCGCTGCCGCCCACTAACTCACCATTGATAAACAATTGTGGAAAAGTCGGCCACTGGGAAAAGATTTTCAAATTCTCGCGAATTTCAGGATCTTCAAAAACATTCACATATGCAAATTCGACGCCACATGCCTGCAACAACTGCACAGCACGTCCGGAAAAGCCGCATTGGG
Source organism: Methylococcaceae bacterium UBA2778 (assembly GCA_002352385.1). Taxonomy (GTDB): domain Bacteria; phylum Pseudomonadota; class Gammaproteobacteria; order Methylococcales; family UBA2778; genus UBA2778. Next base: position 778 of record DEII01000186.1, on the reverse strand, counting down.
GAAACTGCGGCGTCCCCTTCATATACAACAGCACCGGATTCTCTTCGACCTGCTTCTTGATTCTTTCCAACACTTCCATCAGAACACCTGCTAATTGCTCATCTAAAACCAAGGAATTTTATCAGGTTTTAACCGAAAGAAAAAGCTCGGCAGGTTGAATCCAGCAATTCTAAATGCAGCAGATTGACCCCACCGATAGGCTTGCATCGCAGCTGTCATGTTGGGTTTCGTTCCTCAACCGCAACCTACGATAGGCCGCCGGCAAACCATTTGAATGAGAAATCCCGCAAGAACGTTCATCGGCAGTGATACACCCTCGCCCGGATAAACGGCGCCTTGCCGTCGGCCCGAACGATGTGCTCGCGCTGTATGGCATAAGCCTCCCTTTCCCGGCGAACCTGATCGGTGCAGCTCTCCAAGTCATAGCGTCCACTCATATGTTGCAGATAATGAACGAACTCATGCACCCATATGCTGAGCCCAACAGCACTCTCATCCTTCCGCAGCCGTTCATCGAGGTACACGACGCCATGATAGTTATACCACCCGAGCGCATTGCACCGCTTAATTGACACACGCGTTGGCCACAAAAAAACTGTGCGGCCTGAACTCGACCTGCGGCAGCTGTTCCGGGGTCGGATAGACCGACAACATGACCGCCCAACTCAGCAGTGCGCTGATCGTTTCACTCATCATCACTCATTCCGCTGTGCGCAAACAATTGAAGCCGAATCAACGGATCCCCATCCGTTCCTTGGTAAATATTCGGCCAACCCAT
>DEII01000002.1 GCA_002352385.1 Methylococcaceae bacterium UBA2778 | reverse complement strand
GTAGAAACAATCGATATGCCCCGTGGTTGCAAACTCGGCAAAGCCCGTCGCGACGCCGGCTTGTTCCGCCACAAACACGCGGTAGCGCTTGAAGCGCTCGAGCCAGAACGACTCATTCGCAACGCCCGGCGCCCAGGCCTCGATCTGTTGCGCGCTGTAGTCGCGTGCATTGACCCGGTGTACGGTGTCGTAATACCTCCGCGCCACGGCGGGAATGTCCGCCTCCCGAGACTCCCGCACCTCCATCTTGTGCCGCTTTACGTTGCCTTTCGACATTGCGGCGCTCCGCGGGAGTGAGTGACTGGTTGGATATCGACTGTTTGCTAACACCGAAAGCCGTTATGGAAATCCATATTTATAATCTCCACCCGGCTATATAATCGCCTTGGTCGATCCCGCATTGGCGTGGAAAAGGGGGAAATAATGAAAACCATCGCATACCTGTCTCTGATAACCGCCCTCTGTGTATCCGGCACACGAGCGGCTGCCGCGGACAATCATGACCTGGAGGATCTGCCTTGGGAAACCGCTTACATAAACCTGGGCTATTATATTGCCAACCTGGACAGCAGCTTTCGTGTCGGCGGCGATAATCTCGGAGTGGGCATCGATATTAATGTGGAAGAATTCCTGGGTCTGGAGTCAACGAATACGGCATTCAGAATAGATGCCGGATACCGCTTCGGCAAACGCCGTCGGCACCGCATGGATTTCAGCTGGTTCGGCTTCGATCGTGACGCCGTAAACACCTTGGATCAAACCATAGAGCTGCCCCCGGAATTGGGCGGCGGCACCATTGATGCCGGCGCAACTGTCGGCAGTATTTTTAACTTCGATATTGTCAGCGTAAAATACCGCTACTCATATGTCCTCGATGATCGCATCGACCTGAACCTCGGGGGCGGCTTGTATGTCATGCCGATCAAATTCGGTGTCCGCGAGCTCAATAAGGAGGGTATCGCGGAAGATATCACGGCGCCGCTGCCTGTAGTCACCATAGGTTTCGACCTCGCCGTCACACCGGAATGGCACTTCATGCAGGGCCTTGACATGATGTACCTGAAGCTCGGGAATTTCGAGGGCCGCATCACTAGTACAAGACTCGGACTGGAATACCGGGGCTGGGACAATGTCGCCGTCGGAGCGGGCATCGACGGTATATTGGTCAAGATCGACGCCGAAGACGAAACCGATTATCCCGGCATCGACTTCATCGGATCGGTCAAATTTTCCTACTTTGGTCTCCAGACGTATATCAAGTTTTACTATTAGATTGTTTATTTCCTGACTTGGCCGGCTGGCGGCCGCTGAACAGCGGCGGCAGAACCGCGCTCCCGTCTATCTGTTCGGGTGGAACGTGAAGGTCTGCCCGCCGATTGCCGCCTCGTACATCAAACCACCCTTGGCCATGGTAAACACGGCCACCCCGTGTTCGTACGCGGCATCCGCGGACGCACCCGCGGTGACCGCAACCGCCGACACCTGCGCCGAGAATTCCAACCGGTTACTCTTGAAGCGATCTATCGCATTCGGGTTTTGAAAAAAAATGATTTCGCTGTAGGCCTGGCCTCCCAACTGAAAGCCGTAAGTGACCTGCGTCAGCTGCGCCGTCCCGATCATCCGCCCTTTCTCATAGACCCTTCCTTTGCCGTAGGCGCCGCCAATGCCCATCGCCCCTTTGCCGACGGTTGAAAACACCGCATACCCATGGGCATTGTTGAAGAAGGTTTTCATGCCGGGATCCCGTTTCTTGAATGCGGCGATCGTCTCGGCCACCTTTTCTTGTTCTCTCTCCGGCTTCTCGGGGTCCCATCCCGCGCACGAGGAAACACTTGTCAGAGTCGCAACAAAGCCAATAACAAGAGCAAACCTTAGCAATCTTCTCATATCGCCTCCACTGTAATCGCGCCCCGCAGGCTACCGTGACGCCATGAACGTTTACCAACGAGCTTCAAGGTATGGTGTGTAAGAGGGGCTCCCTCCCTGCAACAAATGAGTTGGCGGCCCACTGATTTTCAGGCACATAATGCAAGGCAATGGCCTGTACTGTCAATCACAGACCCGATCGGATGTAACGATCCGCTTTATCCAGATAGTGCTCCGTCGACAGTAGCTCCTCCCGGGAGTAGGTTACCAGCACACCGACCGCGCTTCTGGCCTGCCCGCGCGCCCCTATCTCGGCCTTGACCAGCATGATTTCTTCGCCCTGCGTCGAACCGCTTTGATCCAGCTTGATTCCCATCCGGTTCAGTCGCAGCGTGATCAATCTCAGGCGCAAATAATCTTCCGGGTGATGCAGCACATGATTCACCCGGCGGAGATACCCGTCCAGCGTGCGAAGGTCGGCCGCGGATTCCCGCAGCTCCTGCTCGATGTCCGCCAACTTTTGCTCTGTGACCGTCATCGTGCTTTGCTCTATCTCCCCTTCCCCTGACAGCGCCTCCAACCCGCGCTGCTCCGCCTGGAGCATTTTTAGCTTGACCTTCAGCAGGCTGCGCTGACTTTCCAGCTCCTGCTTGCGTGATTGAAGCGAGAGAATATTCTCTAGCGCACACTCTACATAAATGATTAAAGGCGCGTTCTCTCAGTTCCTGTCTCGTGGCCGCCTCGGTGGTACCCGGTGCGATCAGTCGATGGCCTGAGAAATTAATAGCGATCCGGGGTACGTCCCGCTTTACAATCTCCCCCTCAAGCTCCACCCCGAATACGCGCTTCTCCTCTTTTTCCATGACCAGAAAGGCATAACATTCATTTAAGGCGGTATTCTCCGGATGTTGAAAGAATTCCGTCAAAGGTATGCTGTGACTGAAAACCTCCTGCAGTCGCTCGACAGACGCAAAAAACGCGTAGACATGGGGATCCTTTACGAATGTCTTTCTGCCCATCTCCACGGGCGGCGGAATGGTCTCTACGAGCCGGTGGGTGTACGCCAGCGCACGCGTCACCGCTTTTCGCAACTTTCTCCTGTAGCCGCCAATCAGCCGTAATCGCGGATCGGTGCCGTCTACGACGCGTTCTATCGCCGCAACAATGACCGACTCGTCAGGCTGGTCGTCTCTGCTTGAGGCCTTGTGGAATAGTAGTTTTATACGTTCAAGCATAATGGTCCCTCGTTTTTATTGGCGATGATTTCTTGTGGCAACAACCCTGATGCCAATCCCCATGCCGCTATCCTGGCGTGAGTCCGATCCCGCTTTTTTGCCCTTGTTGGGTAACCTGTTATATCTCATTTTTTAATACCGTGACTTTTTCTGGTAGAACCTCACTACGAAGTATTGCAGCAATAAGCAATAACTCTTTAGCATCCTTATTGACATCGACTTGAAATCGTTTCCCAAGTTTTGCCATAACCTTTGCGGTTACAAGCCTTTCGCCGTCAAAATCTACGATTAACACTTTGCCGATATTGTGTTCGGAAAGCTGGCCGATTCGCTGCGCCGCGACTTCCAATAAAGTAAACGTCAAAAAGTTGCTATTTTCAGCGTATTTTACCGAAGCACTCACGATATCCTTATCGCTAAACCATATATCTCCTTTTTCAGTACGGCCCACAAGTCTCCCTTTATGGCTTACAAAGAAATCGACGATTTCTCTGACAGGGGCTCCTTTTTCAAATGTGAAAATAATGCGGTCTTGCACAGTTTTCGACTTAACCGATGAAAATACAGCTGCTGGATACTCGGCAAATCTCATCTTGAGTATGCGTTCGATATCTCGCACATTGCTTGATTTTCCCACCTGAACGACAAGCTGTTTCGGTGGATCACTAAGATGCGCGAGCTCGTCGCAACCTGCTGATAACAGCAGAATCGAAAAGATTATCAGCCACCTAGCAAGCATACTGCCCCCATAATATATATCGAACTTGAGCATGCGGTATTGTGTTGCCTAGAGTAAACGGACAGCTTGATCTAGCTATAACGCATTTCCAGTAACAATCGTCGCGAACCGAACTATTTCTACGACGACGATAAATCGAGCGATATAGCCCCAACCTTGCCACCGCGTGTTCCATGCACATCTCCATATCGACACCCAGGAAAAAATCAAATAAGGAACAGGGAGAACAATGAGTATGCCCAGGAAGACCGAAAACCTGAAATCTTTGTCTCCTGGCATTAGATCGGATACAAGAAATGCTATTGCAATCACCGCGGCAACATAGAGAAACGCGCCAACACCGCCTATTATCCAGAATGCACTACCGAGATTGCGTTCTCCCTTCCAATGCTGTTTGATAAAACTGGAGGCTGTGGTCGCCTGTGCGATGCG
>DEII01000211.1 GCA_002352385.1 Methylococcaceae bacterium UBA2778 | reverse complement strand
AGATGCCCGCCATTCCATGAGTCTTGCCAAGAGGGCCGGCCAGGAGTCAGGATATCCGGCGAGCCATCGTGAATCCGATAAAAGTCCGCGCTTTCCCCGGACGCTCCTGCTGACTCCCATTCATAGCATTCCGCTGCAAGGATCGGAAGAATCGCCATGTGCGAACTATTCCGTCAGATTCCCGCGAGCGGCAATGACCTTTCCGGGTACTCGAAACGCATAACCCCGCGTACCCTGACTACCGGCTACGATCGCTTCGATAATCGGAGCAATGATTTTTTCATCGGATTCCCAGCTAATCAGGAAATTGGCGCCAACACCGCCTTCAAGATCACTTTGTTTGACCACAAATGTCAGTGTCGCCAAGGGCTCCAGTATGCGCGGTTCAGACAGGTATTCACCCAGAACTTTTCCGGTGGTGTCATAGTATCGAGATGCTGTAATCGTCAAGGCATGAGCCGGATCGACATTGCGCACAGAGACGTTGGTCATCAGCGGAATGATGATTTCACTACCGGACGGTGTCAGCCCTTCCGACAGGTTGGAGTAAACGGGCACATAAACCGTTTGACCGTGGGACTTCAGTAATGCCGGCAACGGTCCCGCGGGCATTTTGTCGACCTTGCGGTCTATCGTATAACCTTGGTCCGCTATACCAGCGGTTTTCCGAGGCTCGGATGTCTTCTCCCGGGCAGACTGCAGCTGTTCGCAGCCCGTCATCGGCAACAGCACCGAAAACATCAAAACCAAGGCGCATATCATTCGTTTTTCTAAGCTCATACGATCTCCTGGGTGGCCAACCCGCGCAGTTGCTGATCGCGGCAGAGGTCCGCGAGGAAACGCCCGCAGCACGCGATACCCCGATCCGTCAGCAAGCCGTCTCGGACAGGCACGGATATTAGCAGAAGCAGTGCATCATGATACCGACTCATCAGAATACCGGGAACAGGGAATTCCGGGGTCAGCAGCGGCGGGAGTGCCCCGGCTATATTCACAACCTTCAATCCGCCCGCGGGCTCCGTCCCAGACGTTTCTCGACCTCCAAAACCCGAATCGTGGTTTTGATCACCGTGTCGGGAATCAGGCTGATCGAATCGATGCCGATTTCCACCAGAAATTCGGCTATCTCGGGATAATCCGAAGGCGCCTGGCCGCAGATCCCGGAATGGCGTTCGTTGCGCTTGGCACCCTCCACCGCCAGCCGGATCATCTCCTTGACGCCGTCGTCGCGCTCGTCGAAATCGAAGGCGACGATCTGTGAGTCGCGGTCGACGCCCAGGGTCAGCTGGGTCAGGTCGTTGGAGCCGATGGAAAAACCGTCGAACAGTTCGGCGAAGGCGTCGATCTGAATCACGTTGTTGGGAATCTCGCACATGACATAGATTTCCAGACCGTTGGAACCCCGCTCGAGGCCCGCCTCGGCCATTTTGGCCAAAACCGCGCGCCCCTCTGAAACCCGCCGGCAAAACGGAATCATCAGCCTGACGTTGGTCAGTCCCATCTCGTCCCGCACCCGCTTCATGGCGGCGCATTCGAGCAGAAAGCCCTCTTCATAGGAGGGGTGTGCATAACGCGAGGCACCGCGGAAACCGATCATCGGGTTCTCCTCCTCGGGCTCGAAGCCGCGACCGCCGATGAGGGAGGAATATTCATTGGATTTGAAATCGGACATGCGCACGATCACCGGCTTCGGATAAAATGCGGCGGCAATCGTCCCCACCCCTTCCGACAGCCTCCGAATAAAAAAGTCGGCGGGACTGTCATAGCCGCAGCTCAGCCGCTCGATCTCGGCCCGTTCGGCGGCATCCTCGACTTTGTCCGGGTGCAGCAGAGCCATCGGATGCACCTTGATGTATTCATTGATGATGAACTCCATCCGCGCCAGCCCGACGCCGTCGTTGGGCAGAAAACTGGTCTTGAAAGCCAGGTCGGGATTGCCCAGATTGACCATGATGTGCGTGGCGGGACGCGGCAAGGCCGCGAGGTCGGTGCGGGTCACTTCGAACGGGACGGAGCCCTGATAGACTTTGCCGACATCGCCTTCGGCGCAGGAGACGGTAATCTGTTCTCCGGAGCTGATCCGTTCGGCTCCGTTTTCGGTCCCCACAACCGCGGGAATGCCCAGTTCGCGCGCCACGATCGCAGCATGGCAGGTACGCCCGCCCCGGTTGGTGACGATGGCGGCCGCTTTTTTCATCACCGGCTCCCAGTCCGGGGTCGTGGAATCGGCCACCAGCACCTCGCCGGCTTGGAATGCATCGAGATGCGCCGGGCTTTCGACGACCCGGGCCGGACCGCCGGCGATCTTGGTGCCGACCGAGTGCCCTGTGGCAAGCAGTTCGCCCGTCCCCTGCAGCCGATACTCTTCCAGAACCGCGCCGTGCTTTTGCGAAGCGACCGTCTCCGGCCTCGCCTGCACCATGTACAATTCGCCGTCCAGGCCGTCTTTCGCCCACTCCATATCCATCGGCCGTTCGTGGCCGGCTTTGGCGCTGTAGAGCTGCTCCACCTTGATCGCATAATCGGTCAGGCGCAGCACTTCATCGTCCGACAAGCAGTAGCGTTCCTGTTCCACCCTGGAGGTTGGGATATTTCGAGTCGCCGCCCGCGTCCCGCCGCGGGCATAGACCATTTTGATCTTCTTGGAACCGCGCACCCGCCGCAGTGCACACCGATAGCCCAGATCGAACGTCGGCGTGTGCACATAATACTCATCCGGGTCGACCGCTCCCTGCACCACATTTTCACCCAAACCGTACGCGCCGGTGATGAATACGACATCGCGAAAGCCGGTTTCGGTATCGAGCGAGAACATGACGCCGCTGGTGGCGAGATCGGAGCGTACCATCTTCATGACGCCGATTGAGAGGGCCACCTTGAAATGGTCGAAGCCATGATCGATGCGGTAATGGATGGCGCGGTCGGTAAAAAGGCTGGCAAAGCAGCGCCGGCAGGCATCGAGCAGCGCCTCGTCGCCGGAGATATTCAGATAGGTATCCTGCTGGCCGGCGAAGCTGGCGGTCGGCAGATCCTCGGCGGTCGCCGAACTGCGCACCGCGACGCTCATATCGGCTCCGTACTCCGCTTGCAATTGGTGGTAGGCGTCAAGAATCTCCGTTTTCAGTCCCTTCGGCAAGCCGGCGCCGTACACAATTTCACGCGCACGCCGGCCGCGTTGTTCCAGCTCTTTGACATCATCCGGATCGAGATCGTCCAGGGCGTCATGCAGCCCCTTCCAGGCATCCGCCTGATCGAGCAGGTCGCGATACGCTTGCGCAGTGATGGCGAACCCATTCGGCACCTTGACCCCTTCCTGCGTCAGGCGTTGATACATTTCCCCCAGCGAGGCATTTTTGCCCCCAACCAGAGGAATGTCTTCGATCCGTATCTCTTTAAAAAAGCGAATATAGTGGTGGCTCATGCTCGATTCTCCTTACAGTTGATTGCCATCTGCAACTCGGCGATCCAATAACATATGTAACTCTTCACGGGGTATAGATTACGATTAATCCAGAGCGCAAACGAGCATTATCCATCGGGAGCTATTGTTATAGACGCTTCGAAGATTTACAAAGCCCGTTAGCTATCAGATTTTAAATAAGCCTTTTTTTTCGGAATGGCTGAGTGGAGAAGCATCGTCAGACAAGCCCCGAAAGCAAAGGGAAAGTACGTTCGGCATAAAAAAAGGAAGAAGTGACGCGGAGTAAGAGGAATGTCCGGCGGACATTCCTCCCGCCAATCGGGTTTGACATGGACGGCAATCCCTGGGCCTTGAGAACGAAGCAGGATACGCAGCGCTGCACGCTGCAGCCGAGCATCCAGGGGTATTCTCTTTTTGAAAGCCAGGTCCATGCTAACGATAACAGCAAGCCGCGACCCTTTTGACTTTCGCTGAGCCCTTATCGAGATATCGATATTTATCCATCGACACCCCGATAGATCTCATTCAAGGGTATTTCAAGATCCACCGAAGCCAAGTGTACGCCCTCACCTAGTGCATAGATTTCCAGATCCCACCCTTCCTCGGTCCTGCGGAACAACTCCGCTCCCGGCGCTTCCTGGGACAGCAATAGGTATTCGCTTAGACTGGGAATACTCTGATAGGCCAATCGCTTAACCGTCCGGTCACGTTGCTCGGTGCTTTCCGACAACACCTCGACAATGAGCACCGGATGTTCCAGATAGAAGTCGTGATTGTCCCCTGGCTCGCAACCGACGACCACATCGGGATAATAGAAACAATCGCCAACATGGACTTTCATATCCGAAATGAAGGCCTCACACCGCGTCGATCCCAAATGGCGATGCAATAACGCAAATACATTCCCGGCCAGGCGTTTATGCTTCCGGCTGGCCCCCACCATCGCGACTACCTCGCCGTGCTCATACTCGTGACGTATATCGGAATACTGCTCGCCTTCCAGATATTCGTCGCCGCTCAAGCTCACGTTCTTCTTCAGAATGGACACAATTGCGCTCTCACAAGACTCATGCAGTCTCCGGAAGATAGCTCATTCCATCTCCCAAAGCAACTGCCATCAAACATTCATCCAACCAACCACCTTCATCCATAATGAATTAGGTTCACTGTCCCCGGAACTTCCGAAATCCTGGGACCGAAGGATCTGAGAACCTCGCACGCAGGGTCATGAAATTTGCCAAGCCCGCAATCTGTAAGGCGCGGCATCTGGACTAGGAGGCTGTCATATTATCTAAGCAACTTTCAGGCCATATTCTGCTTCGTTGATTTCGATGGCCTTTTTATTTCGAACAACATTGGAGCGGTCATTTTGACCGGTGCTGTCATCCGATTACCGGTCAAAATGGCCGGTTGATCACTCCCGGCGGAATCTTCAGGCTGATGACAAGAGTTCAACACCGAACAACTTCACACTTTCGCTGCCTGCGTCTGATGCCGAGGCTCCGCCGCAAGCAGCCGGATAGGTGAACCGAAGGCCATGGTGCCAACGATGCCCCGGCCTCCACGGCGGCGGAACTGCGGGTCTAATGCACCGAGGGCAGAGATGTCTCGAGAGATTCCCCTCACGGCTTAGTGCGAGCCGCCGCCCACAGTCACGCCGCTTCGCCGCCACGCGCTCCGACCTCCTCTGTTTTCCGGTAAATCAGGAAATAGACAACCGGGATAACGATCAATGAAAAGAAGGTCGATGCGAAGATGCCAAAGATAAAGCACCAAGCCAGGCCGGAGAAGATGGGATCGAGTATGATGACGACTGAGCCAAATACGGCGGCCCCGGCGGTCAGGAAGATCGGCCGCAGGCGGGTGGCGCCCGCTTCGATGATCGCCTCCGGGAGGGTCGTTTCATCGCCGCGCAGGCGAATGCGTTCGATGAAATCGATGAGAATAATCGAGTTGCGAACAACGATCCCGGCCAGCGCGATCATGCCGATCATCGCGGTTGCGGTGAAATAGATCGGATTGGCATAGCCGGCGATAGGCTCGGTAAAGAACTGGTTCAGCAGCCAGAAGCCTGGCATGATGCCGATCACCGTCAAGGGAATCGCGATCATCATGACCAGCGGGACCGCCAACGAACCTGTCTGTCCGACCAGCAGCACATAGATCATCAGCAGCGCGGCGCCGAAGGCCAGGCCGAGATCGCGGAACACATCCACCGTAATTTTCCATTCGCCTTCGCCGGCCAGTTCAACCAAATAGCCCGCCGGCAGCGGTTTTTCATCCAGCGTCCCATAGAGATCGATGATCGCTTCGACCGGGCTGCGCCCGGCCATTTCCCCAACCACATAAGCCAGCCGGCGCAGATTCTTGTGATAGATGGTCTGCTCGCCCTGCTTCCGCTTTATGGTCCCGATCTCGCTGAGAGGAACCAGTCGTCCGCTGCCGGTCTTGACGCGCAGCGCCAGCAGATCCGGGATCGACGAGCGCAGTGCACGGGGCAGCCGTATTACGATCGCCAAGGGCAGCCGTTCGTGGGGAACATGAACCGTGCCGACGGCCCGCCCCGCCAGCGCGGCGCGCAGAATGCGGGCAACCTGCTCCACGCTCACGCCGATCAGCGCCGCTTTTTCGCGGTCGAGAATGAAATGAATCTTTTCGTGTTCGGCGGCAGAAAAATCGTCCACGTCGACGACGCCTCCGGTCTGCTGCAAATCGGCACGGATCCGCTTCGACACCTCGATGAGCTCCTGATAATCGCCTTCCAATGGACCATAAACTTCAGCCACGACGGTCGACAGCACCGGCGGTCCCGGCGGGATCTCGGTGATTTTCACATTAGCGTCATACTCCTTTGCGATGCGCTCGACCTCGGGGCGGATGCGCAGAGCGATCTCATGCGACTGCTGTTCCCGCTCCGTTTTGGGAAGCAGATTGATGCGGATATCGGCGACGTAGCCGCCGCGCCGCAGATAGTAATGGCGAACTAGCCCATTGAAATCCATCGGCGAGGCGATGCCGACATAGGTTTCATAGTCGGTGACTTCGTTGACCGTGGCAAGATAGCGCCCCAGCGCCCGCGCCGCTTCATCCGTTCGCTCCAGGGTCGTCCCGCGGGGCATATCGATCACCAGCTGCAGTTCGTTTTTGTTGTCGAACGGTAGCAGCTTCAGCGGCACGGCGCCGGTGACCGCCAGCGCGGACGAGGCAATGAAAGCGACCAGCACCGCAAGCAGAAACAGGCGCGCGCGGGCCGGCGTGGCAATCAGCGGGCTCAACAGCGCCCGATAGAAGCGGTAGACCGGCGTCCGCTTCAGATCGAATGCCGGCTCGTCGGCGGCCCCATACTCGCTTTTAAGCAGATGATAGCAGGCCCACGGCGTCACCGTGAAGGCGACAACCAGAGAGACCAGCATGGCAACCGGAACGTTGAACGCCATCGGTGCCATATATGGCCCCATCATTCCGGTGATGAAAAACATCGGCAGAAACGACACGACCACGGTAAAAGTCGCCAGAATGGTCGGCGGCCGCACCTCATCGACCGCAGTCAACAGCGCATCCAGCGGCGGCTCTTTGCGCAGCTTGAAATGGCGAAAGATGTTTTCCACATCGACGATCGGATCGTCTACCAGCAACCCGAGCGACAGAATCAGTGCAAACAGCGTCACACGATTGATGGTGTAGCCAAAAATCAGGTCGAGCAGCAGAGTCACCGACAATGTCATGGGAACGGCGATGGAGACGATCAGCGACTCTTTGATGCCAAGCGACAAGGCGAGCAGCACGATGATGATGGCGATGGCAAACAACAGGTGAGTGACCAGTTCATTGACCTTGTCGTTCGCCGTTTCGCCGTAGTCGCGAGCGATCGTCACCGTGACATCTTCGGGAATCAACGTGCCGCGCAGCGCATCGATCATCTGAATCACCCCTTCGGCGACCCACACGGCGTTGCTGCCTTTGCGCTTGGCGACCGCGATGGTCACCATCTCCCGCTCGCTCCCGGGCTGCACCTCGGTCCCCGGGACTTCTCCAACCGTTCGCATGCCCTCGACGGCCGGACCGAAGCCGATGCGTGTATAGTGCTCGACATCCTCCGCTCCGTCGCGCACTTCGGCGACATCGCGAAGGTAGATCGGACGCCCGTCGACGCTTTTCACAACGGTCGCCGCCACATCGTCGGCCGATAGCAAATAGGGACCGGCCTCGAGCAGAATCTCGCGCCCACCGCTGCTGAAGGCGCCTGCCTGAACATTGACGTTCGCCCGGCGAAGCGCTCCCATCACCTCCGGCAGAGTAACACCATGCGCGGCCAACCGGGCAGGATCGGGATAGATCGTTACTTGACGCAGCGCCCCGCCAACGACCCAGCTCTTGCCGACGTCGTCGACCCGCCGCAGTTTGGTGATCGTCTCATCGGCGATGCGCCGCAGCGCCATGCTGTCGTAAAGATTATTGTTCGAAGAGAGGGTAAGAAGCACGATGGGGACATCGTCGATCTCGATCGGCTTCACCGTCCACTGCGTCACGCCGGGAGGGATGATATCCCGGTTCGACATTACCTTGTCCCATGTCTTGACCAGACTGTCCTCCCTGTCTTCGCCCACGTAATAGCGCACGGTGACGATGCCCTGCCCGGGACCGGCCGCCGAATAGACATACTCGACCCCGTCGATCTGTTTGAGCAGCACCTCGAGCGGGATAACGGCCAGCTTTTCGACCTCTTCGCTCGATGCGCCCGGATACTGGATCAAGACATCCATGACCGGAACGATGATCTGCGGGTCCTCTTCCCGCGGCGTCAGAATGAGCGCTGCGACGCCGGCTAGAAGCGATGCGATCAGAAACAGAAGCGAAAGCTTCGATATCGTAAAAACTTTGACGATGCGCGCAGTCAGGCCGCGCCTGGGAGAAGCGCCCGCGCCGGGCGCCTTGCCGTTCGGTGAATCCGCTTCACTCATTGCGTTTGTCATTGACCAGAATCGCTTCGCCTTCACGCAGGCCGGACAACACTTCGACCTTTCCATCGTACGCTTTCCCGGTCCGGACATGGCGCAGTCTAATAGTATCGTCGACAACGACTTTGGCCGATTCGATCTGGCCAATCCGCTGTACGGATGCCGCCGGGATCAACAGTAGATCACGCTCGCCGCACGCCTGTTCGAGCCAGCCGAACAGGCCCGGCTGAAGGCCGTTCACCTGCGGCAGCGCGGCCTTGATCAGCACCGTGTGTGTTTGCGGGTCCGCCTCGGGCACGATTTCATCGATCCGGGCCTTCATCGACCGCTTCAGGGCCTCGATCCGTACCGTCACATCGGCGCCGACACTCAAACGGCGGGCGCAGCGGGCGGGGATATAAGACTCCACGCGCAATCGGGCCGGGTCCTGAATGGTGACGATGGGCTTACCCGGGAGCCCCATATCACCCGATTCGGCGTGGCGCTTGACCACGACACCGTCAAAGGGCGCTTTCAGTATCGTTTCGTCGCGGTTCGCACGCATTGCAGTCAGTGCATTGGCAGCCTCGGCCACTTGGGCCCGGGCCGATTTGGCGCGAGCCACCACGCTGTCGAACCTCTCCCGGGTCGCGGCCTCCTGCCTGAACAGGTCGCGGATTCGTCTCTCATCGGCCAGAGCACGCTGTTCCATCGCTCTGGCGGCGGCAAGCGCCGCAGCGGTTTTGCGCTCCTGCGCTGCGATGCTCCTTTGGTCCAGTCGGGCGATGATCTCCCCTTTTCGAATAGGATCGCCGGCATCGACGCCAACCTCCAGAATTCGTGCTGTCAGCTTGGGAGCAATTTGCGCCACCGTTCTCGAATGCACCGTCGCCGGCCAGGCCATCACATCCTTCACTCGGCGTTTTTCGACGCGAGTGATTTTCAAGCCGGCCGATGGCTGTTTGGCTCGCACGGGCGTCGTTCCCAGGCCGACTTTCTCCGTGCCAACGATGCCCAGGAGATAAAGCAGCAGTACAATGAGGCCCGCTATGGAGGCCAGGGGAAGAATCAGGGCAATCGCATTAAAATTTCA
>DEII01000123.1:3880-5104 GCA_002352385.1 Methylococcaceae bacterium UBA2778 | reverse complement strand
AGTGCGATTGCCCTGCCCTTTCCCCACCCACCGCCACACGATCAGAAATGCCAGAGCACTGACTCCGGCCGCTGAGGTGAACACGAACACCGGACCATGGCTTTCCCAAATCGCACCGCTGTAATAGCTGCCAATCATACCGCCCAGACCGAAGCCGACGCTGCTGTAAAGCGCCTGCCCTTTGCCTTGATGCACTCCATAAAACGCTCGATGAATCAGTTGAATCGCAGCAACATGCGTCGAACCGAATGTCGCCGCGTGCAACACTTGGGCTGGAACCAGCGCCGCCAAATGGCCGACGCCCCAGCCAATCAACAACCACCGCACGATGCTCAGGAAAACACTGACCAGTAAAATGTGCCTGAGCGTAAACCGCTTCAAAATTCGGTGCATCACAAGAAACAGGAGCACTTCCGCCACGACCCCGAGCGACCAGAGCAGGCCGATCTGTGTGCCCGTGTAGCCATGATCCTCGAGATCGATCGAGAAAAACACATAATACGGCCCATGCGCCGCCTGCACCAAAAACACGGTCGCCAGCAGCGCCAGAACATCCGGCCGTTTGATAATCTGTTTCAGCGAACTCCGTGCTTTGGAATGCTCGACGGCAGCACTTTCAGGCACTGTGTGAGTGATCAGCCAGATGGTGGCCATCAAAGCGCTGATCATAACCGGCAGCATCGCAATTTCATGATAATCCAGAAGCACACCGACACCCATGACCGTCGCGATGAATCCGATTGATCCCCACATTCGAATCAGACTGTAATGATGCACCCGACCCTTGAGATGCGAGAACGTGACGGCTTCGAATTGGGGCAGCGCCGCGTTCCAGAAAAAACTGAACACAACTGTCACCAGCATCAGCCAACGGTACCCCGAATCGACAAAAACCCCTAAGAAAGCAATCACCGCAGCGAAGGAGGCAGTTCGAATCAACGCCATGCTCTTGCCGTGGCGGTCGCCGATCCAGCCCAACATATTCGGCGCAATGATCTTCGTGCCGACCAGCAGGGCCATTAACGTTCCAATCTGGCGCGGAGAAAACCCGAGCGCCTGCAAATATAGTCCCCAGTAGGGCAAAAAACTGCCCAAGGTGGAAAAATAGAAAAAATAAAAGCCTGACAGGCGCCAGTAAGGAATCGGGTTCATTTAGAGAGTGGAGACCAGAGACTGGAAACTAGGAGGCTGTCCGGGAACAGACTGATCTACTGCGGCCAAGCC
>DEII01000123.1:0-3826 GCA_002352385.1 Methylococcaceae bacterium UBA2778 | reverse complement strand
ATTCTCGGACAGCCTCCTAGCCGGCGCGCTTACCGAATTTGGGCTGAGCGACCAGTCGCGCGACATCTCTGAGCACCAAAGCTGATTTGACGCCTCCGGGATAGGCGATATATTTCGGCCTCCAGGTGGGATTGAATTTCCCTTCCTCATTGCGAATGCTGTCGAAATCCTCATGCAATTCGGACTGCCGGTACATGAGCACCCCGACACGATGCCAAAGCGGCGCCAGTGGATGCTGCTGCAGGCCGGACAGAGGCGCCATACCCAGGTTGATCCACCGGTAGCCTTTCTGCCCTCCTGTCAGCAGCAGTTCAATGATGAGATAGTCCATTACGTTCTTCGGCGCATCGTTCCGGTACCGCATTAAATCCAGAGCCATTTCATCGCCCGCCGGGCTGGGCAGGATAACGGCAAAAGCCACTATGCGGCCTTTTTGGCGCACGACCACACACGGGAAATTGACGACATAATGAGGGTCGAACATACCTCTCGAGAATCCCAGCTCGGTTTTCCCGCAATGACTGAGCCAGTCGTCCGAAACCGACCGGAACTCCTCGATCATTCCAGGAACTTTGGACGGTTCGACCCATTCCATGCGGACGCCTTGCTTGCGTACGCGGGCATACACTTCCTGTAATTCCGATTTTGCGGCGCCGTCCAGGGAAAAGCCGGTCAGTGGCATCATGGCGTCGTCGCCGAGTTTATCGATGGAAAGTCCGATTTGCCGGTACCATTCTAAATCGATGTCGTCGATCAGATAGAACACCGGCCAAGCACCATAGCGATCACAGAGACCGTGGAACTTCCAGATCAAGTCGCCATGCTCTTCCGCCGGCCCGACCGGGTCGCACAGCGCAATCCAACTTCTGCCTTTTGTCTGGTACATGATGAATGCATTCCCGGAATCGCTGAACAGTATCCGCTTGTCGCCCAGCAGAACAAGATTCGCCCTTGGGTTGTGTTCGTTCGCAAGTATCTGCCGAATATGATCGAGTACGTCCGCTTCCGGAATGCCAGGCTCAGGATCGGAACGCAACAGGCTGACAGCGATGACGGCGCCGCTGATGAGCAACACCACCAGAGTGGAACGCAGAAACCGTGAATAATCGTCGTTGTAGGAGAACGTCCACCATAAATCCGTGGAATAGGGGATATCCTTGAATGAAAACAGCCCGAGCCAGATCGTCACAGCCAAAACAACAGTGAGCAGTGACACCCAATCCGCGGTAAAGCCCTCATCGAATACGGTTCCCTTGCGATAGAATTCCGGTCGGGCGTACCAAAGCAGGCCCAAAAGCCCCCCCAAAACGAGCGCCTCCCGATAACCGAACCCCTTGAGCAGAGAGGTCACGATACCGATTGCGAGCAATTTGATCGCCAGATCGAACGAACTGGACAGCCTGCGGGCGATGCCTCGGGCATTGATCAACAATCCCACACCTGCGGCGGCACCAAGAAGATGCGCCAGTTCGACAATCAGCAGCGGCACGTAAACGGACGATTCCAAGCGATTGAACCCGGTTGGAATCGAGCCTGAAAACAACAGGATGACACCCGCCAGAATCTGAATGTTCGCCATGATCTGCGGTCCGAGCTCATCCAGCAGTTGACTCAGGCTGTCCTGCGCCCGTTCGATGCGCTTGCGTTGAGCGCTGGCTTCATGATAGACGAGCAGGATGGACGCCACCGCCAGCGGCGACAGATAGTAAATGCAGCGAAAAATAAGGATGGAGCCAAGCAGCGCGGCGGGAGGAATCTCCGGCAGGCCGACCAGAATCACCGACTCGAAAACGCCGATACCGCCAGGAACATTGCTGGCGCTGCCGGCAATGAGCGCAAGAGCGAAGACGCTTAGAAAAGCGATATAACTGACCTCGGTGCCCTCCGGCAGCAGCACGTAGATCAACGTGGCCACCAGGCTCAAATTGGTCGTCGCCAATAGAATCTGATAAATGGTCGTCCTTGAGTTGGGGAGCCGCAGCGACCAGCTTTTTGTGCGTATACTCAAGGGCCGCAGTGAGCTGACGATCAAATAACCGATGATGACCGCCAGAACCAATGCACCGACAAAACGCATATAGGCCGGCGAAATCGGTATGCCCGTCGTTGCGACGTCGCCGGTCTGCAGAACCATGGCAACGGCGAAAATAACGCTCATCCCCAGGGTCGTCGTCAGCGCACACATGGTGCTGATACCGGCGATGTCCAGGGCCGACAGACCGACTTGGGAATAGACCCGGTAGCGGATGGAGGTGCCGGTAAGGATCGCGAAGCCGATGTTGTTGCCGAAGGTCGAAGCGAGAAACGCCGAGAGCGCGGCACGGGAATAAGGCACCCGGCGCCTGACATGATCGAGCGCAACGACATCGTAGCCGGTGACGATCAAGTAGCTGGCGCAGGTGATCAGCAGAGCCAGAATCAGAGAGGGCGCGGAGATTTCCTTCAGATGGTCGATGACATCGGAAATCTGAATCGACTTCAAGGTGTTGTTCATCACCCACAAGGCGACACAAACGATGATCAAGCTGATGAATGCCCCGATGTAGGGCAGAATCTTTCTTCCGACTTGGCTCTTAAACACCGGATTCTCCTCAGCTGCGCACGGTAAAAAGTTAACACAGGTGACCGGGGTTTGTACATCCGGTTTTCAAAAAACGTATCTCTTTTTCCGTGTCCGTTCACGGTCGGCAGTGAGCGGTTGATCGGCAACGGCTGCCTTTTTCCTGAAACAGCCGGCGACAAGCGGTTTCGTCAGGTAAGCAGCACTGCGATGAGCCCGGTAATGAATATGCCGTCAAAGGTGCCCGCCCCGCCGATGGAAGCGACCGGCGCGCCCATTTTCAGCACATCACGAAGGCGCAGCAGATCGGCGCCGATCAGCACGCCCATGACACCAGAAATATAAGCCAGCACAGCACGAAATTCCCCACCGATCAGGATGGCGACCAAGGCTGCGGTGACCGGTGCGGCCAGCATGGGCATGCCGATGCCGATATGCGCAACGGGACGGCTCAGAACGTAACTGACTGTGGAGACGACGACCGTCGCGATTGCCACATGAGCCGGGTCGAGTGGATTGTGGCTGAACAGATAGACCGAGAAAAACAGAGGGATCAGACATCCGCCGACGTTCACGGCGATGATGGTTTTCCCGAGGAATCGTTGTGGGACCCCGAAGACAAGCCGTCGAGCGAGCGCATCGGTATCCGGCGGGGCGGCGGAACGGAGGCTGACGACAGGAAGGTTAACAAAGCTGCCCAGGATCGACGTCACCAGCAGCAGCAGCGCCGAGTCCGGCGACAATCCAAGCTTATCGAAAGCCAAAGTGATCGCGCTGAGTTGAACGAGGGCGATAAAAGCCCCGAGCACGAACAAGAATAGTAATAGGCGGGTCGACAATGAAGGCATCGTGCTGTCTCCTCCTTTACATTCAAGGGGTTGGGCGGACGGCGAAAGAGCGGAACTTACAGTTACTCGATGAGTATTTTACGCCAATTTTAAACGCCGCCAGGGCGGAAAAAGCGCTCAGCGCCAATGCGTTGTATCTATTCACTCCCCGGTCGCCAATCGGTCTCTGTCGATGGCAAAAGGCCGCAAGCAACCAGCAATTCCCCAGTTCCCTCTCCCTCCGGGAGAGGGTTAGGGTGTCGGGTAGCCGGGTGACGTTACCGCCACCCAGCCCCCTAAGAACCGGGCGGGCGAATTTCCCCGCACACGGCTCAAGCCTTGGTAAGGCGCCGTGAAGCACCCGGTGATTAAGCACCTTCACGATCCGGGTTTGTAATCGGCTGGCATGGCATTGTATCCTGGTCCAGTGACTTTCGAA
>DEII01000070.1 GCA_002352385.1 Methylococcaceae bacterium UBA2778 | reverse complement strand
ACTATTCGCCTCAAATGATCGACAAATTGGCCGGGAGCCAATTTGGGCCGCGTTAGCGGCCCCGAAGGGGTGGAAACCAAGGATGGTTTCCATCAATAATCTGACTCAATCAGTCTTGCCCTCGCTACGATCGCTATTCTCGGACAGCCTCCTAGTGATTGAGTGGAGTCTTAAGCCGGTCCGATTGACAGCCCCGCTCCGGTCATTCCGGGTTCAGTCTGTTCAGGTGCTGAGCCAGCACCAGCCAGGACCCGGCAATGCCCAGGAGCGATGCGACGACAACCAGCACAAGGAAACCGGTCGGATCGAGAAAGAGGAGGTGATAGCGGCTGCTGTAGAGCGCGGATAACCGCTGCACGGGACCATATAGCACCAGCAGGGTCACGGTCACGATCAGCCACGCCAGAATGCTGCTTATAAAACCATACCAGAATCCGTAATAGAGAAACGGGCGGCGGATGAAGGCATCCGTACCCCCGACCAGTTTGGTGACTACCACCTCTTCGCGACGGTGCTGCAGCTCGAGACGAATGGTGTTACCGACAATGAAGATCACTCCCACTCCCAGCAAGCCGCTGAGCAGCAACACGACCCGTTCGGCAATGTCTGAAATCGTATGCAGGCGCTCGACCCACTCCATGTCCAGCTGGGCAAAATCGGTTTCGGGAAGCGTCTCCAACTCTTTCAGCAGCAGCTCCAGTTTGGCCGGCTGATCGAGGCTTTCATCCGGTAGGACCTGAATGACGACAGGCAGCGGATTGAATTCCAGGGCGTCCAGTGCTTCGCCGAAGCCGCTGTAGGTTTGAAACTCTTTCAACCCCGCCTCTTTATCGATCAGCTTCACATCCTGTACCTTGGGGTTCTTCCTCAGCCGATCGGCGATGCGCGCGCCGGCTTTGTTGCCGATATCGTGTTTCAGAAACAGTGAGATCCGGTTGCTGGTGGTGAGTTCACCGCCCACCTCTTGAATGTTCTTGACCAGAACGTAGAAACCTGTCGGAAAGGCCAGAGCGATCGCGATAACCACCACGGTCATCGACGTGGAAAAGGGGGTTTCCCGCAAACGCTGGAAACTCGAGAAAAGGGTATGAGCGTGAATGTGCCGATAAGCGCGCAGGCGATCGGAAAAAGTGGCGCTGAATCGTTTGGATGGCTTTGGGCGTGCAGCCTTTTTCGGTTTCTTCGGGCGAAAGCGGGATGGATGTGTCCTATTCTCGGGCATTGGTAAAAAGCATCAGGCAGTAAGAAAGAGGGTGACAGGGTGGTAAGGATATCATTCCGTGAGCCGTTTGACCTGCAATACTACACCATTGACCGACACCACTTTGACTTGGGTGTGAGCGGGGCAGTCTTCTCCCTCTATTTTCCAGATAGAATCATCCACCTTGATTTTTCCCCGGCGATTGACGATAGGCTCCTCCAAAGTAAATACACGCCCGATGTATTGAGCGCTTCGTCGATTCAGCAAAGGGCGGTCGGTCTTGATCGGATGCTTGTTCAGATAGATGCGCCAGAGCACGACGCTGACGATGGACAGCACCGAAAATAGGAAGAGCTGGTACTGCCAGGAGAGGATTGGCAGCAAGGCAGCGATCGCTCCGACGACGAATGCGGACAGTCCGATCCACAGAAAGAAAACGCCCGGCGCAAGCAGTTCGAAAATCAGCAGCGCGACGCCAAGAACCCACCAATGCCAGAAGACGATCCCCAGTTCCAAAGGCATCACTCCCCGGCCTTTTTGTGCAGCGCTTCTTTCGCCAGGTCGGCGATGCCGCCCAATGCGCCGATGACATTGGACGATTCCAGCGGCATCATGATCAGTTTGTTATTGTCCGCCGAGGCGATGTTCTGCAGTGCCTCGATATATTTTTGCGCCACGAAATAGTTGATCGCCTGCACGTCGCCCTGGGCGATGGCCTGCGACACCACGGCTGTTGCCCGGGCCTCGGCCTGGGCCAGGCGTTCACGTGCTTCGGCGTCGCGGAATGCGGCTTCCTTGCGCCCTTCAGATTCCAGTACGGCCGCCCGTTTTTCGCCTTCCGCTTTGAGAATTGCCGCCTGCCGTTCGCCTTCGGCCTCCAGAATCGACGCGCGTTTTTCCCGCTCCGCCTTCATCTGACGACCCATCGCAGCGACCAGATCCTTGGGTGGGGAGATATCCTTGATCTCGATGCGTGTGATCTTCACGCCCCAGGGTGTTGTGGCGTCATCGACGACCCCGAGCAGCCGCGCGTTGATTTCGTCCCGCTTCGACAGCAGTTCGTCCAGATCCATCGAGCCCATCACCGTACGGATGTTGGTCATGGTCAGGTTCAGAATCGCATTTTCCAGGTCGTTGACTTCATAGGCCGCCCCCGCGGCATCCATGACCTGGAAAAAGACGACGCCGTCCACGGTCACCATAGCGTTGTCTTTGGTGATGATCTCCTGCGAAGGGACATCCAGAACTTTTTCCATCATGTTCATCTTGGCGCCGATCATATCGATGAATGGAATAATCAGATTCAGGCCAGGCGTCATGGTGGTGGTGTATTTGCCGAAGCGCTCGACAGTGTATTCCCTCCCCTGCGGCACCCTTTTGACGCCCAACAGAATCAATACTACCGCGAGTACGAATAGAATTAAAACAAACAGAGTAAAGCCGCTCATCCTTATTGATCTCCTTGAGTTGACAAAAACCGTGTCGGCATACCGACGGCAGTGCCGGCCAAGTGGTCGCACTCAAATGGTTTCGATGGTCTGTAGTATAGTTTACAAATCATGACGGTCACTTCTCAACAGGTCGGGGCGTGGGGCAGGCGCGCCGCTTTGCAGGTGGTCCATGTCAGCAGAATTTCATCTCTAACTGTTCAAGCACCGAGGAAACGTCACCATGAAATGTCCCGCCTGCAACAATAGACTAACAGAAAAAACGGTCGCTGGTATCAGCGTCGATGTGTGCCAAGGGGGCTGTGGTGGAATATGGTTCGACCAGTTCGAACTGAAAAAACTCGATGAGTCGCACGAGCATGCCGGTGAACAATTGCTCGAAATCGAGCGCGACGGTGCCATCGTGATTGATCACAGTGAACGGCGGCACTGCCCCAAATGCGCGGATACTTTGATGATGCGCCATTTTTTCAGCGTCAAAAAGCAGGTCCAGGTCAATGAGTGTCAGAGCTGCGCCGGCTTCTGGCTGGACGACGGCGAGCTGGCGGGCATTCGAAGTCAGTTCGATTCCGAAGCGGAGCGAAATGCTGCGGCCGATGCCTATTTCGAGGAAGTTTTCGGCAGCCAGCTCGCCGCCATGCGGGCGGAAAGTGAGGTCAAACTCGAAAAAGCCCGTCAAATCGCCAAAATCTTTCGATTCATTACGCCCAGTTATTACCTTCCCGGGAAGGTAATAACTGGG
>DEII01000049.1 GCA_002352385.1 Methylococcaceae bacterium UBA2778 | reverse complement strand
CAGGTAGGTAAAAAGCTTGTTTCCCATATTTCATGGCTCAAAGAAAGCATCGAAAATCGGCCCAAGACCTTGGTGCACAGTGATCTTCGTGAAGATAATTTGTTGTTTGGAACACCTGGTTCAGAAAGCGAGGTGATAATTATCGATTGGCAGCTCACCATTCGGAGTATGGGGGCCTTTGATGTGGCCCGGGTAATGGATGGTAGTGAACTTCCATCCGAGCGGAAAGGGCATCATTTCAATGTTTTGCGGTGGTGGCACGATACCTTGATCCGGGAGGGAGTCCGGGACTATTCCTGGGATGATGCGCAATACGATTTGCGTTTGGCCGCACTTAATTGTCTGACTTACCCGGTCCATTTTCACGATGCCTTCATCGGTTCCGAAGGTCGCAGTTTGGAACTGGCGAATGTTCTTATCAGTCGGCATTTTTCATCAGTCGTTGAAATCGATGCGGCGTCGGTCTTGCCTTAACCCATATATGGGTTAGGTCCGCTATGGGTCGGAAGCAGACATACAAACTCTCCCAAAAACCTTCCTTTTTGAGAGACGCAATCCAGAAATTCTTAGGCGGGCAGGGGATGGGTCTTCTAGGTTCCAGAAACAGTCTTTCGAAACTTCCATCCGAATACTTTATAACAAAATGAGTTTTCGGAGCCACGAAAATCATCCTGCCTAATGAGCTAATGTTTCTTTCAAGGCCAAGGGTTCGCTTTGGCATGCTTTTCCCTAATGGCTGCAGCCCGATTTTGCATGGAGGCTGCTTCATTGCCCCCGTTCATCTCTCGTAGCAAAACTGCGTAGTTTTCTAGGGTGGTACGCTCAATAAAAGCGAAGCTGTTATGAGCCGCCATTCATTGGCTAGAACAGCCAGCAGAGAACCCGTGGCGAAACGCTGCCGAATCGGCTGGCTGCTCATGGCCAGAAGTGGCCATCCGCGTTAGGGGAGTCCACCACCAGTCATGGGGTATCGGCCTGTACACTAGGCAGCCAGCCCCCGCCGGTATCACCGTCGCCCTAGCGCGCAAGCCTTGAAAAAGCCCCTCGTTGTCCCCAAGTAGCTTAGTGATCCAACTTCTTTAAGGACACCACGAACATGACGATGTCTGAACCTGAAAAGGGCTTCATCTTTTGGCCGGTGGGCACGGGGGACAGCACGACTATCCGTGTCGACGATGCGGTGTATCTACAGATAGATTTGCGCCATATGGATAAATCGGAGAACAACGATGACCCCGCATGGCCAATCATTGATGAACTTGTAGACATTTTGCCGAAGTTGGACGGCAAGCCCTACCTATCAACGTTTGCATTGACACATCCGGACGAAGACCATTGCAAAGGATTCGAGGAGCTCGACGACCGGGTGATTATCTCCGAGCTGTGGTTGTCGCCTCGAACATTTCGCGAATACAAAAACGACAACGGACTTTGCAAAGATGCTGAAGCTTTTCACGAGGAAGCAATGCGTCGTGTTAAAGCCACAATAGAAACCGGCGGGGATCCAGGCCAGGGAAACCGTATCCGCATCATCGGCTACGACACGCTACTGCAAGAGGACGATTTCTCTGGCTTCCCAGACGAGTTTTTGTCGATCCCTGGGCACATGATCACCAAGATCGATAATAAGGATCACTCTGCGCGGTTTCGAGCTTTTGTACATGCGCCGTTCAAAAACGACAGCTACGGCGACCGAAACGACTGCAGCCTAGCGTTTCAGATCACTCTAAGAAACGGGGCAGGTATCGGTCAGGCGCTGCTCATGGGCGATCTAAAGTACCCGATTATTCGACGCATCTTTGATGTCAGCGATAACTCCACGCTTACTTGGAATGTGCTGTTAGCGCCGCATCATTGCTCAAAGTCCGTAATGTACTGGAAAGATGACGGCGATGAAGATGAGACATTGAAATCCGACATCGTTCGAGATATAGGGAATGCGGCGCTTGCCCCAGGGTACGTTGTGTCCAGCTCCATGCCGATTCCCGCGAGAAACCAGCCGAACGACAACCCGCCGCATGCTAAGGCAAAAACGCAATATCAGCGCATCGTACCGAACGAATTCTTCTGCACCCACCAACACCCGAATGATGAGGATCCAATGCCCGTGATCTTTGAGATCACAGAAAGCGGGTTTTCGTACACTGGCGAAACCACATCGAGCCAGTCCCTTAGTGATGCGGTGAAAGCGGCGGGTGGGGCGGCAGCGGCGCCGACGGACGCGGTTGGATTCGGAAACTGTGCTAAGTGACGGCCAATTAATCGCAATAAAACAACTTCGCCGGATTGCGAACGTCGATAGATCGGCACTTCGGATCGATCATATCGAGGACGCCAATGAGCGAGAGGGCTGGCTGAAAGTCGATATCGCCCTTGATTGCTCACATTACGAATGGGTAGTCGGTGGACTGGCACTTCATAGCCGCGAAAGTGTACGCCTTTGGGTGCAGAAAGACTTTCCGTATCAGGTGCCGGTCGTCACGACTGCACATACGCGCTTTCTAGGTTTCCGGCATGTGCAGTGGGGAACCCATCTTTGCCTCTATCAATCGAAAGAAACGCAGTGGCAACCGGCACGCGGCATGGTAGGCGTGATCGAACAGCTGGACAGTTGGTTTCGTAAGGCGGCGTTCAATGAACTGGATGATCCGGATGGTCCGTTGCACCCTCCCGTCGCGTACAGCGGGTCAGACACTGCGATTTGCGTTCGTGCGAATACGCCGGGCCGGGACCGCTGGCCCTGGTTCGGCGCTGCCGAGCTGGTACGTCGCAAGGTGGACTTGCTGGAGTTGGTGGATTGGCATGACATTACCAACATTACACGCGATAAGCGTTTCGCCCCAGCACTGTTGCTCGATTTTGAGCTGCCGTTTGAGTACCCGCGGACCGTGCAGGGCTTGTTCACGTGCATGGAGAAATACGGCGTAGAAACCAGCCGCGTCATAGTGCATCTGATGTTGGCGTCCCAACGGGTCACAGCAGGCGAGCCGATGCATGTTGTTATTGGCGCGCCGTCCAGAGGAATTGCGGGCGATCGCGAGAGTCGACTGCAGCATTTGCAGGTTTGGGAGATCGATCCGGCCGATGTCCTGAAATTACAGGGCGTTGCGCTGGCCTGCGACGTGCGGAATCGGTACCAAGGTGGGGAGGTGCCCGAGGCCATTCGCGCGATAATAAACTCGGTTTTCGATCGTCTGTGCGAATGGCAAAAAGAAAGTCGCGTTCAATGGTGCTCCGTCATCGAAAACCGGTCGGAGATCGTAACGCGACGAGACGAAGGCACAGCAATGGATTGGTTCACTGGCAAGACCGTCGCTATATGGGGCTGCGGCGCGTTGGGTAGCCTGATTGCAGAACACCTGGTACGCGCCGGCGTGACCAGGCTTAAGCTATACGATAACAAGCGGGTCCACCCCGGCATTCTAGTGCGGCAAAATTTCGTCGAACAGGACATCAATGATGACAAGGCAGTCGCACTTAAACGACGGCTGGACGCCATCGCGTCGCAGATTATCGTCACACCGCATATTGAGGACATCATTCGTGACACGCTGAACAATCCAAATTGGCAGGATGGAATCGACGTCGTCATTGACACAACGGCATCCCTTCGCGTCCGAAGCAAGCTGGAGTCTGTTTTGAAGAAGCAGAATCGTCATGTGCCGATTGCAGCGATGATGATCAGCGGCTTAGTACGCTACGGAGCGATGGTACTCGCTCCCGTTGGATATTCCGGTGGGCCGCTCGATGCATATCGAAGGTTAGGTCTTGCCGCAAAGAATCGTACCTGGCTTGTTAACTGGGTCGACGCGTTTTGGGGAGCACGTGAAGAAGAGCCTATGCGGCAACCAGAGCCAGGCTGTTCTGATCCGACTTTCGTCGGGTCCCACGCCGACATTTCTGGACTTGCCGCACGAATGTTGAATCGTGTGGCAGCAGAGCTTGCGCTAAATCAGGAAGTAGCGATGGGTGGGCTGCTTGCAGCCGATGCTGCGAATAAGCGTGATTCTATCTTCCATTTTGACCCCGATATTGTGCTTAACGGTCAGGGACTGCAATTCCGCGTGTCCACCGCTGCTTGGCGCGATGCCAGTGGCTGGATCCGAGCAGGCGCCCGTGAGCGTAAACCGGAAGACGAAACGGGCGGCCTGTTGTTTGGGCAGTTCGATGAAACGTTAGGAGTTGCCTGGATCTCAAGCGTGAGCGGGCCGCCCAGCGACAGCGCTTTCTCGTCACAGAAGTTTGTCTGCGGCACAGATGGCACCCAGGCGCTGAGTCAAGCTCATGACGAGCGCAGTCTCGGGACCGTGCGGTATATAGGGACCTGGCATTCACACCCGGCCAGTTCCGCCTCACCGAGCGGCACAGACTATGCCGGTATTGCGTCGATCTTTGCCATGAATCCTGGCCAGGGTGCGCATCAACTTATGATGATCGTGGGCTATGCGACACGAGTGGATACAGAGATTGGGCTTTACGCATTCGAAAAACGAGCACTGACAATACCAGAGCAGGGCGCCATCCTTGAAATGGCGTCCGATGGTGGAAATATGGTAGCGCCACCTATCATCGTAAATGGGAAGTCAATTGGTCTAGCGCTTTCCGGCGGTGGTTCGCGAGCAGTAGCGTTTCACCTTGGCACGTTGCGTGCCCTTGAAGATCTCGGGTTACTTGATGAAGTTCAGATAATATCCGGTGTATCGGGTGGATCGGTTATGACCGGTCTTCTCGGATACACGGACGATCAATTTTCCGACGTTGATGCGAAGACCACGGAATTTCTCAAGAGAGGTCTGGTCTGGCCATCGCTTAAGAAAATGCTGCACCCGGGGCGGTTATTTCAAGTCGTCGCTGCATTTGCCGCAGTCATGCTGCCGACGTTCGCCCTAAAGCTCGTACTGAATATCGCTTCCAAGATGATATCACTGTTTCCGGGGAATAGCGATGTAAATGGCTGGCTTGCCCGCCTGCGGTGGCCCATCCCTCGATGGTACTCGCGCACGCATGTGATGCGCGATGCCATTGCCGACCTAGTTGGTACACAAACGTGCGATTCAGCCACTCGTCAAGGCAAAAGCATCATCTTTAACGCTTGTGAACTGCGTACCAGCACGGCCTTTAGAATGAGCAATGAACGTCACGGATCATGGCGATACGGTTGGGCGCCGGCTAGCGATCTCACAGTTGCCGATGCAGTGACCGCATCCGCAGCCTATCCGCCGCTGCTGCCGCCGTTCGACTGGACCAAGATATTCGCAAAGGGGGATCGGCGGGAAAAGAAGCGCGTAATCGTAACGGACGGCGGTGTCTTTGAGAACATTGGTGTCAGCGTGATGGAACCTGGACGCGACCAAAGTATCAGCGCCATCTGTTTTGCGCCTGAAGTGATCATCGCCAGCGATGCAAGCGCCGGACAATTCTCTGGCTCGGACCAGCCCGCAAGCTGGTCCGCTCGAATGGTCCAGGCATTCAGCTCAGTGATGAGGAAGGTCAACGATGCGACGAAGCAACGGCTTCATCGCTTTGCAGAGGACGGCCAAATTGATCGCTTTGTCTATGTCCACCTTGGCCAAATGGACGGAAGTATCCCACTAAAGCCTCTAAATTGGATCGATCGCGACAAGGTTGTGGATTATCCAACCGATTTCTCGTCGATGTCGGGCGAGACCATTCAAGGTCTGGCTGCTCGGGGCGAATCGATTACTCGAGCACTGTTAACGCAATATCTGTTGAGCGACTAGTAGATCCAGTGACCTGGAACCTGTCTCGAGCGGCGATTTGAGTCAAGAGTGCATGAGCGGAACACTGCAAACTTCCGCTATCTGAATGACCGCTTTGTGTCAAAAACAGCCATAGAAGCTTATGTTGCCGATTGTTCCTGGGCGTGTTCAATGACACCGATCCGGTCGGTGCGCTGATACCGGCTGTGGGGGTTTGACAAGAAGACTTAACAAAAGGTATCTTTCGCAAAGTAAAACCAACCTTTTTCCCGTTTAGCATGACTTCAGAGGGCCTAAAAGTGAACGAGATTACTTTACGAAAGAGTTTTTCCGTTTTTCCCGTGCCGGCGGCGGCCGGAAGCGGGCTGCCGGATACGCTCGGCGCCTGGCTGGAGGCCTATTTTGCCGTGGAGGTGACGACGGCGGACAGTTCCCAACAGGTGCAGCGGCGGGATATTGGTCGGTTCATCGAGTTCGTGCAGCGGGCCGAGGGGAGGGAGGCTCGGACGGTGTGGACAGCTCGGCTGTCGCGGGCGTTTGTCGATGATCTTCGCAAAGAAGTGAAGGAAGACGGAGGACGGCGATTTTCCGATCGGACGGTGAGCCGGATCGTTGCGCATCTCAAGACGTTTGCAAAGTGGATTCACAAGCTGGCGCCGTTTCCTTTGGGCAATCCGACCGATAAGCTGAAGACCGTGTTGCCGGGTACGGGGCTTGAAATCGAGCGGGCGATTACGCCCGCCGAACGGCGAAAAATGCTTGATGCGGCCGATTATCTGCCAGTCATCGGCGGCCGCTCGCGCAACCGGCGGATCAAAACGGAAATGCCAGATGAGCGACCGCGGCGAAAAGGCTATCGGCCATGGCGAAACCGGGCCCTCGTCTATCTGCTCATCGAAACCGGCATGCGCCGGGCGGCGGTGGTGCAGTTAAATGAAGAGGATATCGATTTTACCCGCCGGGCGGTCTCCGTCACCGAAAAAGGTAGCAATCAGCACCGCTATCAGATCAGCCGGGAGGGTCTGAAAGCGCTTGAGGATTATATAAGGAATGAGCGGGTGGATGATGCCGACTACTGGCCGGAGTCGGCGGCTTTTTTCCTGCCGGCCGCCAACAAGCCGCAGAGTCTCGGGCGGCTCTCGCGGGTGGTGGTCAACACCATTTGGAACGAGGTCTGCGGGTTCGCGGACGTAAAAGGCAAAACCCCGCATTCGGCCCGCCACGCTATGGGGCGGCATATCATCGACAAGACCGGGAACGTGGCGGCGGTGCAGCGCCAGCTCGGACATAAGAATGCCGCCTATTCGTTGCAGTATGCGCGGATTACGGATGAGGAATTGCGGGCAGTGATGGATGATCGGTGAGGGTCTCCATGAGAACGCGACCTATTCTATATATAAGGATCATCCAGAAGACATAGCGATTGACAGACTCACACTGAATGCCCCACTATTCCTATGTGTGCATCGCATCTTGCTACTCTCCCATGGATCAAGAAACCCAAGAAGAAATACAACGGCTCAACCGAGCAGTGGACGACTTCGCCGGCGAAATGAAAGCGCGTCTGCGGGAGCAGGCGATCAAAGGATATCGGGGCTGGGATGATCCTGCAAACTACCGCCGGATGTGTGAGATGATGATGGAACATGCGTCGGTATCGGCCGGACAGGAAGTGGATGCGGGAAACCTCACCATGATTTTGTGGTACTTGCGGAAGCGGGTGAAGGTTGAGTGAGGGTGATGACGAAAGATGATTGTGATAGCGTCCACAATGCGCCTGGCGAATTGAGTTTTACCACAGACCGCTTTCGGCCATTATGTGCAGACCCCAATTATTGTGATAACAAAGGAGAATCCTATGGGACAGATTATGGCTGCTGGTGGCATCAATATGGATATAGTTGTCCAAACAGCACGACAGCCGCTTCCAGGCGAAACCATCATTGGAACTGATTTGCACTATATTCCAGGCGGAAAGGGCTCAAACCAGGCCGTTGCGGCGAGCCGATTGGGGGGAGATGTATCGTTCATTGGCAAGGTTGGCTCAGATTCATTCGGACTGAGGTTGAAGAAGTTTTTGGACTCGGAAAAGCTCTGTACAGACGGCGTGAGTATAGCTGAGGGCTCGCCAACAGGAATTGCGCTCGTTGTCGTCGATAAGAGTTCTGAAAATTCAATTGTGGCCATTCCTGGTAGTAACGCAGAGCTTTCTGCGACCGATATTGCTCGTATTGAGATGAATCCGGGAGTCATTGCTATATCTCAATTCGAAATACCCTTCGATACCATCGAGGTCTTCTTTGAGCAGGCGCGTTTGTCGGATGGAATCACGATATTGAATCCCTCTCCGGCCAAAAAATGCCCCAGCAAACTCTTGTCCCTTGCCGACTACATGATTCTCGATGAGACGGAACTGGCTTTCTTCGCCGACCTCACTGACGTATCTGAGGAGATTGAAGAGATCTTTGCGCATGCTAAAGCAATCCGCGCTTTTCCAGATCAGACTATCATCGTAACGCTGGGGGCAAAGGGAGTTGTCTGTAGCACTAACGATGAATTAATACAAATTCCCGGGCATGCTGTTGAAGCTGCAGACACCACAGGTGCTGGAGATTGTTTCGTTGGTGCTATTGCAACAGCATTGTCTAGCAAGCAAGAATTGAAGAGCGCTATCGAATTCGCCAATGCAGCGGCAGCCGTGAGCGTACAACGCTTCGGGGCATCAACTTCACTGCCAACACTCGACGAAGTCAAATCATTTCCCGGTTTTCAGGAGGTATCATCTTGTACTTAGCGGCTCGCTGAAAACGAGTTCCCTGCCAACAAACGTCATGACTGGCCAGCCCGATAGCTAGCCTTTGGAACCCCTGCCTTTGACAGGGAACGGTCTCTCGGTGGTATGCTGAGCGCAGCTTTTTCTTCTCGTGGCCCGGAAATACGATGCGTTCGATACCAAAGATCAGCTTCTGGCTGCTTTCGACAGCGCCAGCCCAGAAGATCGCTCCCGCCTTGAAAAAACCGTCTCTCTTTTGCATGAGGTTGCCCTGGGCTCGCGTGATGTGTTCCTGCGCTATCTCGCTTCGATGCCGGAGGATATCCTGAGCAGGGCCTGGTCTCAGACAGATGCCCAAAGGTTTCCGGTCGTGAAGGAGCAGATGTCGCTCGATTTTTCAGAACCTCCACCACCGGAGCCATCGCTGTTCCAGCCCTCGGAAGACCCCTGGGAATATCATGTCATGCGGCCGGTGACGGCAGAGGAACTGCTTGCGTTTACCCGCAGCCTGCTCGAGGCGCAGTTTCGGCGCTCGGATCTGCTGACCGATCCGAACCTCACCAAGGATTTTTTGATGGCACAGTTTGCCACCCGGCAGTATGAGGTGTTTGCGAGTGTTTTCCTGGATACCCTGCACCGGGTGCTGGCTTTCGACAGGTACCGACCTGACGAGGAAGCGCGCTGAGGTTACTACTTTTTACACGTATCCTGAACAGACCCGATATTGCTTGAACCGCGGTTGAAAAAGGGATAGACTAGCTATCCATGCGAAAGATATGTTGGCCAAAGGCAGGCCCTTTATGTGGGATCCTCTTGCCATGCAAGATTATTGTTCAATTCGAATGAAAGGAGATCAGTAATGCACACCCCAATCAAAGCCATAGGTCTATTCGGATGTCTTCTCGGCATTGTTTTCTTTATTCCCCCCACTGATGCGGCCAATAGTCACTTTGACTTTGGGAAGCAGGGTGCCAAACACCGGCTGATCGCGGACCTGCTTTGCGAGGAGTCGACCTCGACATCTCTCTCAGTCGCGAGTCTCCATTCCAGGAAGACCAACAGGATGACAATCATCTGGACGGATAGCCAGGGAAACCAAGTCTCCCAAACAAAGCTGGTGGAGCCCCATGAACCCCTCGTCCTTAACTGCGATTCTATACCCCAGGAATTAAGCCCAGGGTTCCCTTGTTTGCTATTTCTAGACAGCACACAACCAACAGCGGCCCTGCTGACTCGGGTAGTCACAGGCTCCCCCATTCAGTCGACTGATACAGCAGTTCTCGCTTCCACTCCTCTGTTTTGATGGATAGGAATTTTAACGCTAGTTTGTCATGGGAGTCCGCCCCTCGACCCTGCATCATTGCATTGTACCAGCCAAATACACTTCAGCGGGCGTTTTGTCATCCAATGACTGATGAGGCCTCTCATGATTGTAAAACTCGAAATATTCCTTCAGTCCCTGGAAGGCGTCACTGACAGCCCTGAAATCTTGCAAATACACCTTTTCGTATTTGACTGAACGCCAGAGTCGTTCGACAAAGATATTGTCCAACGCCCGCCCTCCGCCATCCATGCTCACCTGGATGCCTTTGTCCAACAGAGGCTTCGTAAACCGATTGGTGGTAAATTGGCTTCCTTGGTCTGTATTGAATATTTCGCATTGGCTATGCGCCAGTGTTACCGATAGTGCTTCGATGCAAAAGTCGGCCTCCAGTGTGGTACTGAGCGCCCAGTTCAGTACATAGCGGCTGTACCAATCGATAATCGCCATCAAATACACAAACCCTTTCTCCAGCCGAATGTACGTGATACCCGTGCTCCAGACCTGATTGCACCGCTCGATTGTCAACCCCCGCAGAAGATAAGGGAAGACCTTGTGTTCCGGATTCGACTGGCTCAGCTTGGGCTTCGGGTAGATCGCCTCCAGACCCATGGTCCTCAACAACCGCCTGACACGCTTGGGGCCAACCTCATGCCCTAAGTTCCTCAAGTGGATCGTCATCCTGCGCACCCCGTAAAATGGGGTTTTCGTGTATTGTTCATCCAGCTCACGCATCAACAACAGGTTGTAGGGGTCTTCTTCCGCCGGCTGGTAATACCAGCTCGACCGATTTAAATCCAACAGTGCACACTGTTTCCGGATGCTCAATTTGTCATATTCCGGCTCAATACACATTTTCTTGGTCTCAAGCGGGTAGGTCATAACTTTTTTTTAACCAATCCCGTTCTACCGTAAGCTGCCCAATCTGCTTGTATAATTCATCTACCAATGCCTCCTGATCATCCTCCTGTCGTTTCCTCTTGCTCGAAAATGCTTCCGGAATCGCCTCTAACGCTTGCTTCTTCCATGTAAGTGTTCACCCCCCTATGCA
>DEII01000092.1 GCA_002352385.1 Methylococcaceae bacterium UBA2778 | reverse complement strand
CAAACTATGGCGCCGGTGCGCCCGAAATCCGGGATCCGCATACCAAATTTCATATTCGCCCTGGTTTCGCGTTATTTATTTGTCGTATAGCTCATATTTTTGATCCGGGGGCGGATTTTTAATGATCGGTGGTACTCGATTAAGCTATTTTCATTCAGGCACTATTTAACGAAAATGATCGGGAAATCTGGCCAATCAAGCTTGGCCGCAGTAGATCAGTCTGTTCTCGGACAGCCTCCTAGAAGAGCCGCGCCGCCGCACTGGATCGGGCTTCGTGCATAGAAGGCGGCCGGTACATCGAAGGCCGGCCCACGGATCTGCCGCCCTGTACTGAACGACGACTTATCGACCCAACGACCCCATGTATACGATTACCAAAGAAGTCCATTTTTGCTATGGTCACCGCCTGATGCATCATCCGGGAAAATGCCGTCACCTGCATGGTCACAGCGCAACCGCAGCGATTACGATCACAGCGGAACAGCTGGATGAACAAGGCATGGTCTGTGATTTTTCGGAAATCAAGCAGATCGCCGCTCAATTCATCCACAAGCAGCTCGATCATAATTTATTGCTGCAC
Source organism: Methylococcaceae bacterium UBA2778 (assembly GCA_002352385.1). Lineage (GTDB taxonomy): Bacteria > Pseudomonadota > Gammaproteobacteria > Methylococcales > UBA2778 > UBA2778. Next base: position 7,025 of record DEII01000092.1, on the reverse strand, counting down.
AAAGAGGACCCGCTCTGCCCGATCCTGGAGGCAGCGAACGAACGCTTTCTGATGATGGACGAACACCCAACGGCTGAAACACTGGCAAAGATGATTTATCTTCATATCAAGAACCACGGCTATCGCATACGCAAGGTGGCTTTATGGGAAACATCGAGCGCCTATGCCTGTTATCAGGAAAGTCAAGCGAACGCGGAATGACCATGCCTGCGATACGCCCGCTTTTTTCGAGACATCCTGAACCGCTCACTCGTATTACGAATGTGACGCAATGAGCCTGCTGAATCCGGTTAACAAATCGTTCTGTCTGCACACGCTCTGCGAGTCGAACTATTACAAGTTAGTGCGATTGATCCCGGATCTTCGCCGGATCGGCGAGTCAGCGATTGCCCGCCCGGCGGGGAAACCGACACTTCATTTCCGACTGATCGATAAAACCCCGTACACCCTGACGCTGGAATTAACGCACTGTTTCGGAGACCGGATGGACGCCTTTGTCGAGCCGGCCGTCAGAATCCGCGCCTATCTGGATGCCGAAACGGCCGAGGTGCTTGCGGACCACAACCGCCCGCACATCGAACACGCTTTCCGGCAAACCGAACGGGCCGGCGAGATCATGGATTATAAATGGACACTCAATTATTTCCTGGAAAAGTGGCTGAATCACTGTCTGCAGCTCGGCTACCGGTTCGAACTCGGCAGCAGCCAGACACCCGCCATAATCTAAGGGCATGTCACGAAATAAGTATCGCATCTTACTTGTCTTTTTGCCCGTCTTCTGCGTTGCGGCAATGGTTACATAACTTGGCTATGCGCCCATTGCCGCGCCTTGAAGACGAACAAAAATCCGGCGCAATCTGCAACACTTCTTTCGTTCCATGTCCTAAGGAGCTTGCAACAATGCACTGCCGGCCTTCCGGTTCCGTAGGACAGAAAGCAGAACACAGGGGGCGGCGATCTGTTTTCTGCCCCCTTTCCTCTGTCTTCTGATGGTGGAACCGCTTCGCGTTCCGCCCTACATTCTTTCTGCGTAAGGACATCCCATGAATCGCATTTTTGATCGAAGAATCAGCCGCCTGATCAACAGCGGCCATCAGCACCTTCTCAATCACGGGCTCAAGGGCCTCGAGAAAGAAAGCCTGCGAATCGCCGAGGACGGCCTGATTGTGCAGGCACCCCATCCCACAGCGCTGGGCGCCGCCCTGACACACCCCTATATCACCACCGATTATTCCGAAGCTCTGCTGGAGTTCATTACCCCCCCGTTTCCGGATCTTCGAGAAACCCGGGCTTTTCTGCAGGATATCCACCAATTCGTCTATGACAACCTCGACGGCGACGAGCTGCTGCTGGCAACCAGCATGCCATGCGGAATTCCTTCGGATGAGAGCGTCCCGATCGCCGATTACGGATCATCGAACATCGGCCGGATGAAGCATATCTACCGCTGTGGTCTGGCCTACCGGTATGGGCGGACAATGCAGTCCATTGCCGGTGCCCATTTCAATTATTCGGTGCCGAGCGGCATGTGGCCCCTGCTGCAGGATCAGGAGAACAATTCAGACGAGCTGCCTGCCTTCATTGCCAGCCGTTATTTCGACCTGCTCCGCAACCTGCAGCGCAGCGACTGGCTGATTCTCTACCTGTTCGGCGCCTCGCCGGCGATCTGCAAATCCTTTCTCAACAGGCGAAACGAGCTATGCCAATGCTTCGAGGAATTCGATCGCTACACCTTCTATAAGCCCTATGCCACATCGTTCCGCATGAGCGACATCGGCTATAAGAGCAGCACTCAGAGTGTCTTGCATATTTCCTACAACAGTCTGGACGAGTATGTCGCCAGCTTGACTCAGGCAATCGAAACCCCCTACCCTCCCTACGAGGAGATCGGCGTTCGATTCGATGGCGAATACCGTCAGCTGAACAACAATATCCTTCAAATCGAAAACGAATATTACAGCTCCGTTCGTCCCAAACAACCGATCGAATCCGGCGAAAAACCCACCCTCGCCCTGAAACGCCGGGGCGTTCGTTATGTCGAAATACGTTCCCTCGATATCAATGCGTTCGACGCCCTGGGACTGACCCCTGATACGCTCTATTTCATTGAGGCACTGGTCCTGTTCTGCCTGTTCCAGGAGAGTCCCACCATCGAGCCGAAAGAACAAAAAGCCATCAGAGAGAATCTGCTGGCCGTCGCCTACCGGGGACGCGACCCCAATCTGGTTCTGAGACGCAACGACCGAACCGTGCCGTTGCGGCAATGGGCCCTCGAGGTAAGCGACTCCATGCGTGGAATCTGCGAAATGCTCGATGCCGGCCACACAGACAAGCCGTACACCGGCGCACTTGAGACGCAGATCGAAGCCATTCGCGATCCGGAGCGAACCCCATCGGCGAGAATATTGGTCGAAATGAGGGCCAACAACGAGTCGTTTGCCGCATTTGCGCAGCGCATCTCGGAGCAGCACCGACGATGGTTCAAGAGCCGCCGTCTGAATCCGGCGCGAACACGGGAATTCGAGACAATGGCAAAAAAATCCATGCAACAGCAGCAGGTGATCGAGGCGAAAGAAGAGATCCCGTTCGACGAGTTCCTGGAACGGTATTTTGCTCAATCGTAGACCCCGGAAACCTCCTGACAGGCAAACAGGCTATAATACCGGGCACCACATCACTAAATGCGCCGAGCTCCCGGCTCCACCGACCGATGACTGACCTCGATGTCACCCAACTCCAAACCGAACTCGCAGGAAAGAATCCACGCGTCATTCTGAAAAGCGCGTTCGCCCATTTCCAAAACATCGCCATCTCATTCAGCGGCGCGGAAGACGTCGTTCTGATCGATATGGCGCAGCAATTGAACAAGGCGGTCAGGGTCTTCACCCTCGACACCGGGCGCCTGCATGCCGAAACCTATCGATTCATCGAACAGGTGCGCAAACACTACCGGATCGACATCGAAGTGCTCTACCCCGACCATGCCGCGCTCGAGCGTATGGTCAGTCAGAAGGGGCTGTTCAGTTTCTACCAGGATGGCCACCAGGAGTGCTGCGGCATCCGCAAGGTCGAGCCGCTGCGCCGTAAACTGCGGACACTCGATGCCTGGATTGCCGGCCAGCGCAAAGACCAGAGCACCGAAACGCGCCGGGGGCTGGGTGAAGTTCAGGAAGACGAGGCATTTTCCACAGCGGAACACACAATCATCAAATTCAACCCGCTTGTCAACTGGTCATCCCGCCAAGTATGGGATTACATCGAAGCCTATCAGGTGCCCTTCAACGAACTCCACCGGCAAGGCTACCGCAGCATTGGCTGCGAGCCCTGTACACGCCCCACGCTGCCGAATCAACATGAACGTGAAGGGCGCTGGTGGTGGGAGAACGCCAACAAAAAAGAATGCGGGATCCATGCCGGCAATATCAAAGCGGACAGTTGACACGTCACGGCGATTCCAGCGCTACCGACCGCCCATTCAGCCATTCCGAATATATCGGTCATGTACCGGGAACGATCACCGGCTCCCGAGATACCGTCAAGCCGGCCGAGTTCTATTTTTTCTCGAGCCTGTCGGCAATGCGCAAGCAGGCCGAGGACGCTCATGCCATCTTGCGAAACACTCGTTATCTGATGGATCAGATGCAGACCCACCCCCGCATGGTATGGATATCACGGCGGTCGACCCGTCTCCCATTCATCCTCATCGACAGGGGAAGCATGATTCAAGACCCCGTTCGTTTACAATCCGCATCGCTCATTGCAATTGACTGTTCTTGGTATCCGCCAACGGAAATGTTACTATAGTCCTGGCCATGGTCATTATTAACTAATACACGGATTCTAATCATGCAACCAAAAACAATCAAGGCGTCTGAGTTTAAAGCCAAATGCTTGCAACTTATGGACGAAGTTAACGAAACCGGCAAGGAAATCATTATCACGAAAAATGGAAAGCCCGTGAGCAAACTGATTCCATTCCGGAAAAAACCAAAGACATTGTTCGGAGCACACAAAAATGAGATAACCATAAAAGGAGATATTGTTTCGCCTCTGGATATTGAGTGGGAAGCAATGCGATGATCCTATTGGATACGCATATTCTTGTTTGGGTGGATCAGGGAAACGAAAAACTGGACAACACAGTGCGTAAACAGTTGGATACAGCCTTGGCGGACGATTCGCTCGCAATATCCGCGATCTCATTTTTGGAGCTCGCAATGCTGCAGGCAAAAGGAAGAATTCAGTTGCCTTCCTTGAAACGATGGCGTATCGAGCTTCTGGATATGGGTCTACAGGAAATTCCGGTTGACGGAGAGTGCGGGATTGAAGCGAATAAATTGGACTCGTTTCATCCCGACCCAGCCGACCGTCTTATTGTCGCTACGGCAATCCACTATGACGCAACACTTGTCACGGCCGACCGCCGAATACTGACTTGGGCGGGGAAATTGAACCGGATAGCCGTAGGGGAATAAATTCTGAAGTGAAGGGGTCGCGTCTTGCGTGACGCGACCCTTTACTTGTGCCGTCCCGATCACGCTCGGGCAGCAGTATTACCCGGAAGGCGTGATGCTGCTGCAAGACGGGAAGGATCTTCTCCATCCGGGGCGCGTGTTCAGGAGCGTTTCGAGCGCGAGCAAGCGGAATACGAAGAGAAAGTAGCGGGGCGCAAGGCTCGGGGGAAGACACCCACTCCGCCGACACCGGGACCACGGTCCAAAGACCAGGTCAACCTGACGGACGAAGAATCGCGCATTATGCCCTCCTCCAGCGGCGGATTCGAACAAGCCTCCTAGTGAAGTTGAAAGTACAACGTAAACTCAGTGGGTTTTTGTCTTGACTCAGGGGTCCACTTTAATGGATTCCACTCGTTGGGGAATATCGATCGTTCACTGCACATCGACCGTGCGCCAGGCAGCCTTCCAGACTTCATTCGAATACTCATCGAGCGGCTTTTCCAGAACCCCGTCGAGGTGCATTTGGATCACTCTGATAACCACACCGAAAAAACAGGCCGAGGCCAGCCGGGGGTCCATGCGCCGAATCTCCCCGCTTTTCATCCCCTCGAGCATTAATTTACACAGCTTTTCAAAGGGGGCGGCCGAACTCATCGGCTTTTCATCGGATAAAAATTCCTGATGCCGGGAGAACAGAATGAACTGCATGACTTCCGGCGCCTGTTCGGTCAATGTAAACATCAAATCCACGACCGCACGCGCACGCTCGATCGTCGTCTTGTGGGTACGCCGTATTTCATCGATCGAATGATTCAACCGGTCGATCAAATCATGATACAGCGCTTTTGCGATCGCCTCTTTATTATGAAAATGGTGATAGATGGAGCCCGTACTGATGCCGGTTTCCTGGTTGATGTCAGCAACCGACGTATTGAAATAGCCCTTTTCAGTAAACAACCGCAACGCGGCTTTAAGAATATCATCCTGCAGTTCGGCTTTCTCCGGTTTGTTTTTCGCCATGCTTATTGTTTTTGAAGTTCCCGTCCTTAAGAGGCATTGAGACAACCCGCGCGGGTCATTGTACCAGCCTTGCCGGCTTATGGCACCGTCTTCTGCGTTGGTCGTTTCTCAACCAACGCGGGGCATGAGGCGAATCAGGCAGGTTGGGCAAAGCGCAGCGAGCCCAACGGCTGCGGGGCAGATGTTGGGCACGGCCTGTCGGCCTTTGCCCAACCTACAATCGAACACCATCAAAAACAAAGTGCTGTCCACGACGCTGGAAGCCGCCGCGCAGCACGGTCGGCAAAATGACATCCCCGCCCCTCCCGACCTAACTCCGATCGCTCTCTCACGGGCGTTGGCAAAGCGAGAGACAGCAAACACCGGTCACCATCCCGCGGATGCAAGGCGCTCGAGCAAGCACTCGTTCCTCAGTTCCCTCTCCCTCCAGGAGAGGGGATCTGAATAATTACCTTGCCACACTGATTTTTGAAAAAACTCCAGGACCCGGACCCGGGCCGTCAACCTGAACAAACGCACATCGCGGCACTTTTTTCGATGGTCGAAGGCCCATACGTTCAACCGCCTGCGGCAGATTGACTTTCAGCCCCCTCGAGAGTTGACAGAATCGAATCGAATCCTTTCACTCGAGTCTGACCGAAGGTCACCAATTCAACACCGATATCCGCCATCATTCGGGACAACCCCGGAATCTTGGATATCAAATACCCCACGTAGGCCACGACCGGCAAGGCAATGAGAGTCGAGACAACGCCCGGCATGCCAACGAAATCGAATATTCGAATCAGCTGAACCAACAAAGAGAGCGGCAACAGCAACAGTGTACCGAAATAGACCAACACCATAAAGGTAAACAACGCAAACACGCAAAACTGCAATACTCTAACCAGAGCGAAATCTACTCGATTCATAATACCCACAAGTTCCTAAACCTAAAGAAAAAACGTGTTTAATTGATTCCAGCCGGACAACGGACGGGTGACCATTGATTCTCCGTCTACCTGAACGACGGGCTGCAAATCAGCGGCAACCGATGTTCGCTCACTGAATGCCCGGACGGATTATTATACAATACCAGCCTCCCGTGATCGCGTGAATTTTCTCCTGTCCCGGGGCAATCGTATCTAAATAGCGGGCGTAGGGTACGCACCGCGTACCTTATTTCGCGGCCTTATCCCATTTCCGGACAACACCGCCTTCATCTCTCCTCCGGCCAGCGCGCCACATCACTCCTAAGTCACGGAAAGAAAAGCCGAATCGTAGAGCATAGACTTCCTGTTACCACGAAAAGTTACCATAAAAAATTTATCGTCACCTGGTGATCGCGTTTGAGTTTAGCAGCACTATAACTTGCTGTTGTCCCTCGCTTCAAGGTTCTATTTTCATTTTTAGAACTTTGATACTTTTCTGATTTACGGTCACCGCCATGCGCTGGAACCGCCAGCGCCTCGGCCGCCGCCTTGCGTGCGCGTTCGGCCAGCGGCAGCTTGACGTGATCGCGGGTATCGCCGTTTTCGGATTTTCCCCGTTCCGGCAGATCTGCCGGAA
>DEII01000089.1 GCA_002352385.1 Methylococcaceae bacterium UBA2778 | reverse complement strand
CGGGGAAAATCCGAAAACGGCGATGCCCGCGACCATGCCGCCAAGGCTGTTGGTGTGTGCGGAAACATGCTGATACGGGCAAAGAAATTTGCCGGACATGGTAATTGGGGGGGCTTTTTGAGGGGGCAAATCCAACGTTTAAAGGCGTTCAAAACGTTGGATTTGCTTTTGGAAAAGATCAGGCAAGGCGGTATATGACAGCGGCCAAATCCCCAAAATTAACCCGCTATTTGGTAGAGCAGAGCCAGGCTGAGGCACTGCTTTTCTTCAATCCCGCTTATGAGCACATGGCTAAGGATTTGTCGCACAGACTTGGGGTTGTGGGGCTGGCGAAAGGCGTGGTGGCGGTGAATGACAAGCCTGGTGGGCAAAAAGGGAATACGAATGCATGTAAAAACAATTGCGCCAATGTTGAAAACGGCACAATCGTTGAGCCAGAGGGAGATTGCGGGGGAGGTTGGGGTTCCGCGTGAGACGGTAAGAAACATATTGGGTGGGCCAAAACGGAATAGTTCCGAAATGGCCCAAAACGAACCAACTAACGACGAATACGAAGACGAGTTCCCGGAAATAAACTACGACGGCAAGTCAAAGGCGTTGTGTAAATACTGTTATACCGGGCATTACGAATGGCAGTTCGAAGGAGAAGCCTGGATATGCGGCCGCTGTGAGCACTCAACCAGATCAGTTTGATAAAAATAAAAATATCAAACTGAACCAAGGTGGTACATCCGCTACCTACCGCGCCGCCAAACTCAAACGCGATCACCAGGTGGCGTCTATTTGGTAGTGGATCGCGGAATTGAATCCCGGATAGGGTGGATTCAAACCAGGTAAGCGCTTGCACGCACACGGTATCGGGCACGGTATCGTGCTTCCTGGTGATTTTTTTGTCATTTACCGTCAATAACTTAACGCATGTATCGTAAGTTCCAGTTCGTCCTGTCTGTTCATTGTCATTCCTGTCAGAAACGCATCGATTGCTTCCCTATAATTATAGTGTGGGCTGACTGAAGCCGTTGATCGGGTTCTCGTGGCTGGGTAACTTTCTTGAATGCGGAAAGAGTTCCTTTTCCTGTCGGAGATGCCAATGTGAACCGGCTCACAGTTCCATGACCCGGAGATCTTCGATCCTGCAGATTTGATCGTGCCGGAGCTTTTCATGAGAGGATCCGTTGCTATACTGTCTTTTAAAAGCAAAACCGATACTCATGGACTGTTTTTGGAATTAGACGATGAACTCAAAAATAGCAGTACCGGCAATTTTCCTGCTGGGTCTTCTTTCTCAATCGGCTGCCGCTACGAAAGTGTATGAATGCATCGGTGCTTCGGGGAAAACGACTTTCAGCGACCATTGTCCGCCGGGAACCCGAAAGAAAGAGATCCAATTTCAGACCAGTGTTTCCGCCCTGTCCGCGGAAGAAAAGGCGGAGAAATCAGAAGAGAAAGCGGAGGGTTCTGTCATTCTCTATTCGGTCGAGCGCTGCGACGCCTGTGATCTGGTTCGCAATTTTCTGAAAACCCGTAACATTCCTTTCACCGAGAAAAACGTGACCGATGATATGGACATACAGAAAGAGATCCGCGAGAAATCCGGTTCCGTTACGGTGCCTGTGACCATGATAGGCGGCAAAACGTTGCGCGGCTATGACAGCTATGCACTCAGCGATGCAATCATTGCGGCAGGTTATTCGGACAAGAACGAACAGTCCGAATCCGATGACATCGAAGCATCCGCCGGCCTGTCGGAAAAAGATTGAGGTGCAGCAGAATTCTCGGCGCGCACAACACTCGATCATCCAATACGACTTTGCTTTCTTCATCTGGGTGACCGCGGCGCCCGGTCATTCCAGCCTTAAGCCTGTGGGATAAGGGCCAATACCGCCTCTTCGGCAATCTTTCCCGAATTTCGCCGCACCCTGTGCCGTAACAGCGCGGTTTTCGCTGCTGTTCGGCCGCAGATGCTCCGCCCCCGGACATGCTGCCGCAGCCGGAAGGCCTAGCCGCGAGCATCTCAACACTTAAGCCCTCACTATTCCTGATAGAATACCCGCAATAGCCACGATTTGCCTGCAGGGGCCAATTAATCCTATGCGACGGAAGTTCTTGAACCTGATCGACCGAGGTCTGAAAAAACAGGTGCCGGCAACCGGGCTGGGTGTTTTTCGTATTCTGTTCGGCCTGGTCATTCTTCATGAGGTCATTTTTCTCTTCTATTTTCGCCTTCTTATTTTCGATGCTGTCCCCTTTGTCGATACCGCGTCCCCCTTTGTGCCTGTTGCTCTGCTGCTGTGGGGTATTGCGGCGTTTTGTCTGACCATCGGCTGGTACACCCGTTTTGCAGCCGTTGCCAACTATTGTTTCTGGGTCGGCTTTATCGTTTTTACGCCGATGTGGAAGGAGTTCTACGGCGGTTTTGATCAGCTCATGACCGGGTCCAGTTTTCTGCTCATCTTTTTACCCTCCGAACGAGCGCTCTCCATCGACAATCTCAGGCTGGCATTGCGCTACTCCACTCCCAGCCGGCGCTACCGTCCGCCGGATCACGTGTCCGTGCTCGCATACTATATTCCGATCGGGATCTCCTTGGGCCTGCTCTATCTGGATGCGGGCATCCATAAGCTGTCGGCGCCGTTCTGGCGCAACGGCCTGGGGCCATGGCTGCCTTCGACGATGCCTTATTATATCTCTGCCATCGATATGTCATGGCTTTTGAACATCAAGCCGCTGCAGATGCTGGTCGGGTATGTTCTGATGGTTTTCCAGTTCGTTTTTGTTTTTCTCTGTTATTTTCGCCGATTCCGTGTTCCTCTGTTGTGTGTCGGGGCGGCTTTCCATATTGGTATTATCCTGTCCCTCAATATCTATCCCTTCGGCTTCGGCATGCTGGTCCATTATGTGCTCATGGTTCCATTCTCCTGGTGGCGGGCGCTAAGGGCGCGATGCCGGTTCGAAGAGCCTCTGTTGACGGTTTTTTATGATGAACTGTGTCCTTTGTGCAACCGCACCGTCATTGTCGTCGAGCATTTCGATCTGCTGCAAGCGATCGAATTCAAAGGCCTGCAAACCCATGCCCGCGACTATCACGCACTGGACCGTCTCAGCGATGACCAGCTGTTGAAGGATCTTTACGCCCTCGATCGGCAGGGAGATCTCTACAACGGGCTCGACACCTACATCCAGATCCTGCTGAAAATGCGATATACCGTGCTCCTGGGCATGATCCTGAAAATGCCAGGCATCTATCGACCGGGAACGCGCGTGTACCGTCATGTCGCCGACAGCCGAGGCCGGCTGGTGTGCGATGAAAGCTGCGTCGTTGCGGTGCCGCCGCCGGTCGACCCCGTCGATGTGCCGCTGAGGAAGCTCTATCGGCGCTTTGCCGACACCGACAGGAAGCGTGCCGGGGTGATTGCTCAGTTTTTGGTTCTGGTATTCATTTTGCAACTCAACAGCACGCTGCAGTACGCGGTTCTCTACCGTCTGGGCGTCGATCTGAAAGCAACCGAAACCGGGCGGATTTTGAAAACGTTGAGTGATTCGGCCGTTACCCTGTCGCACGTCTTTCTCGGCATTACGCCCCATGCGCTTTACATGCACGACCATTTTGCCGGATACGATCATCTCCTTGGTCTGACCTATCGTGGACCGGACGGTCAGGAACGGTGGCTTCCGTTCGTCAATGAAGAGGGGCGCATTGTCGCTCCCAACTGGGGGCGGATTCAGTCGATGTGGGCCAATGTCGCTGTGACCGCCACGATCAAACGGGAGCGGCTGGATAAATTCCTGGTCAAGGTGACGGCATTCTGGGGAACGAAACTGGGGCTGGATCTTTCGGATGCGACCTTTACGATCAAGATGAAAGAGGTGCGCGCTCCTATGGAGTGGGAGCCGGACCTGCGCAGCAGGAACATCGATCAGTCTTGGCGGAACATTGGGAAGGTGATATGGCGGAACGGAAGCGCCCGCATCGAGATCCCGGATATCGATCTCGAGGCCTTATCCGCCCGGTAGGGTGGGCATGCTGTTTATGCCCACCGAAACACCTGCAAGCAAACGGGAATCGAACAAAGGGGCGATGAACAAATGACAAATGACGGGGGTGTCCATTTCATCGGACCCCAGCTCAAATCAATGGAATCTCCATTTTGTTCAAAAGGAGACTAAAACGTTTGTCGACGGTCAATACACTGCAACCGTAACGGCGTGCCAGCACCGCGTACAGCATGTCATAAACCGGATGATCGAGCTTGGCGGCGCTTGCTAATGCCTCGGTGGCCAGCCCGTTGTCGGCTTCGAATGTATCGATCAAACTAATTGCTTCCTCGTAGCGAAAAAGTGCCGTTTGTGTGTCTATGTCGCCGGCACGCACATATTTCCACAGAGTATTGGCGATTTCGCTGTGAAAAAGTCCAGGCGCAATCACCAGGACAGAATGCTCCAATTTCCCGATGAGTTCCTCGGCCACATCGGTACGCATCACGAGATTGGCTGCTGCAGAAGCGTCAAGAACGATACGATGATTCATCGCTCTCGATCATCCCGGATAAGATCTTCCGGTCGGGCGAATAACGGCCGGCCCATGGATTTTTCAATGCTGTCTCTTATTGCGTTCAGCACTTGCCTGCGCCGCGTTCCTGGTTCCTCTTCTGTCGTCTTGCGCAGTTCGATAATCGCCTGCTGCGCCAGACTACGATGTGCGCGTTCAGCTCGGAAGGCCAGGAACTGGTATACATCATCGGGTAGGTTTCGTATTTGAAGTGAAGCCATGCGGACGGTCCAGTCAATTTGACATGTGCGAAAATCATTGTAATGCATGCGTTATAATGAAGCAATGACCGATGCAAACTAAATGAGAATTGCCGCAGTGCCAGGATTCTCTAGATTGTATGGGGATGCGCGCTATGGAGCTCTGGCAACTGGCAATCAGAAAGTTCCGGAATGCCTTACAGTGGCGCGACACGTTGCTCTGATCCTTGATCGGGAATCAGCATCTCCTCGACCCGCCGCTGCAGATAGGCGAAGAACGGGTTGTGGCGCAAACGAAGAAAATAACTGCCCGGCACGACGAGAAGGCCGGTTTCGCCGTGCAGTTCGATGCTGCCGAGCTGGATGGTTTTCGGGTCGTTGTCGCGCACGGCTCCATACAGCGGATCATCGGGAGGGAAGGGCAGGGCGACGTGAGACAGCGAGTAGACGCCGGCAGGCCAGGAAAGGCCGAGTATCTCGTCGGTTACCTGACTGTTTCGCGGCTTCTTGCGTCGGGCAACGACAACCCTGGTGCCGCGGTCCTCGTTGGTGACGACGGTCAGGTCGAAGGGTAGGCCGGGGTCTTGCAACAGCGCCCGGGTCATGGATTCCGGGTCGGAGGTGAGCAGGGACTCCGCCTCGGCGAAACGGTTGACATCGAACAACACCAGCTCGTGTCCGTTAGGCGTCAGCCGGCGCAGCAGTCTGTTCACCACCGCATCGGGTGGAATGGTTGAGTCGGCGGCCGACTGGAATGCCAACACCTGTGGGAATCGGGCCAACTTCCCATTATCCGCCAGCTGCTCCAGGCGTCGCTCGACGAACGTGGTGAGTTCATAAATCTGTTCGCCGGCATTGACGGCGAACGAATTGTATTTGTAGGGATCGAATTCCGGCAGAATGGGGGTCCAGGCGAATTTTTCCAATCCGGGGATGTGCGAAATCCGCCCCTGCCAGCGGGCGAGCGCGGCAACCGGCGACACGGCGATTGCCGGCGAGAGAAGCACCAGTGAATCGGCAGCCGGAAGGCGCTTGTCTTCGAGCGCGGCGAGGCTGTACTCCACGGCAAGCGCAGCCCCGTTCGAATAACCCATGATCGTAAACGGTCGATCACTGCCGATGTGCTGCCGTACATGGCGGGCTGCGATCCGGGTGGCTGCTGTGAAGTCCTGCCAGGCGACATGCGTCAGGCCCGCCGGCGCCGTGCCGTGGCCGGGAATGCGCAGCCCCACCACCCAAAAGCCTTGGTTGTGGAGGATCTTGGCCAACGCGCGCAAGCTGTACGGCGAATCGGACAGCCCATGCAACATAAGGACGCCGCCTCGCGGATTGTCCACCGCCATTTCGAAGGTTCGGTTCCAATCGATCGGGCGGTTGGCCGGATCGACCAAGCTGCCGGCGCTGTAACGGTTCAGCCGGTTACCCTTGCCGACCGGCGTCACGGCAATGACCTGCTCTTGCAGTTGCTCGAACAGCCGCGTTTCCAAACGCCGGTAATCATCCAGATCGGTCATCTCATCGGCCCGCGACGCCCGGAACTCTTCATCGAGCGAGGCAACGTGCCACGGCTGCAGGTCGGGCCACTTCTCGACCTGGTAGGCGTAAAGCCCCATGGCGCCGACGACCATCCCACCAAGACCGTAGGCGAGGGCGACGACGAGGTGCTTGAGGGTGCGCACCAGCCGGTTCAATCGATCAGCCGGGTCCACTTGCAGCGTTTCTTGATCAGCGGTGATGTGTTCGGATTGCCGATGCCCTTGGCAATCAAGGCCACGACCCGGTCATCACTGTCGTAGCCTACGTGCGCGGTCAGCGGATTGGCCACTTTGCCGACTCCAAATAGATCCATGACGTCGGCAACATTGATGTTGATGTTGGTCACCTCGATGCAGAGCCGGGAATCGAGAAAATCGGATGCGAAGCCCTCGGGAATGGCGTAGCTGAGGAGGTCGTTGGGATCGCTGAAGGCGATCAGGGCCGTTTTGGACAAGGTACGGTCGTGGTAGCGGCTTCTTCCCGGTGTACAGTAGGCCTCTCTTTGGCCGGTGACCTCCGGCAGCGCGCGGCCCAGTTGCAGCAGCGGAAGCTGATTGGAGAGCATATAGAGCGGCAGTTCTCTTTTTCTGAATTCATCGATGAAACGTGATTCGATCGATGATGTGTGCCTGCTGGCGCCCTTGTCGGTGACGGCCTGTGCGAGACTCTGCATTCCATCGATCGTGATTCGGCTGCCGAGGCTGTGAGAAACGATTGCTAAATTATCGACGGAGAGATGTTTCACTGCCTCCTCGGTCAATGGATTGCACCTTTGGTTGACGCCGGACGGTAGGTTTTCCCAATCGGCGCCGATCATCCAGCAGAACGATTGCCGGAACGATGTGAGTATGTCGTCGCGCTTGTCGCCCAGATAGATCATCGGGTCAGGGCCGGTGTCGTTGGAGAACTTCTTCAACAGATCGTTGACCGCGGCACGGCGGAAGGAGTACTCGCCCGAGTTGTCATAGGCGAGTATCTTTTTATCCGGTTCTGTAATCGCCGACCAGGTCAGCTCATAAAAGAGCAGTTCCTTGGTTCCGGCTTCGTTGAGCAAGCGATTGATCCGCAGCGTGCCCAGGTTCTTGCTGGTGTCCTGCGGATCGGTGAGGATAATCTGCTTGTGTTTCCGCGCTTCAACGTTCAACCCCATTTCATGCGCCAGGTTTTCCAGAAACTGGGTGCTGTAGCCGGGGATGTGGTGGCCGACGCCGTGCACCATCAAGACCTTCATCTTTCCATTTCTGTTCGACAGGTTCGGCTCGATTCCGTCGAACGGCTTGCCTTTGACCTCGCAGACGCGCGTATCCTCGCTGCCCTGTTTTTCCAGGACCGCCTCGGCAACGCCCTTGCCGAAACTGGCGCAGCCCGCCAGGGCCAGAGAGGCCATCAGGATCAAGATTGGTTTCATTTTTTTTCTCCGTTGATTCGGTTTAGTTGTTGCCATTCACACCTTTCGTTATCTTGAATCTATGTTCCTGCCTCTTTTTTGACATGCTTCATCTTTGGGACACTTCAAGCCGGTCGATCACGGAGTCTCGAAAGAGTCTGCCGTATTGCCGGCCGCTGTTTTCGTTGATCAGGTGAGGGCGCGCAGCTGAGCTTCTTTCAGCACGTCCCGTTTTTCCGGATGCTTGGCAAGGCGCATAGATGACATCAGCAGTTTCAGCAGGGGCCAAGGCCGCCTCGATGCTGCCAGCGTCGTCAGAATGCCCCCCATCAATGCGCCGACGATGCCCTGACCGGTGACATCCGCGCCGGTCAGATAGAGGTTCCTGATCGGTGTGCGCGGCGACAGCCATGAGACCGCCAGTTTCTCCGGAACACCCGGCAGCCCGTAGATGCAGCCGTCCTTGTGGCCGGTGAAATTGGCGGTCGACAGCGGCGTCGACAGTTCGCAATAGTCCACAAGCTCCGCGAAACCGGAGTAGCGGCGGTCGACGAAGGCGATCAGTCCTTCGGCGATTCGTTGTTTGAGCTCATCGTACTCGTCGCCCCGCTTACCCCAGGGCTGCTGCGCCCATTGTTGAAAGGGCTCCTGATCAACGAAGGCGATGATCTCGGCGGTATGGCCGTGCGCCAGGGGATCCTTCAGCGACGGAAAGGAGAGAAAGCAGCCGCTGACTTCGCCCTTCAGCACGTTGCCGCGGCGGGCATACAGCTCATCGTGGCGGTAGCCGTCGTAGATCCAGAGGTTTTCCCCCTTGAAGCCGAGCGAGGCGGGGGTATCCTTGAATCCAAGGTAGGCGCAGACATGGAAACTGCCGGGTGGGAGCCCCTCGAGCTCATCGCGGAAAGGCAGCGGGAATGTCTTGGGAATCAATCGAGAGTAGGTGACACGGGCGCCGGCGCAGGAGATGATGCGGTCGGCAAAGAATTTCTTGGTTATGGTTTGCCCGCGGACGCGCGTGACCGCTTCTACGCCGACCGCCCGGTCGGCTTCCAGAATGATTCGTTCGGCGCGATGACGGGTCAGCAGGCGCCCGCCCGCTGCTTCGACCAGCGGGATGATGCTGTCGGCGATCCGTCTCGCGCCGCCGACCGGATAGTAGCCGCCGTCGAGATAATGACAGGCGATCACTGCATGAACCGCGAAGGCGCTGAGCCCCGGAGGAATGCCGGCATTGCCCCATTGAGAGGCAAGAACGGCTTTGAGTTTCTCATCCCGGAAATGGCGATCCAGATAGGCCTGCGTGGTCATCATCGCCAGGCTGCGATGGGGTCCGGTCAGTGCGCCGGACAGCGGCCGCAGCCAGTCGGGAAGCAGCCGGGAAATCATCAGCCGGCCGTACCAGCGCGCACTGGTGATCAGGTCCCTGAAATACTGTTCCAAAGCTTCCCGCTCACTGGGGAAGCGATCGATCAAGTCCTGCCGGAACCGGTGAATGCCGCAACGGGCGTCGAAGCTCAAATCGGGATAGACGAAGCGATCGAAGCACTCCGGCATGGCGCGCCAGTCGAGCGCTCCGGCGGTCACGGCGTCGAACAGCGCACGGTAATGGCTGCCCGGATTCATTTCGCCGACATAGTGCACGCCCACATCCCACTCGTATCGCTTTTTCCGCTTGAAGCTGTGAGTGAAGCCGCCGGGAGTGAAATGGCGCTCGAGGATCAAAACTTTTTTCTGTTCCAGCTGGGCGAGCAGGCTGGCGCAGGTCAGACCGCTCATGCCCGAGCCGATGACGATGACGTCGAAGTGATTGTCCATGGAAGCGTGCAATGATCGATAGGGGGCAAAAGCTGGTTGAACGGTGGTAATTTTAACATAACCGCTTGACCCATCGTCGCTTCACAGCGTGTTGCCAATCGTTCGAGGTTCGTGTACCGTCCTCGGAAGCGAGCGCATTCGTGATGCATACATTGATGTATAATATGTGCATATCAATAAAGTAGGATTGATCCGATGCGTACCACTTTGAATATCGATGAAGACTTGTTGAAACAGGCAAACCAACTGACTGGAATCACCGAGAAAACCGCATTGGTGAAGGCCGGGCTGGAAGCGCTGATCGCTCGGGAAAGTGCCCGTCGTTTGGCGCTGCTGGGCGGCAGTCAGCCGGATCTGGAAATGCCGCCGCGCCGTCGGAGGAAACCGGCTAAATGATTCTGGTCGATACCTCTGTCTGGGTCGATCATTTCAGAAGTGGTGATAGCGAATTAAGTGATTTGTTGAATGCAGGGCAGGCACTGATCCACCCGTTTGTCATCGGTGAGCTGGCCTGTGGCAATCTGAAGAATCGCGCTGCGGTATTGTCTTTGCTTCACAATTTGCCCTTTGCGACAATCGCGGAGGACCCGGAAGCCTTGTGTTTCATCGAGCGACATCAGCTTTGTGGCGTCGGCATCGGCTTTATCGATGTTCATTTGTTGGCCAGCACTCGATTGAGCGGCGGCGCCTTGCTTTGGACTCGCGACAAACGACTGCATCAGCAGGCGGTGCGGTTGACTTTGGCGAAAGTCTCGGTTTGAACAGATACGCAGTGCAGAATCGGACGCCTGCCTGCGCATGGTCAGAGACA
This sequence comes from Methylococcaceae bacterium UBA2778, assembly GCA_002352385.1. Classification (GTDB taxonomy): domain Bacteria; phylum Pseudomonadota; class Gammaproteobacteria; order Methylococcales; family UBA2778; genus UBA2778. The sequence continues at coordinate 191 of DEII01000089.1, read as the reverse complement.
ACCTGCCTGGTTCGGTGACGGAATTACTAGGAGGCTGTCCGAGAATAGCGATCGTAGCGAGGGCGAGACTGATTGAGTCAAAGTTTTCGATCATTTGGGGCGAATAGTGGGCCTATTTAACGATAATGATCGGGAAATATGGCCAATCAGGCTCGTCCGCAGTAGATCAGTCTGTTCTCGGACAGCCTCCT
>DEII01000177.1:20087-29582 GCA_002352385.1 Methylococcaceae bacterium UBA2778 | reverse complement strand
TGGGTTGGCCGAATATTTACCTCTTCAGAGATGTAAACCATTGGCTCGGGCTGGATTCGATCTTCCCGGACATTCTGAGAACGGAACGCAGGAACGCCATCGGGCACGTAGTAATTCGACGGCCTCACAACGATTCCGACGCTGATGACTTCGCAAACGTCTTCGCACCGAACGAGTTCCCAGCTTTCGGGGATGGGGCCGATTTCGGTTTGCTTTTGCGGTTCGTTGCGGAGGCCTTCGGTGAAGAGCTTGTGCATGAGAGCCTTTTTCAGCTCGGCGGTGGTCTGAATGATCCGCTCCTGCGCTTCGACCGCCCGCTGCACCGTCGAAAGGATGTGCGCGATCTTTTTCTGCTCGGGGAGTGGAGGGTAATCGACTTCGAGATTCCTAATGACCTGTTGGCTAATGTTTGGCTGCGCTCCTCCGTAGCGGTGGCTCAATAGCTGAGGGCGCAGATACACCAGGTGGTAACGCAAGTATTCCGTGTCGAGTTCTGATCCCGGTGTAATTCCACAAACTGCTTGGTTCGTTGAAGCTTCGATGCGGAGAATAGAAGTCTTGCCAACAGTTGCACCGTAAAGAGCGATCAGCAGCGTCCCGGCTGGAAACAATTTTGCTGAGGAATTTTTCAGTCCGTCCTCAGTGATGTGCTCTCCAGTTTCGTCGATGTAGTCATCATTGAGTTCACCTGACTTTACCCAGGGAATAGCACCGTCATAGTAGTCCTTGCGTTTGCGGCTCGGAGTGCCCCCGCTCGTCGTTCTTGACAACTCACCGAGAGCGCTCCTCCGCCAGCTATTTGCCACGCTGCTCATACCCCGATCTTCTCCAGAATCTCCCGCAACGCCTTGTCCGTCTCCTGTGCCTCGGCTTCGATGAACGGAGGACGGGTTTTTCAACCCGCCATGCAACGGACTGGAAAGTCCGTTCTCCTTTTCGCGGACAGGAATGTCTGCGCTCCTTTCGGTGTTGGGTTTCACTCAGCACCTCCTTCCTTTGCTTCCAGTCTTGCTCGCGAGATCGCAATGGCGGCGTGGAGCTTCTGTTGCAGCAGTTCGCGTGATGGCAGGGCGGTCAGATACTCGGCGACATGAATGCCGGATTGCCCAAGCTCGAGCAGCTCAATCTGCTCCTCCTTCTTTCCGGCGCAGAGGATGATACCCAGCGGCGTTTCTTCGCCCGGCTGCTGCTCGTGCTTCGCCAGCCAGCGTAGGTACAGCTCCATTTTGCCTTTGTGTTCAGCCTGAAAGTCGCCGAGTTTGAGGTCGATGGCGATCAGGCGGCGAAGGCGGCGGTGGTAGAAAAGGAGGTCGAGGTAGTAGTCGTCGGAGTCGATCTGGATGCGTGTCTGGCGCCCGAGGAAGGCGAAGCCGTCACCGAGTTCGAGCAGGAAGGTCTCGATCTCGCGGAGAATGGCGTCTTCGAGATCTTTTTCGAGGTAGCGGTCGCGGAGGCCGAGGAAGTCAAGCATATAGGGGTCGCGAAAGACGAGGTCGGGAGTGAGTTTGTCCTCGCTGCGGAGTTGCGCGAGCTCTGCGCGGGCGACTGCTTCGGGTTTCTTCGAGATGGCGGTGCGCTCGAAGAGCATGGAGGCGATCTTCTTGGCCAGCGTGCGGGTGCTCCAGCGCTCGATGCGGCACATTTCGGCGTAGAAGTCCCGTTTCAGCGGGTCTTTGAGCGGAATCAAGATGCGGAAATGGGTCCAGCCCAATTGTCGCCGCAGTGCGGCGACAATCTCCTCGTCGGGGAAGACCTCGGCGAATTGGATCATCCGCCACAGATTCTTCTCACCGAAGCCGCTTCCGAACTCACTGGCCAAAAGTCGCCCCACTGAGGCGACAATCCGCTTGCCGTAATCGGCTCGCTTTTCGGCAAGTATTTCCTGGTGGATGCGTCGGCCGATATTCCAATAGAGGGTGGTGAGGGCTGCATTGGCGGCGTGGGCGAGTTGCGCCCGTGCCTGCTCGATCATGCCCCGCAGGTCGGAGAGCAGACGATCCTCGTTCTTGATGATCCCGCTTTGTTCGCTCATACACCAATCTTCCTCAAGATCTCCCGCAACGCCGCATCGGCCTCGTGCGCTTCGGCCTCCACCGCGTCCAGGTCGGCGACGATCTCGGCGAGGGGCCGATACGTCTCGGCATCGTCGGTGTGGATGTAGCGGCTTGGGGATACATTGTAGTCGTTTTTCTTCAGCTCAGCGTAATCGACGATACGGCTGAATTTTTCCTCTTCCTTCCAGCGGAGGGGGTGTCGGCGATGCGGTCGAGGCCCTCGGGCGGGATGAAGTTCTTGGGGTCGCCCTTTTCGAAGATCCGGCTGGCATTGACCAGCAGCACCTTGCTCTGCCGGGCTTTGTGTTTGGCCTTGTTGAGAAACAGCACGATGCCTGGTGCGGAGGTGTTGTAGAAGAGGTTTTCCGGCAGGTAGAGCACGCTCTCGATCAGGTCGTTGTCCACGAACCACTGACGCACGGTCTTTTCTTTATTGGTTCCGGCATTGCCCGAACCACGGGAGGCGGCGTTCACCTCGGCCTCAATCGCCTCCAGCTTTTCGACCATCTCCGTCATATCATTCCTGATCATTCGCATCAAACTCCGGTATGGCGCGCCGCATGAATTCATCAAACAGTGGAACGGTAAAGGCCATGTAGCCGTGAGAAGGGCTGTAGATCATGCCTTTTTTGATCAGGTTGGCCCGGGTTGGACCCAGGCTGGATATTTTTACCTTCATGAGTTCCGCGATATCGCTGGTGCGTTGGAAGCCGGGGCCCAGATGCGACATGGCGCGGAGAAATCGCTTTTCTCCGGGTGTGAGCCGATCGAAACGAACCCGAAAGAAATTCTCATCAAGGCGATGAATTACCGTTTCGGAGGCGTTTTGAACGACCGTGAGGTCAATTGGTGAGGATTCGGCACGGTTCCAGGCTTGATAACCCCATTCCTGCAGGAAGTACGGATAGCCTTGAGTCACTCGAAAGATCTCATGGAGGGCAGCCTTTTCAAAGCTAACGTCATATTCCTTCACCGGGTCTTGCAGGGCCTTGATCGCGTCGGGCTCGGAAAGCGCGCCAATATCCGGAAAGCTGAAGAGACGTTCGGCATAAGACTTGGATTCTCCCGCCAACCCTGGGAGGATGGGAAGACCTGCGCCCAGCAGGACCAAGGGCAGTTGCCGTTGCTGCATTTTATGCATGGACATGATGAGCGCGCTGAGTTCCTTCTTTTTCAGATATTGAATTTCATCAATGAGGATCGCAACACAGCTTCTGCGTTCCGCCGCCGCTTCTGCCACGGCAGTAAAAAGGTTGGGCAAGTCGATCTCGAGATCCCCACTGTCCGCGGCGCCTTTCTCCGGATCGATATCCAACCCAAATTCAATATCGTCGACCTTTACCTTGATGGCTTTGATGAAGCTTTTCAAAACGGCAAGCCCTCTGCGCACCTTGTCGCCTGCGCCCGCCAATCGATCCAGTTCGTACAACAGCCTTCGTAAGTGCGGCGCCAATAGAACGCCCAACGATTTGTTTTCGTGGACTTCGATCAGGATAGTGCGATAACCATCCGCAAGGGCAATACGCTCCATTTCATTGAGCAAAACCGTCTTGCCAACGCCACGAAGCCCCGTCAGCAAGATGCTTTTCTCCGGCCTCTTCTGTTTAATCCGCCCCAGCAGGATGCGGGTTTGCTCGAGAACTTCTTCCCTTCCCGCGAGTTCAGGCGGTGGAGCCCCGGCGCCGGGTGAAAACGGGTTTTTAATCGGGTCCATCAGGATAGCACCACGGCAATTCTAGTAATTTATAGCAACTTATAGCTATATATAGCATATTTCAGCTATAAATATCTATAAATGGGTAAAATTACTTTCACTTCATAATGTACGTCAAAATTTCCTTTAACGCTTTATCTGCCTCTCTCGCCTCGACCTCAATCGCCTCCAACTCTGCGACGATCTCCGCAATCGGCCGGTAGGTTTCGGCTTCCGCAGTATGAATATAGCGGCTGGGCGAGATGTTGTAATCGTTCTTTTTCAGCTCTGTGTGTTCGACGATGCGGCTGAGTTTGTCTCCTTCCTTCCAGTTCTTGAGCGTATCGGCAATCTTTTCGATGCCTTCGTCCGGAATGAAGTTCTTCGGATCGCCTTTTTCGAAAATCCGACTGGCGTTAACCAGCAACACCTTGCCTTGCCGGGCTTTGGATTTGGCTTTGTTGAGAAACAGCACGATGCCTGGCGCGGAGGTGTTGTAGAAGAGATTTTCCGGCAGGTAGAGCACGCTCTCGATCAGGTCGTTATCCACAAACCACTGACGAACCGTCTTCTCTTTGTTGGTTCCGGCATTGCCCGAGCCGCGGGAGGCGGCGCCGGTGTCGAGGACCACGGCGGCGCAGCCTTTGTCATTGAGGCTGGCGTGCATGTGCTGGACCCAGCCCCAATCGGCGGAGGATTTGCCGGGGAAACCGGCGCCAGCGGGAAAGCGGTCGAGTTCGTCGTTGTCGTAGTCGGCCTCGGTGAACCAGTCCTGGTTCCACATCGGATTGGCGACGACTCGGTCGAAAGTGCGCAGCCTGCCGGCCCTGTTGCGGAATTTGGGGTTCTTGAAGGTGTCGCCGATTTCGATCTCGCCTTCCATGTCGTGGATGATCATGTTCATGCTAGCCATGGCCCAGGTGTCGGGGATGTATTCCTGGCCGTAGAGTTTGAGCGGTGTGTATTTTCCCCCCTCACCCCTGCCCTCTCCCGGAGGGAGAAGGAGTTTTTTCATCTTCTCTTCCATGGCGATTTCGCACTTGATGAGCAGTCCGCCGGAGCCGCAGCAGGGGTCGTACACTTCCATGCCGGGTTCGGCATCCATCACCTTCGCCATGATCAGGCCGACCTCCGGTGGAGTGTAGAATTCGCCCGCGCTCTGGCCGCTGCCTTCGGCGAATTTGCGGATCAGATATTCGTAGCTCTTGCCGATGATGTCCGGCTCGACGTCGTCAAGCCCGAGGCGCTTGGTGCTGACGGCCTCGATCAGGTTGGAGAGGCGGTCGTCATCGAGGTCACGCTAGCCGTGGGTGGTGGCGTTGAAATCGACGCGGTCGATGATGCCCTGCAGCAGTGCGTTTTCTTTTGCGATCTCGCGCAGGTGGGTGGTGAGCTGTTCGCCGATTCTGTCCGCGAGCTTGCGAATGAGGGACCAGACCGGCTGCTCCGGGTCTCCCGGCATCAGCGGCAGGTAGAAGCGAACGAGCTTGTGGTCGGCCTTAACCAGCTGGAAGGCTTTTTTGCGCGAGCCGACCTCCTCGGCGATGCGGTTCAGTTCGTCATCGAACACATCGCAGAGGCGTTTGGTGAAGATGAGCGGCAGGATGAAATCTTTGTATTTCGGCGCATCCTTGGCGCCGCGGATCGAACAGGCGGCGTCCCAGATCCAGGATTCGATGGATTTGTCCTGTTCCTTATGGGTGTTTCCGGCTGTTGTTGCCATGGGGCAGTCCGTTTTTTTCTGTTTGCCACGAAGAGCACGAAGAAGTGAATATTATAGTACGAAGGGTTGATTCGATTTTTCCGCTGCGTGGCGTTTTCTCGTTGCCGTGCTCCGGCGTGGGAGTGCCAAACCGGTACACTGTCGGCGCAAGGGCCGGTATGGATTACCATCGAGGACCGTCGGAACCAGAACCACGTTTGCCTGAACCGTTTTACGCTCTCCCGGCCCGGGCGTGTTCACTCACTCTCCTCGGGTGGCGGTAAAGCGCCGACGGCGTCGGCGACCGCTTGGCAGGCCGTAATCAGGTCCGTGAGCAGCCGCTCGTCCACAGTCAGGTCGCCTTCATATTCCCCGAGATTGCGAACATCGTGACACTTGGCCAGCACACGCCAAACTTTCGGCCCCAAGTTCAGGGTATGCGGCAATACCTGAAAAACGATGTAGCGGTTGACCGGGCGATAGCCATGCCAGCGCAAGGCTGCGAGACACAGCGCATGCGCGGCGTTGTATGCAAGATCAAAACGGCCCTCCAACGACAGCCCGGTATAGGCTGCATCTTGCAAACGCACCAGGCCGGAACGCTTGAGGCCGGCAAATTCCCGTGCATCCGACGGTTCTGCAGCGAGCGATCTGCCCGGGCCGGCGAGGCTATCCAGTGGCGAGGTCACGTTCCTGCCCTATCAACCACAATTTGGGTTGCACCAATACCCGAGTGATGAATGCATTATCCTGTTTGACACGCCGGTCGAGTTCTTCGCGGGAATATACCGTCGGACTCACCGGCCTGCCGAGCCGGCTTGCAGCCTCCTCGAGCACAGCGAAGATATCCGCATAGGTCAGGGTGTCGCTGATGATCATCAGGTCAATGTCGCTGGCGGAAGTATCCTGACCCTTGGCCACCGAGCCGTACACGAACGCGGCACTGATGCGCTCCGCCAGTGGCGCCAACCCATCGCGCAGGACATCGGCGAGACCGGACGTCTTCAGCACCAAGCCGCGCAACTCTTCAAACACCGGCGTGGCAGCATTCGCCTGATAGTGCTTCTGGTTGCCGATGCGGGTGACGGTCACCAAACCCGATGCTTCAAGGCGGGCGAGTTCCCGCTGGACAGCGCCCGTACCGGAATCCACGAGAGAAATGACTTCATTCGCATAAAAGCTCCGGCCCGGATTACCGAACAACACGCCCAGCACACGCTGCTGTACTTTGGTGAAAAGGGCATCGGCAATGCCGTTTGATCGTAAGGGGCGCGTGCTCCTGGTCGACTGCATCTTTATTCCCATATTGGGTATTATAAACCCCGATCTGGGTATGATCAAGCCAAATTGATGCGGTTCGGTTCTCTCACCGCCTCCTGCGTAGATTCGGAGGAGAGCAATTCTGTAATCAGCCAGCTGCAGCAGCTCCAATTCATGGATCGCTTTGGTGTGATACTGATCACTGCAATCGGCGAGAGCATAAAGCGGGCCTGTATCTGCTAGTACGGTACGCCGCGTCCCTGGGTCAAATATTTGTCATGATCAACGCTGATATCCCGTTGACCTCTCCCCGTCTCAGCAACCGGAATGTTCAGGTCTTTTGCCTCCAAATGATAGCCGCGAGCCTTCCATTTCCGTTCTTCCAGATAAACCCGCAGCGCCGCCTGCACAACACTCGTTAAAGAAGGAGGCGCATCCTGTTCCGCCAAATAAGCATCCAGCTCCTGTTCAAGATCATCAGGAATTGTGATCGTTGCTCTTTTCATGGCTGGTCAAAGCCCAAAGTAAAATTAAGAGGGATTATATCACCAAAAGATGATGATGGTGCGCAAGCAGCAGAGGAGATGTCTTGAAAACAGCATCGTTGTTGCGCTGAACGTTGCGGTGCTTACAAGTCCGCTCAGCTGCGGGTATCAAAGCATACCCGCACGATTGGAATTCACCAATCGATCCCCATGATCACAGCCGTAATTGTTCAGATCCTTTCACCCTAACCCTCTCCCGGCGGGAGAGGGAACTTGGTCGCTCTCAGCCTCTTTCCGTTGGCAGAGACTGATTGGCGATGGGGAGTGAATAGATACTCACGGCCTGCTAAAAAGCCACCAGCCTCAGCGTGCGAGCGATCTGATCGCGCTGTCGCGGATCGACGCCGGCATCGTTTGCATAGTGTTTCCAGTTCGATACCGTCTGTTTGACCTCATTGACGATTTTCTCCGCCCTGCCCCGCTTCATCGAAGCAGTCCTGGCGCAAGCCTTGAAATCGTCCAGCGTGAAGTCGTCGCGTTTGCCGTTGATCGTCATCTGATGGCTGGCCGTCCAGCGACCTGACGGGTTGTAGCTGTAGGTCATATCGAAGGCGGACGACAACGACCATCGGCCGGACTTATCCATCAAAAAAGCGATGTTCTTTACATGGTCGTCCTGGTTGCGCGCAACGACATTGAACACCATACGGCGAAACTGCTCTTCGATGGCATTCATCGGCAAACCCAGTTGTCGTATCACCAGCAGCGCCTGCTCATAGCTATAGGCGCCCGCCATGTTGAAGTCGTAATGCGCCAGCGCGCACAGGGACTGCATATGCATTTTTTTTCCACCCTCGAGGCGGTCGAAGCGCCGGGTCATAAAATGGCATCGGCCGTTTTCCTCGAACAGGCGGCAGTCGCTGATGTCGATGCCGCAGTCCCTTGCCATGTGAGAATAGGCGTACTCGATGACGCCATAACCCTGCGGGTCGTCAAGTTCCTTGTCTCGATTGCCCTTGACCCCGTCGAATTTGAGCAGCCAGTATTCAAAGCCCTCGCCTGCCGGAACCTGACCGGAGCGCACTTCATTCGTCGACGGATTCCAGGCGATCACCGCCTTGGCGCGGGCACCACCGGCCGACGTGCCCACACGCAGAATATCGGTCAGCGCCCGCTCTCTGCTGTCATCGGCAAATGAAGCCCTCAAATTGTTGCGATGGATCAGCACATCCGATGCCAGCTCGACCAGCCGATCGATCTGAATCTGATTGGCCTTGCGCGCTCGCGGCCCGATCGCAGGAAAAAATTCCAAAGCGCCCATTCCCCGCTCACCGGTATAGCAGAGCCGTTCGACGGCATTGAACGAGTCCGGCTGCCGCCCCTGCGTCGCCAGCCAGGCGTCGATCAGTGCGTTGCCGAACTTGTCCGGGAGAGAGTCGGCCAACAGTCCCGGCAGTCCGTAAAAGGTTATTCTGGGCAGTTCCGGGAAGCGATAGACGCGCGTTGAGAGCGGCATCGTGATCGGTGCAATCTCGATGCCGCTGCGCGCAAACGCCGGATCGTACTCGAACGCAGCCACATCCTCACCATCGACCAGCGAAACCGCGCCGATGGTACGCCCCCAGAGCCTGACTTCGGCCAGCGTACTCACGACTCGTCGCCCCAGCTCCAGGGCTTGTCGGACTGTTCGGGGCGGCGACGCTTCGAGGCCCGCTGCCTGATTTTCCCCTTGCGCTTGAGCAGATCCATCGGCCTTGGAGCGGGCTCAGGAACCAGACTCTCCAGTCGGGGCAACAGATCCAGCACCCGGAAAATACGGATCATGCTCGACATTTGCGCCGAGTGCCCGGCCTCGATCCGCTCCAGCGTTCGCTTGGCAATGCCGGCCTGCTCGGCCACATCGGCCTGAGTCAATTGGAGGTCGAGCCGGCGCCGCGCCAGCCGCTCGCCGATTTCGGCAAGAATGGCATCATCCGCGAGGAGGTTTGTTATTTCCATCGTCTATTATTACGAATTAAATGGGTATAGAAAAATCATTCAACAAATCTAACGACTTATAGCACTTATAACTAATAAATGTCAAATCGTCGGTATCTGCGACTTGCAATTGATTTCCAGATTATATCGTAATAATATACGATTTATATGAATTTAATAGATTCAGCCCGTCAATCTTGACAGCCGTGACCCCAACTAACCTCGAGAATCCAAAACGATACGCCGGTCTGCTTCACACAGGCAAGCTAGGAGGCTGTCCGAGAATAGCGATTGTAGCGAGGGCGAGACTGATTGAGTCAGGTT
>DEII01000177.1:0-20066 GCA_002352385.1 Methylococcaceae bacterium UBA2778 | reverse complement strand
GCGAATAGTGGGCCTATTTAACGACAAATCCGCCGGGAGCGGATTTGGACCGCTGAAAAGCGACCCCGAAGGGGTGAAACACATGGATGTATTTCATCAAAATGGTCGGGAAATCTGGCCAATCAGGCTTGGCCGCAGTAGATCAGTCTGTTCTCGGACAGCCTCCTAGCCCGCTTCGGCCGATTCACCGAGCGGTCTGTGGTGCCCATCGGATGCCGCCGCTCATCAACTGTCCAGCGAGCCCAACAGTTCGGCGATGGTCGTTTCAACGAGACAGACGGTCTCGTCACAGGCGCCGTAGTAAATGAAAACACGCCCATCCGGCCAGGTCACGGCGCCATTGGAAAAGACGACGTTGCCGAAAAAGCCATCGGTCTCATAGGGCTCTTCAGGGATGAGAAAAGGCGATTTCGCCTGTTTAACGATGCGGGTAGGGTCGTTCAGGTCGAGAAGAAGTGCGGAGAGACTGTAGACCTGATCCCGGCCTTTGCCGTGATAAACCTGCAGCCAGCCCTGTTCCGTTCTGATCGAAGGGAAGCCGCCACCGATTTTCATCTCCTCCCAGATGGTGTCCCGCGGCCGCAGCAGGCAGCGATGGTTGCCCCAGTGAATCAGATCGGGCGACTCGGCGTACCAGATGGAGGGGCGACCGAATCCGCTGTTGTTGGGCCGGTGCAGCGCCCAATACAGGCCATTGACTTTCTCGGGAGTGATGGCGACGTCTTTGTTCTGCACGGTAAAGATGGTGCCGTGGCGTACCAGCGACTTGAAGTCGCGGGTCGATGCCAGGCGGGTGGCCCAGCCATCGGGGGAGACGCAGGTGTAATTGATGTACCAGGTATCGCCGATCCGGGTGATCCGTGCGTCTTCCACGCCGAACCGCTCGCAGGGCTCCGACGGGAAGATGAAGGGGGTCTCATTGACCGTGAAGTGGATGCCGTCACGGCTTCGCGCCAGTCGCAGATGGCTCATCGTCGACAGATAATCGACGCCTTTATAGATGACTCCTCTGGTATCCTTGAGCCTGACATCGGGATCGTCCAGTGCAACGGTCAGCGCCTCGGCACGGCCGATGCCATCCGCGATTTTAAGGGTCGGCACCGAGACCGTGCCCTCCTCCGCAGGACAGTCTTCCGCCACGCGCAGAAGCAGCAGGATCTCGTCCTGAAAACGGGTCGCTCCGGGATTGAATGCGCCGCGGACCCGAAAACCGGGTGCCGAGGGGACGACATCCGCCGGCCCGATCAATGGATTATCGATGTGGCGTTTCATCGCCAGCCTCCCGACTATGAAGCTGAAGATGACGGCGCGTGAGGCAGCTGACCGCCGACAGCCATACTGTCCGGCTCCGGCAGATAGACATACCGCGCCTTCGGGGTCGGAGCGGGAATCACTGAGCGGTACACCTCCGTATGCGCTCTGGCGATATGTTTCCAGGAGGCCTTCTCGCGCACATATTTTCGGATGTTTTCCTGGTACGTCCGACAGAGCTCGCGATCGTTGAGAAGCTTGAGAATCAAAGCGGGGTAATCGGCGTCATCGCTGCAGATCAAACCGCCGCCGCTACGCTCGATCAGACTGCGAAATGCCTGCAGGTCCGAGACGACCACAGGTCTTAGATGCGCCAGAGAGTGGGAAAGGATGCCGCTTTGAGCCCCTTTTTCGTAGGGCAGAACCACCACGTCCGCAGCGGAGAGGATGGTATCGAACGTATACTGCGGAAACTGGCCGTAGAGGACATGGATCCGGTCGGCATAAGGAGAGCGGTTCAACTGTGCGAAAAGCTGCTTGCGATAGTCGTCGAACTCGATATTGCGCGCCTTGCCGGCGACGACCAGCACGACATCGGGATCCTGCTCGGCGATCTCCGGGAACAGATCGACGATCTTGTGAAATCCCTTGCTCGGGCGGAAATAGCCTGACAGCAAGATGACCTTGTACCCGGAAAGCCCGAGTTTCTTTTTGGCGTCGGCAATCGGCTTGACCACCCGTATGCCATGTTCGATGACATGGATCTTTTTATGCTCGCCGAATTCGCGGCATAGAGCCTCTTTCTGGAATTCTTCGTGAACGATGACGGCGGTGCTCTCCTGAACGATATACTTCAGCAGCAGCCGTTCCTCCTCATTCAGCTCCGAATAAACGGTGTGCAGCGTGGTGACGACCGGCACGCCAGACAACCGGTAGCGGAGCAGCAAATCGATGGCCTCCACGCCTTTTTGAGCTCCGTACAGCCCATACTCATGCTGCATATGCATGACATCGGGCGTCATGCGGATACTGACGGCAAAAGCGTCCGGCGCGAACGCGGCCGACCCGGGAGGAAAGACCGGAAACACGTTGCGCCCTTGAGCCCCCACCGGGCTGATAACAAAGGTTTCGAGCTTTTCGGCTTTCAATTCGACATTGAGAGCTGCTGTGTAAGTGGCGATGCCGCACTCAATCGGCGGATAGGTCGATAGAAATCCAATTCTCATGATGATTCTCCCAAAATTGATCGATCGTTGATTACGGGCCTTGTCGGATCAGGTTTTCCAGCAGTTCATTCAGTTCCACGGTAGCAAAGGTGCTGGCGTAGTCCGACATGGCATAGGGAATGATAAGACGCCCGGAATGAACGACACCGCCGCAGCTGTAAACGACATTTGGAACATAGCCGTTCCTTTCGTCTTCATCCGGAGACAAAAGCGGTTCTCTGAGGCGCCCAATGACTTTTTCAGGATTCTCAAGATCAAGCAGGGTTGCGCCTAACGCGTACCTGCGCATCGCTCCCACACCGTGCGTAAGCACCAGCCAACCTGCTTCGGTTTCGATCGGCGAACCGCAATTTCCGATCTGAACGAACTCCCAAGGATTGGTCGGCCGTATCAGCAATTGCTTGGTGAACCAGAAATGCAGCATATCCGAATACATGAGATAGATATTTTCGTTGTCCTGGCGGGAGAGCATCGCATAGAGGCCGTTGATCTTCCGCGGGAACAGAGCCATGCCCTTGTTGCGAACCTCCGGACCGTTCAGCGTATTGATCTTGAAATGGAGGAAATCCTTGGTTTCCAGTATCTGAGGCAAAGTCACCGCACCGTCAAAGGCGGTATAGCTGGCATAATAAGTCGTTTCACCATCCTCGTCGTGAAACTCGACGAAACGGGCATCCTCGATGCCTTTTCGCTCGGTGGGTGAGGATGGAAAAATCACCCGCTCGGAGAGTTGCACAGCGGGTTCGAAATGGACATCATAATTAGCATGAGCGAGCGCCAGGACACTGTTTGCCAGATCGGTATTATCCTCCCTGCCGGTCCGGCTTTGACGCTGCACGAGCCGGATATCCTCCTGGAGCTCACGCAGCGTGAACGTGTCGTTCAGCCTGTCCAAAATAGACCGCGTAAACTCTTGCAACAAACCCAGTTCGAACAATTTTTTCTCAAACAGCTCCTTTTCGTAGATTGGGTCGGTATGTATCTCAGGCAAAACGGCGTGGGCGGTTGGTTTATTGACAAGAATAGTCCCGTCGGCATCAAAGGTGCCTGACCGGAAGGTCAGGCTGGAGAGATGCCCCTCGCCAAGAGCACGCAAACTCATGATAAACCGCCGGCTACCCTTCGTCAGCCCGCTCTGATCCGGATGCCATACAATTGATGGGTTGAACAGTGCGGCCGATTCCAGAGAATATTCTTGGGTAAAGTAGGCGCCGATGAGCAGGCGGCGCTGCTCCGAAACATCGGAATCAGTGAGCAGATAACGTTGTACATCGTGAAATCGGTTCAGAAGAAACCCGCGCAAGTCCAGATGACGCGCTTTGAACTCCGACAGAACCCATTCCAGCTCATTGTTGACTGCGTGGTCCGAAAGCGAACAAATCCTTGCGATGATTTTGACACAGCGTTCCTCGTCGGCGGGAGCGAACGGTCTGAACAACACGCGAGTGCGATCCGGATACAGAACAACAGGTATGCGTTCAATTCTCATGTTGAGGCTCCACGATTTATTTCAATCGGCCAAAGATTATCAGCAAAGTTCAATGGCGGACAACCGTTTCGATTTGGAAATTCTGGCATCCTTCATTTTCAGTTTACAGTTTGTCATCTCGACGAAGGAGAGATCTTATGCTCAATGCCTTAAGATCCCTCGTCGTTCGTACCTCACTTCCCTCGGGATGACACGTCAAAGTGTAAACTACTTTTGACTACCCTTGAAGCATGCCGAAATTCTACTGCTTTCGCGCAGACGGGCGTAGATTATTGCCGATCCAGGGCAGAATTGCGAGAGACTCTCTTCCCGCACTAAGCCAGCGCTCATGTTGGTTGAGCAAAACATGAAAACATGACCGACCAGAGCAAAACCTATAGTATATTGTATACTTATACGATTTTGTCGGCCGACTCTGCCATCAAACCGATGACAGAAGCAGTCAGCCAACAAGCGTGAGCGAGCGAAACCTGTACGCATCCAGGAGAGGGTGCGCTTGCGCCGGAGAGAATAACCACGGCATGTGCGAAACGGGAACCACGGCGACGCAGGCAGCCGACCATACAAGGCGGTCCATTCCCTGTTTCCTATGGCGATGGCGACTTCCGGTTTCATGCCGCCCCGAATTTGAGAACTTACCAAAATATCTATGGTACCCGTTGAATGAACGAGCTTTTCGCTGCGGGCGTGGAGCTGATGCTGGTCGGTATGGGCATCGTCTTCCTTTTTTTGGCGCTGTTGGTCGCCACGGTCAATCTGATGGCCTTTGTGATTCAGCGCTATGCACCGGACCCGCCGCCGACCGAAACCGACCAACCCCCATCCTCACCCCGGCAGGATGAGATCATTGCGGCCATTACAGCCGCCGTCCACCGCTATCGGGCCGACAAGCAACCGTTTTCAGAACATTTGGGATCTTAAGGAGCTTCATAATGACAACCCCCCTCGGCATCACCGATGTCGTATTGCGTGACGCCCACCAGTCGCTTCTGGCGACGCGTCTTCGCATCGAAGACATGCTTCCGATCTGCGACAAGCTCGATCGAGTGGGCTTCTGGTCGCTGGAAACGTGGGGCGGCGCAACCTTCGATGCATGCATCCGCTACCTGGGGGAAGACCCGTGGGAACGGCTTCGCGCGCTCAAGAAAGCAATGCCCCGCACCCGTCAGCAGATGCTGTTTCGCGGCCAGAACATCCTCGGCTACCGGCATTATGCCGACGATGTGGTCGAAACCTTTGTCGCCCGGGCGGCGGATAACGGCATCGATGTGTTTCGCATCTTCGATGCAATGAACGACATCCGCAACATGAGGCAAGCGATCAAGGCGACGCTGGCGGTGGGCAAACATGCGCAGGGCACCCTCTCCTATACCGTAAGTCCGGTACATACCATGGATATGTGGATCGATCTGGCCAGGGGGCTGGAGGATCTGGGCTCGCACTCGATCTGCATCAAAGACATGGCGGGGCTGCTGCGGCCGTATGATGCCGAGGAACTGATCGGCCGCCTGAAACAGACCCTGCAGATTCCGATCCATATGCAGTGCCATGCCACCACCGGCTTGAGCACCCCCACGATCATCAAGGCGGCCGAAGCCGGAATCGACAACGTCGACACCGCTATCTCGTCGATGAGCATGACCTACGGCCACACGCCTACGGAGACCATCGTCGCTGCGCTGGAGGGAACCGACCGCGACACCGGTTTGGATCTCAATCTACTGGAAGAGATCGCCGAATATTTCCGCGAGGTGCGGAAGAAATATGCTCGATTCGAGGGCAGCCTCAAGGGCGTCGACGCCCGGATTCTGGTCGCTCAGGTTCCGGGGGGTATGCTGACCAACATGGAAAGTCAACTCAAGGAGCAGGGTGCGGCCGATCGCTTCGATTCTGTATTGGAAGAGATTCCCAAGGTCCGCAAGGATCTTGGCTATATCCCGCTGGTGACGCCGACCTCGCAAATCGTCGGCACTCAGGCGGTCATCAATGTGCTGCAGGGCGAGCGCTACAAAACCATCACCAAAGAGACAGCCGGTGTTTTGAAAGGTGAGTACGGTGCCACGCCCGCTCCGGTCGACCAGGAGTTGCAGAACCGGGTACTGGAGGGCACCGAGCCCATCACCGGCCGGCCGGCCGACCTGCTCGAGCCTGAAATGGTCAAACTGACGGCAGAGTTGAAGCAGGAGGCCTTCGATGCGAACGTGACGCTCGCCAAGGATGAGGTCGACGATGTGTTGACCTATGCGCTGTTCCCGCAAGTGGGCTGGAAGTTTCTGCAAAACCGCGGCAACCCCGCCGCTTTCGAACCGCCGCCAAGCATCGAAGAAGAAGTCCTCTCAGCCGCTGCGACGCCGCCCCCTTCCGCGGCAACCGGGGGGGGCATCGAAGAAACCTATACGGTCACTGTCAATGGCACGCCCTATCAGGTCGAGGTGGCACCTGGCGGCGACATTACGCAGGTGCAACCCGTTTCGGGGGATGCCGCGGCGGCTCCACCTCCAACTGCAGCACCGGCCACCGGCGGCGACCCCATCAAAGCGCCGATGACCGGCCATATTCTCAAAATCAACGTAACGCCGGGGCAGCGGGTCGAAGAAGGCGAGGTAGTCGTCGTCATGGAAGCCATGAAAATGGAGACCGAGGTGCGTGCACGCCGTGGAGGAACGGTCAGCAGCATCGCTGTGAAGCCGGGCGATGCAGTCTCGACCGGCGACCGCTTGCTGACGCTCACCTAAAGGATCACAGCCTATGGATATCATGCTCGGATTGTGGCACAGCACCGGACTGGCGAACTTCAGCGCCGGGCAGGCGATCATGATCGCGGTCGGCATTTTGCTGATCTATCTTGCCATCGTCAAAGAGTTTGAGCCTCTTTTGCTGCTGCCGATCGGTTTTGGCGCGGTATTGAGCAACATCCCGATCGCCGGGATCTCGGAAGAAGGCGGCATCTTGTATTATCTTTATGCCGGCATTAAGACCGGGATATTTCCCCTGCTGGTGTTCATGGGGGTCGGCGCCATGACCGATTTCGGGCCCATGCTGGCGAATCCCAAGACGCTGTTTCTCGGCGCCGCCGCCCAGTTCGGCATCTTCTCGACGCTGCTGGGAGCACTGGCGCTGAATGTTGTTCCGGGACTGGACTTCAGCCTGAAAGATGCCGCGGCCATCGCCATCATCGGCGGCGCCGACGGGCCGACCGCCATCTATGTGGGCTCCAAGCTGGCGCCGGACCTGCTCGGTGCAATCGCCGTGGCGGCCTACTCCTACATGGCCCTGGTGCCATTGATCCAACCACCGATCATGCGCCTTTTGACCACCGAAAATGAGCGCAACATCGAGATGCAGCAGCTGCGCGCGGTCGGCAGCCGGGAAAAGATTCTGTTCCCGCTCATGCTGCTGATGCTGTGTGCGTTCCTGCTGCCATCAGCGGCACCGTTGATCGGCATGTTTTGCCTGGGCAACCTGATGACCACCTGCGGCGCCGTCGAACGGCTCAGCAAGACATCGCAAAACGAGCTGATCAACATTGTCACCATCTTTCTGGGACTGTCGGTGGGTTCGAAGCTCAGCGCCGACGCCTTCCTGAGCGAGGCGACCCTGGGAATTCTGGTGCTGGGAATGATCGCCTTTTGCATCGGCACCGCCGCCGGCGTGCTGATGGCGAAATTGATGAATCTGTTCATCAAAACGCCCATCAACCCGCTGATCGGCGCTGCCGGCGTGTCGGCGGTACCGATGGCGGCGCGGGTCGCCAACAAAGTGGGCCTGGAGAGCAACCCGCATAACTTTTTGCTGATGCACGCGATGGGGCCCAACGTCGCCGGCGTCATCGGTTCAGCCGTTGCCGCCGGCATCCTGATCAGTCTCGTCGGTGGTTGATGGGCGTCAGAGATCAGATTGTAGGGCGGATGCCCGAAGGGCGATCCGCCATCGTGCACCAGATGGCGGAACCGCTTCGCGTTCCGCCCTACGCAGGGTAAAAGAATTTCAACTTTTTTACACAACCGAAAAGAATGAGCACGAACCCATTGCTTGCGGACTACACGCTGCCGCCCTTCTCCCAGATCAAAGCCGAACGCGTCGAACCCGCGATCACCCAGCTGCTCGCCGAGAATCGCGCAGCGATCGAGGCACTGCTCAACGCCAACACGACCTACACTTGGAAGAACCTGGTGCAGCCGTTGGAAGATCTCAATGACAGGCTGAGCAAAGCGTGGTCGCCGGTCAGCCACATGAATTCGGTGATCAACAGCGATGAGCTGCGCGAAGCCTATAATGCTTGCCTGCCCAAACTCAGCCAATACTGGACCGAAATCGGCCACAACACCCGACTGTTCGAAGCCTACAAGTCCATCGCCGCCAGCCCTGCGTTCGCTGCCTTCGATGCCACCCGGAAAAAAGTCATTCGCAATGCCCTCAGGGATTTCAAACTGGCCGGCGTCGACCTGGAGCCCGAGAAAAAACAGCGCTTCAAAGCGATCGAACAGGACCTGTCTCAATTGACCAGCCGATTCGAAGAAAACGTGCTGGACGCCACCAACGCATGGAACAAATCGATCAAGGATAAGCGGGGCCTGGCCGGTCTTCCGGAATCGGCCCGAACGCTGGCACGCCAGGCCGCTGAAGCCAAGAACAAGACCGGCTGGCTGCTGACCCTGGAATTTCCTTCCTATATCGCCGTGATGACCTATGCGGACGACCGCGCCCTGCGGCGGGAGGTCTACGAGGCGTTCTCGACGCGGGCATCGGATCAGGGCCCCCATGCCGGAGAGTGGGACAACACGGAAGTGATGGAAAAGCTCCTCGAGCTGCGGCACGAAAAGGCTCACCTGTTGGGTTACCAAAATTATGCCGAGCTTTCACTGGCGACCAAAATGGCGAAGACGCCGCAGCAGGTGCTCCGTTTCCTCGAAGAGCTGGCCGAACGCGCACATCCTGTCGCGCGGCTGGATCTGCAAGAGCTCACCGATTTCGCTCGCCGGCATCATGATCTGAACACGCTGGAAGCATGGGATGTCACCTATTATTCGGAAAAACTGCGGCAGCACCGATTCCATCTTTCGCAGGAAGAAGTCAAGAGCTACTTCCCCGTGACACGGGTCGTTCCCGGACTGTTCGCGGTGGTCGAGCGCCTGTATAACATCCGCATTCGCGAAGTCGGGGGCGTCGATGTCTGGCATCCGGATGTCCGGTTTTTCGAGATCATCGACAACAGCGGAGCGTTGCGCGGGCGGTTTTATCTGGATCTTTATGCACGTCCGAAAAAACGCGGCGGCGCCTGGATGGACGAGTGCGTCACCCGCAAGAAAACCGCGAACGTCACCCAAATCCCGGTCGCCTACCTGACCTGCAATTTCTCTCCCCCCGCCGGCGACCAGCCGGCACTGATGACGCACGATGAAGTGTTGACCCTGTTTCACGAGTTCGGCCACGGCCTGCATCACATGCTGACCAAAGTCGACTATCTCGGCGTTTCAGGCATTCATGGGGTGGAGTGGGATGCGGTCGAACTGCCCAGCCAGTTCATGGAAAACTGGTGCTGGGCGCGGGCGTCCATCCAACTGCTGTCAGGCCATTACCAAACCGGTGAAAAGCTGCCGGATCAACTGTTCAAGCAAATGCTGGCAGCAAAGAATTTTCAATCGGGCATGCAGATGGTGCGGCAACTGGAGTTCGCCCTGTTCGATTTTCATATTCACTTGGACTATGACCCGGACAAAGGCGGCAGAATCTACGAAACGCTGAACCGCGTCCGGGAGCAGGTCGCAGTCATCAAACTGCCCGCATTCAATCGATTCGCCCACGGTTTTTCCCACATCTTCGCCGGCGGCTACGGCGCCGGCTATTACAGTTACAAATGGGCGGAAGTGCTCTCCAGCGATGCATTTTCGCTGTTCGAGGAACGAGGCATTTTCGATCCGGCCACCGGTCAATCCTTCTTAGAAAACATCCTTGAAAAAGGCGGCAGCCGGGATGCGATGGAGCTGTTTGTCGCCTTCAGGGGACGCGAACCGAAGATCGACGCACTGCTGCGGCACAGCGGCATCGTTCAGGCCTAATTCGTAGGGCGGCGGCAAATCGTAGGATGCCGGTGAGGTACGAACCGCATCAACCGATTCACCGCGAACCGATGCGGTTCGTACCTCTCACCGCATCCTACATGGTTTCAAACCCAATCGGCCAGGAGCCGGTTTGGGATGAGCACTGCGGTGCACTGCTGCAGTTCGATGCCCGGCGCGACCTGAACCGGTTCTTCATCGGGAAGGATCCAGGTGCACTCCTTGACCCGCTTGTAGTGTTCCGTCATCAGCTTCTTCGCCACGACGCCCTTGTCGTCCGGCAAAACATAATCGTGGGCCGTAAAAATAAAATCATCCGTCGAAAGTTCATTGATCCGTTCAATCGCTTGCTGTGACGGCGCCCAGTCGGCGAAAACGAAATCGACCGTTTTATTCTCGCGTTGCAACAGGGCGAGCGCCTCCTCCGAGGGCATGTGCAAAAACCGAATGAGCTCTTTCACCGACTCCGGCAGACAACCGTAATCTTCCGGATCGCAGGTAACGACGGTTCCATCATTGTTGCGGGCGGCCAATGACATGGCAATCGCAGAAGTACCCACATAGGTTCCTATTTCAAAGATACTTCTGCGATTGAACGCTCTGACCAAAAGGTACAGAAACCCGCAATCCGCATTGCCTGTCGAACCGCCGGAGAGACCGAGCCGCTCCCGCGCCGTGACATTATGGTTTCTGATCTCTGGAAGCAGCGGGACCAGATCGGAACCGTACGCATGAAACAGGCTCTTCACAAATCTCGCATTAAGACTTTCCAAATTATTCATCCTTTTCTTCCGTTGCTCGATCGATTGAGGTTGCGTGCCCTTGTCATCATATCGCAGAATCCTGCTCAAGGCACATCTTCACTCTACGAGCGCAACTCTTTTTATGTAACCGTTCACTCCCTCCTTTGAACTCAACGACCGCCTCCATTCAGGTTCAAAAAACACTCGACTCTTAGAACAAATCAGGATATCCTTATGCGCCTATTGTCTGGCTTTCGCATCCGAAATCACCACTCGGCACATGCGGGACCATCGCGGACAGCCTCTTGGGCATCAGCGAGATACGACGAGCAGCACCGGAGGAGGCGAGAGCCGTTCGAGGCTTGCAGCCACGACGACACCGACCAAATATGAATAGAACACCTCGACACGACACCTTCAGACGCGAGATTCTGCTCATCCTGGTGTTGAAAATCGGACTGATATATGGGTTATGGTATGCATTTTTCAGCCAGCCGATCGACCGGGAATTGACCGGCGAGTCGGTCGGCGCCTATTTCCTGACCCTTCCCGATCACGAATCCTCGAAAACCAATCCCAAAGGGGGCCGATAGGCATGATATCCGAAGAGGTGGTCGACCTCTCGCGGCTCCAGTTCGCCATCACTGCACTCTATCATTTCCTGTTCGTTCCATTGACGCTGGGCCTGTCGTTCATCCTGGCGATCATGGAGTCGGTCTATGTGATGACCGGCAAGCAGATTTACAAGGATATGACCCGCTTTTGGGGCAAGCTGTTCGGCATCAATTTCGCGCTTGGGGTCACCACCGGACTGACGCTGGAATTTCAGTTCGGCACCAACTGGGCCTATTACTCCCATTACGTCGGTGATGTCTTCGGGGTGCCTCTTGCCATCGAAGGGCTGGCAGCCTTTTTTCTCGAGTCGACCCTGATCGGCCTCTTTTTCTTCGGCTGGGACAGGATCAGCCGGGTGCAGCATCTGGCGGTGACCTGGCTGCTGGCCTTGGGCGTCAACCTGTCGGCGCTGATGATTCTGATCGCCAATGGCTGGATGCAGAATCCCGTCGGCGCTGAGTTCAATTTCGAAACCATGCGCATGGAAGTGAGCAGCTTCGCCGATGTGGTCTTCAACCCCGCCGGTCAGGTCAAGTTCGTCCATACGGTCGCCGGCGGCTATTGCACCGGCGCCATGTTCGTGCTCAGCATCAGTGCCTATTACCTGCTCAAACGGCGCGATCAGGCATTTGCTGTCCGCTCCTTTACCGTTGCGGCCGGTTTCGGCCTTGCCGCCGCGCTGTCGGTCATCGTCCTCGGCGACGAGAGCGGCTACACCGACGGCAAAGTGCAAAAGCTGAAGGTGGCCGCCATCGAAGCCGAGTGGGAAACGGAAGAGCCGCCGGCGGCATTTACTGTCATCGGCTTCCCCGATCAGGAGAAGATGGAGACCCGCTATGCGCTCCGAATCCCCTGGGTGCTTGGCCTGATCGCCACCCGCTCCGTCGATGAACCGATCATCGGCCTGAAAGACTTTCTGGTGCAGAACGAGCAGCGGATCCGCAACGGCATGATCGCCTATGCACTGCTGCAGAAGCTTCGCAACGGCGAAGACGACGCGGAGACCCGCGCTCGATTCAAAGCGTATCAGAAAAATTTGGGTTATGGCTTGCTGCTGAAAAAATATACGCCCAACGTCATCGATGCCACCGAGGAGCAGATCACGATGGCGGCCCGCGATACCATTCCCAATGTCGCCCCCCTCTTCTGGACGTTTCGGGTGATGGTCGCCTGCGGTTTTATCATGCTGTTCGTTTTTGCCGCGAGTTTTTATGTCTGTTCGACCGGAACAGTGATGAAACACCGCTGGCTGCTGCGGTTGGCGCTGTATTGTCTGCCGCTGCCCTGGATCGCTTCGGAAATGGGCTGGATCGTCGCCGAATACGGCCGTCAGCCTTGGAGCATCGCCGAAATACTGCCCACCTTCATGAGCGCCTCGTCACGCTCCGCCGGCGAACTCTATCTCAGCCTGGCGGGCTTCATCGGCTTCTACACCCTGCTGCTGGTCATCGAGCTGTTCCTGATGCTGAAATATGCACGGCTCGGCCCGAGCAGCCTGCATAGCGGGCGTTACTACCACGAAAAGATAGGAGGCGCGGCATGAGCCTGGATTATGAGACGCTGAAACTGGTCTGGTGGCTGTTCATCGGCCTGCTGCTGATCGGCTTTGCGATCATGGACGGCTTCGACATGGGCGTCGGCACTCTGCTCCCCTTCGTCGGCAGAACCGACGAGGAGCGACGGGTCCTGCTCAATGCCATCGGCCCGACCTGGGAGGGCAATCAGGTCTGGTTCGTCACCGCCGGCGGCGCCCTGTTCGCGGCTTGGCCTCTGGTTTATGCGACAGCATTCTCCGGACTCTATTTTGCCCTGCTGCTGGTCTTGTTCGCCCTCTTTTTGCGGCCCGTCGGCTTCGACTATCGCAGCAAACTCCCCGATCCCCGCTGGCGAAGCGCTTGGGACTGGGGACTGTTCATCGGCGGCGCGGTGCCGGCCGTGCTGTTCGGCGTTGCCTTCGGCAATCTGCTGCAGGGGGTGCCGTTTCATTTCGATGCCGATCTGCGCTCCTATTACACCGGCAGCTTCTGGGGACTGTTGAACCCGTTCGCCCTGCTGGCCGGAATCGTCAGCCTGTCGATGCTGGTGATGCACGGCGCGGTCTATCTGCAGATGCGGACCGAAGCGGCGATCGCCGAACGCTGCAAGAAAGCAATCGCGATCTTCGCCGGCATTTTTTTGATATCGTTCGCCGCTGCCGGCCTCTGGACAGCATTCGGCATCGACGGCTACAGCATCACCTCGATCGGCGCATTGGATGCCGATCCCAACCCTCTTCGCAAAACGGTCGAACAGTCGACGGGCGCCTGGCTGCACAACTATGCTCTCTTCGCATGGCTGTGGCTGATACCGACCCTGGTGTTCGTCATGACGCTGCTGGTAGTGTTGCTGTCGCGCATCGGCAGGCCGGGAATCGCCTTTATCGGCAGCAGCGTCGCGGTCGCCTGCGTCATATTGACCGCCGGCTTTTCCATGTACCCTTTTCTGCTGCCCTCCAGCAGCGTACCTTCGAACAGCCTCACCATCTGGGATTCGAGCTCAAGTTTCACCACGTTGAAAATCATGTTCTGGGCGACGCTCTTCTTTCTACCGATCGTGATCGCCTATACCAGCTGGGTCTACCGCGTCCTTCGCGGCAAGATCACAGTCCAAGAGATCCGGGACAATCAACACACCGCCTACTGACAAAAGAGGAAAACCATGTGGTATTTTTCTTGGGTTTTGGGCGTCTTGCTCGCCTGTGCTTTTGGAATCATCAACGTGCTCTGGCTGGAAGCTCAGGAAAGCCTGGACCAGCACAGCTCCGTACTGGACCCGTTGACCAAGCTCATCAGCCGGGTCGAATTTCTGGAGGCGCTCGAAGCCACCATCGAACAATGCAAAACCAACCGCGCACCGTTTTCCCTGCTGCTGGTCAGCCTGGATGCATTCAAATCCATCCTTGATCAGGAAGGCAATGAATCGGCCAACGAATCGGTGCTTGCCGCGGCCGACATCATAAAACGCGAAACCCGCCGCGAAATCGACACTGTCGCCCGCTACGACGCCGAAACCTTCGCCATCATTCTGCCCGGTGCGCATGCACCGGCGGCCGAAACGATCGCCCGGCGGATCTGCGACCAGGCGACCGCGCGGCTCGGCAGCAAAGCGTGTGAATCGGTCGTCAGCATCGGCATTGCCGAATACCCGAAACACGGGTGCCCCGAGGGCGTCGGCCGGGTTCTGGAGGAAGTCGAGGCGCTCCTCCGCGCCACCGACAGCACATTGAAACGTGCGCAGCGACAGGACGGCGGGGCGCTGGTCTGTGCGTGAAAGTCAAGGCGGATTTATCGCATTAATCAACCGTAGGGTGCGCCATGCGCACCATGTCGGGGCTATCTCTTCTTGTCCTTATCCTCCCACGAAACCGACGCCTCCGCATACCGCTCCCTGATCTCCAGTACCTCCGGCATGATGCCGACGAACCGGTCCACCAAAACCGGATCGAAATGGCTGCCGCGCTGGCGCCGAATCCACTCCAGCGTCTCTTCCACCGTCCAGGCTTTTTTGTAGGGCCTTACCGTGGTCAGCGCATCGAACACGTCGGCGATCGCCACCACCCGGCCGACGAACGGGATCCGCTCGCCATCGAGACGGTTCGGATAGCCGCTGGCGTCCCACTTTTCATGGTGGGTCAGGGCAATCACACGCGCCATTTCGAGCAGTTCGGACGCATGCTTTCCCAAAATTTCCGCACCGAACTGCGGATGCTGCTTCATGATCGCCCATTCATCCTCGTCCAGTGCACTGCGTTTCTGCAGAATCCGGTCGGGAATGCCGATCTTGCCGATGTCATGCATCGGCGAGGCGTTCAGCAGCAGTTCGGCATCTTCCTCGTCCATACCGGCCGCCAGGCCGAGTCTTTTCGAATAATGACTCATCCGTATGACATGCATCCCTGTCTCGTTGTCCTTGTATTCGGCGGCTCGGCCCAGCCGCTGGATGATCTGCAGCCGCGTCTCGTTCAACTCGGCGGTGCGGTGCCGCACTTTCTCCTCGAGCAGCCGGTTCTGGTCGTAAAGCGCCAGTTGGGTGCGGACCCGTGCTTGCACGATGGGGGGGCTGACCGGCTTGGTGATGTAGTCGACGGCGCCCAGTTCGAAGCCTTTCGTCTCATCCTCGATTTCGCCTTTGGCCGTAACGAAAATTACAGGAATCTTCCGTGTCGTGAAATCGGCTTTCAACCGCCGGCAGACCTCGTAGCCATCCATTTCCGGCATCATGATATCCAGCAGAATCAGGTCTGGCGGCCGCTCAGACGCGGCAATATTCAGCGCTTTTGCACCGTTCAGCGCCACCTTCACCTTATAGTCGCCATGCAGGATGCCGTTGAGGACATCGATGTTTTCCGGGACATCATCGACGACCAGAACGGTCTGCCTCGCATCAGATAATGCCATCAGTCGTCTCCCATTATTCGATCACAGCGCACCTCGATGATGCCTCACTCTCCAAGGTTGTCGGTTTACCGGTTAGGGCTGCCGTGATGACGGCGTCGTCTCATTTTCGCCGCTCGCCACCGACAGCTTCAACAGTCTGGCGACAACAGCCATTTCGCCCAGAGCGGTCTCGAAATCATACCGGCCGACCAGCTCGGCGAGCCGGCTCGGCGCCGATTCATGCTCGGTGCCGCGCAGCTGTGCCGTGATGATTTCCAGCGTATCGGAAGCCGCAGCGTCATTGTTTTTCAGCAAAGTGCGAAGCCGGCTGAACAGCGATGCCAGCGCGGCCCGGTCGATCGTTTCTGGTTTTTCGGCCGCGGGGCGAATGGTGACGTCGTTGCGCTGCTCGTCGATGGCGGCGAACACGCGAGCCAGCGCTTCCCGGACCGACCCCAGAAACCCGCGCGGATCGTCACGCCCGTCCGTGAGTGCTGTCTCCAGCCGACCGACCGCCGCACACAGCTCAAAGGCGCCGATGTTGCCGGCGACATTTTTAAGTGCATGCACCAGCCGCAGCGCTGTCTCCCGCTCGCCCGCCTCGAACGCCTGCAGAATGCGTTCAGGTATGCCTTCCTGCGTCGCGCAAAACCGATCGAGGATCTTGTGATAGAGCTCGGCGTTGCCTCTGACCCGTTTCAAACCGGCTTCCATATCGATAACACGATGCCGCCGGGCCGGTACGGGCTTCTCCTCCGCCGCTGCTGCAGCCTTTTTGTTCACTCTGATCCAACGGTTCAGGGTCGCGAACAACTCCTCCAAATCGATCGGTTTTGCAACATGGTCGTTCATTCCGGCGGCGATCGATTTTTCGCGATCGCCAGCCATGGCGTTGGCGGTCATCGCGATGATCGGCAGATCCTTGAAACGAGCATCGGCCCGGATCCTTCGGGTTGCCTCGAAACCGTCCATCACCGGCATCTGAATATCCATAAGAACACCATCGAACGCCTGCCGCTGCACCGCATCGATCGCTTCCCGGCCGTCGTTGGCGATAGTGACGACAAATCCGGCCTTCTCCAATAACTCCTGCGCGACCAGCTGGTTGATCGCATTGTCCTCGACAAGCAACAGATGGGCGCCGCGGATCGCCTCGTCGGCCGTCGGCGTCGAAATATGGGCTGGTTCCGGCGGGGAGGGCGGCCGTTCCCCGAAGGCTTGAATGATCGCATCGTGCAGCGTCGACTGATTGATCGGCTTGATCAGGCAGCCCTCCAGGCCGACCTCCTCGGCCTGGCGCATCAGTTCTTCGCGTCCATAGGCGGATACCATAATCACAGCCGGCATGGGCCGCAAACTATCCGAGGTCTTAATCCGCCTGGCCGCTTCGATGCCGTCCATCCCCCCCAGCTTCCAATCCATCAATACCAGCCGATAGGCCCGCTCAGGCGGCGCCGCGTGCAGATCGGAAAGCGCCTCCTCGCCGGAAGCGGACTCGCCCACCGGACAACCGAACGACTCCAGGTATCGCGCAAAAATCTCCCTGGCGGTCGGATTGTCATCCACCACCAGAACCCGCATGCCGGCCAGGTCAGGAGGCAGCCCCAGGTGGCGATGAAGAGCGTTTTCCCGGCCGAGTCCAAAGGCGACTGTAAAATAAAATGTGCTCCCCTCACCGGGCTTGCTCTTGAGGCCGATCTGGCCGCTCATCATCTCGACCAGATGTTTGGAGATGGTCAGTCCGAGCCCGGTTCCACCGTATTTGCGGGCGCTGGAGCCATCCGCCTGGGTGAATGGCTGAAACAGTCCGCCGGCCTGCTCCTCGGTCAGCCCGATGCCGGTGTCGGTCACTTCGAAGCGCAGGACGACGCGCTCCGCCTCCCGTTCGACCAGCGAGATCCGAACGGTGATCTCGCCCTGCTCGGTGAACTTCACCGCATTGTTCGCCAGGTTGATCAATACCTGCCCAAGCCGCAGCGGGTCACCGACCAGCGAGGTGGGCAGATCGGGTTCCATGTCGATCAGGAACTCCAACGCTTTTTCGGTCGCTTTGAGCCCGATGATATCCGACAGATTTCCCAACACTTCATCGAGGTCGAACTCAACCCGGTCGATGGTGAATTTGCCCGCTTCGATCTTGGAAAAGTCGAGAATGTCGTTGATGATGCCCAAGAGCGCCTGTGCCGAGTCGTGGATCTTGGTCAGATAATCCCTCTGTTTGGGCGCGAGTTCCGTCCCCAGCACCAAATGACTGAGCCCGATGATCGCGTTCATCGGCGTCCGGATCTCATGGCTCATATTGGCCAGAAAATCGCTCTTTGCCCGGTTTGCCGCTTCCGCCGCCTCTTTGGCCCTCGCCAGTTCGGCCTGCATCGCTTTTTGGTCGCTGATATCGATCCAGTAGCCGTTCCAAAGGACAGTTCCATCGGGCTCCTTGAACGGCGTTGCCGCGCCGCGAACCCATTTCACGATCCCATCGTTTCGCTTGATCCGAAACTCATGGGTCCACGGAGCGAGCATCCCGGCCGATTGCTGCAAAGAGGCATCCAATGCCGGCTTGTCCTCGTCGAACACCAGCCGGTCGATCGCCGAACCATCCTCCAACACCGACTGTCGGTCCACCCCGAGCAGCTCCTGGATGCCATCGCTCATGAACATAAAGCTCGGATTCCCGTCAGCACCCCGCCGAAACTGATAAACAACGCCCGGAATGGTGTCGGTAATCTCCTGCAATCGGCGCTTCGACTCCTCGGTGATCCTCCGGCTCTCATCCAGCTCGGCGGTGCGAGCCTCGACGCGCGCCTCCAGTTCATTGTTCAGCCGGCGCAATGCCTGCTCCCGGGCGGCCAGCTTTTTCGCCATATCCTCGAAGGTCCTTCCCAGCACCCCGATCTCATCCTGTCCCCGGGTGTCTATCTGTACGTCCAGGTTGCCTTCGGCAATCTTCCGGGCCGACGCTGTCAGCGTCGCGATCGGCCGCGTAATACGGCGAGTGACCCGCCACGCCATAACCATAATCACCAGCAGCGCCACACCGGTCATCACCACCCGCTCGATCATCTGTCGCCGCGCAAACCCAAGCGCTTCATCCTCTGAAATCATCGCCGCAAGGCTCCAGTGGGCAAACGGCGCCGGCGCATAAAAGACCCAAATGATGGCGTCGGACCTCCAGGCCGGTATTTTCACCATGCCGCTGGCACCGGTCATCATCAGCTCGGCCAGATGAACCCACTGCGTCCGCTCATCGCTTTGGCCGAGCGTCTTATAGGAGCGCCCGACCGTATCGGCGTCGAAATGAAAGACGAAGTGGCCGCTGCCGGTGAGAATGACGAATTTGTGCTTCAGCGTTCGACCGATGCCACTTAGTTTGTTAAGAGCACTGATATCGACATCGACCGCGGCGACACCGGCGAATCGCCCTTGCCGGAAAAATGGGACCGAATAGGTGACCATCAAAATGTTGCCGGCGCCTTCGTCGAAATAGGGATCGCTCCAAAACGGCGCATTGGTCGATCTGGGACCATGCCACCACTGCCATCGAGCATCCGTATAATCGTAGGCGTCGATCGATATATCCAACTGCTCGATGCCGTCCCCGCTGCGATGCACGTAGGGAGCGAACAGTCGCCGGCCGGCGACCGTTCCCGGCTCGAAGGCCACGGCGGAACCATAGATCAGCGGGTTGTTGGTGACATTGTTCCGCAGCTGGGCATAAATCTGCGCTTGCGAAAGATTGGGGGCGATTTCGAGAAACTGCGCCGTCATAACGGCGACCTCGCCGATTTCCGCCAGGTGGGCATTCAGCTGACTGGCATAGCGGTAGGTCATCTCCATCATTCTGGACTGCCCCTGTTCCTGCGCTCTCGCCTGAAAGCGCAGCAATCCATAGCCGAGGATTGCACTGAAAATCAGAAACATCGGCAGGACGATGAACAGAATGATTTTCTTGTGGATGGAGAGACGCATGATCCAAATGAGCGAGGGAAACGCCGACGGAACGAGGCGACAACGCGACGATTGCCTCCTTACCCTATTCCGACCGATGGAAAAGTGTCTGATAGACTATCATCAAACAGGCAGGGAACGCTAAACAATTCCTTTCCGCCGCTTCATGAAAGCGTGTTCCGCAGTGGGAACCGGACCGAGAGTTGCCCGTAAGAAACGCAACCGCTCAAAAAGCCGGGGCATTCGCAGTTCGAGAACCCGGGATTTTTGAGAACATAGTGAACACTCCGCCGGCTAAAGCAGCAATTCTAAATGTGGCGCCG
>DEII01000241.1:2011-5024 GCA_002352385.1 Methylococcaceae bacterium UBA2778 | reverse complement strand
CAACGGCTCTAAAGCCGGCCACTGTGCCCCTCGATCTGAATAGATAATACGGTATCGCGATAAGTCCAATGGAGACCACCAGGATATTCAAAATCGCGGATCGTCGATAATTCATCACATCTGTGTCATGGTAAAACCAGAGAAAAACCAGGAACACATTCAACAGCACCCGAGCAATACTGTAGCTCATATGCATGCCGCTGCTCGCGCGGAATGCAAAATCAAATACCCCACCCAAAAATGCAAATGAGGCAATCAAGACTAGTGCGAGTTTCCGGCCTTTAACTGGATCCATCGGATGATACCCACAAGGGGATAGCCGGGCGTGCACATGCCCCGGTGAGTTGCCGCCTATCCGCAGGTGTTTTGATGTGTCCTTGCATATCAGTTACCGAGAAATCAGTTTGGTCATAAGGTAACGACCATGGTCCTCGAACCCGGCCTTCCTGTAACAAGTCTGCGCACCGTGGTTTTCCCGTTCGACTTCTAGATGCAGTGCCCGAATCCCAAATGAATGACAAATCTCTTCGGCAAACGCCAAGGCCTTTGAGCCAACCCCCCGGCGGCGATGGCTTGCGCGGATATACAGCTCATCAAGGAAGGCATCGCGGCCCATGAACTCCAGGCTATAGCCCCATGTGAGCACGAGATACCCGACTGTTTGACCATCGTCGTGGATTAACCATAGCTGTCCCAGCGAATCATCCGTCAATATTCCTTGCAACGCGGCGCGTGCATGTGACTCGTCAAAAGGGAGCCGGTCAAAGGCATAATATTCCCTCATCAACTCGATCAGCGAGTCGATATCGGAGATATTGGCGATCCTGAAAGTCGCTGTCATAGAACAGCCACCAAAGCCATCTGCCACCCCGTCCCGCGATCCATGTATTACAGCATAAACCGGCCGGCGGCTAATTCAAGGCGCGGCAGCATCGCCGCACAGTCCAGAAAGTCGGCCAGTGCTGGTGGCTATAAAATCACCCTCATTTTTTTTCCACCGGTGACCTCGAAGTTTTGTCGCTCGTAAAATTTCACGGTCCTGTCGAAATGCGGCAGCGGAGGTGTCGCGACCTCAAGCCGTTTCCATCCTCTGCCTGTTCCGTGCTCCATCGCCCTATTGACCAGCATCGCGCCGATCCTGTGTTCCCTGTATCCTTTGTCGACGTACAGCTCCTGAATGATACCGAAGGAGCCCTCGGCATAAAGCGAATGGCTCTCGCATAACGAAATGAAGCCGGTTAATGCCTCACTTTCCGTGTCGAGTGCCTTAAAGACGACGTAGATATCGTCTTCGAGGAAGCGCTTACATCGGCGCGACATTTCAGGTAAATCAATATTGAAGTGTTTGCCGCCGGTCGCCCCCGTAATTTCCTCCAGCAGTGACTTCGCCATCAGTGCGATGGTATCTGCATCGCCGGGAACGGCTTCCTGTATTTCGATATCCATTATGCTGTTCACGCGGTGGAATAATGTGATGATTAATTCAGCTTACCGGGCCCGCGAGCTTGCGCGCTATCGGACGCGGCCGTGGCCGTCCGAAGCATCAGCACGCACCTGCCCAGGAAATCTCACGTCTGGTGTCTTCTCATACAATATGCCCTCGCAGATATACGGCTTTCTCTACCGACTCGGCCCGCAGCGGCGCCAATTGCCGCGATTCCGGGTCCGCCCGGTAATCTGCAAAACCACCTTCCGTTGCAAAAGAAAGGACGTGGATTTCGTCCGGCAAATCAAGTCCGCCCGTGACCTCCTCCGGTTTTATCGCCAACTCGATCCGCCCCCCATGCTTGCGGATGAGGGAGGAGGCCTGATTTTCGTATGACCTGAAGACGTCTTCTTTTCCCTCGTTGAGATAGATCAGTATTGTAAAATACACACGTTGATTCATCGGCGATTGCATATCATTCCTCGAACGATGATTGTGCCGATCAATACCCGCGCCGGTCGGAGGCAGCGGTTACGTTACTCGGTCCGCAAAGAGCGCTGCGTTTCCGGACGCAGCTCTGCACGCTTCAGGATACGATTTATCTCGGCCTTTATCTCCGCCATGCCCGGATCAATTATGCCGTTATATTCATACTCTACAGGGTATTTCTTTCGATGTTCCGCGACCTTTGCCAGAAATCCCCGCGATCGCTCAGCCATCTCATGGTCGGCGTATTTTGACAGGCCGTCGATAATGAGAATTTCGGCATCGATCTTGAAAGCCAGTATTCCCTTGGCCTGTTGTATTTTTCCTTCATCGAGTGCCTCGAGAACATGCTGGGACTCAATGGCGCGCAGTGATGCCTGCTGAAGCAGTGCCGGAGTCGATGGCAAGGATGCGTTGTAGTAGTGAATCCCGTACCCGAACCCCGAAGCAAACAGCCCGAATCCGACGATGATAATACCTGCTACATAGAGAATTTGATTCATGATGTTGGCAAGAAATGCTTAATGGTTGATATATAAACTACCAGGTCTGCTAACCTCGTCAGCGGTCAGTCATGCATTCATCCGGCACCAATTACTCCTGTCGGGGTAACTGGGGCCATAGGCCGATGTCCGTGTGCAAGCGCGGCGGGAAATGTCGCTCCCGTCGCGACCACATTCCGCTTCCATTGGTGGGGCAGGTGTGTGACATGCCGCAAGTACCCGTGAATGATGCATGCCTTAGCCCCTGTCTCAGCCCCGGTCCTCTACCCGGCTCCTTTTTGCGCCGCCTTCTCTTGTATCCGCGAAACGCATGGATCCGTATTCAAGCACCTTTGCTTGTCCTTTTTCAAGTTTATTAAAAAGCGCATCTTACCTCTTTTGGTCATCCTAAGCGGTAATTGTAAATACCCGACCGCGGACCTCTGGCTCGGCCGGAGTCATGCGTCCGATGCCATCGATGAGCGCCGCAAGTGTATAAAGAATATGGCCGGCATCGCCGCTGTCCGGCTTACTTTTCCATCGTAGGTCGGGTTAACTTAGCGCGACGGACTGGAAGTCTTAGTCCAGGCGATAACCCGGCATTGCCAAAACAGGCCGA
>DEII01000241.1:0-1902 GCA_002352385.1 Methylococcaceae bacterium UBA2778 | reverse complement strand
ATGTCCAGTTCCGTGGGCGGCATGCCTATGCCACCCTGTTCAAGTACAATTTTTCGCCCATTTTTTGTATCAACACACAACGCCCAATTAGCAACTGGATCGCCATATATAAAGGCAATCCATCTAAATTCCTTTACTGGGCCAATGTTAAACTCACCATCCTGGTTTGTTTTGGTAACCAGATCATAGTTATAGCACTTTTCGCTATGGAAAGTTGCATCTAGGTACACAGAAGTATTACTCAATGACATATTGTCATTCTGCATCACGCCAGTTATTGATGGTGTGAGGTGAGCCTGATGCGGCATGGGAATACATCCGCTAAGAATCAGCAACGAGACAGGAAATATCAAAGCTATTTTTTGGAAATGATTCATAACAATTGAACTAAGCAGTGCGCGGTAGCGCGGCCGGCCCGTCCGCAGGGCGGGTGCACTTGATTGAATTGTTAGAGCCCGCCACTGGAGACTTCTACCGTTTGTTTCTTTTCTTGGTCAAACACAATGACTTTCCAGCCTTCATAATGAATGGGGTGTGTATAGGTCCGCCATTTCTGTTTTCGAAGCCCCTCGTAGCATGCTTTTTCAACTTTTAGCTCCTGGTAGTAGTCTTCATAATACGCATCGGCGGGTTTCCACTCCGGGAGCTGTTTTGTTGATTTAAATGAATCCACGTGAGTTATCCTATCTGCGAGGGCCTTGGCGTCCTCATCCAGGGTGTTGTCATCCCATTGGGTTGCAACATGAGATTTAAAGGGTTCTTGATAGGCATATAAGACCTTTCCGCTCTTACCGGTAATACGGATATTGAGCGTTGCTTTGTAGCAGGGCCAGCCCTTTATTCTTACCGACAAGGTATCCGTCGGTTGTTTTTCGCTATAGGCGACGCGCACATCCTTTTGTACATTACAGCTCGGATACTCGGCTGCGGGACTTATTAAGGGCGCCATTGCCCAGGCCCAGATATAAGGAGACTTCATACTCATAAGGCCTCTAAGGAAGCCATTTTCCATATTTCTATCCCTTGGCGCTTAACGATCAAACTCAGCCGCCGCTATCAGCGGTCGGCTGGAGTGTCTTGATACTTATTGAGGCCTCCCCCCGCGATTTTCGGTCTTGGCAGGCTAAGCTACCATCCAAATGGGTACTAAGCACATTAACGAAGTAGGAGGTCTCAATGAGATTCTACACCAAAATGCACAAGTTTTATTGTGGCATCGATCTGCACGCCCGTTCAATGTATCTCTGCATCCTGGACCAGGAGGGCAATACACTAGTCCATCGTAATATGCCTACCCACGGTGATCGGTTCTTAAAGATTATTATCCCCTATTATTGCGTAGCAATATGTTGCTACAGGCCTATGTCTATCCCGCCAAGATGCGGGCCACACGGGATTTAATGCACCGCTGTAATCACCTGGTGAACAAACGTGCTGAAGCGAAATACCCGATAGGTGTTTAGTGGCAGGCGTGGCCTGACCCCGCTAGTGAAATGAAGCCGGAAGATGGTATTGAATCTGATTTTTCAAAAACGGCCGATACCGATTTTGAAAAATCCTATTGCCTATTGACCCAAGGGGGACTCATAGGTGTTTGGCGATTTTTCTTATATAAAAAGAGCCAGGCTCTCTGCCGGGTGTCAAAAACGGCGCGACTGATTTCAGTTTTTCGTAATGATTATGATGCAAGTAATTGAGGGCTCCGATGATCTCCCAGCTACTATTGTGCGACAGGAATGCCTCAAGTAAATATTGCTCATTCCAGAATTTCACTTCATCTTCTAACCATTGTTTCGGGTAATTCTTGGGTGAGAATATGTCGTGTACGTGGACAATTACTCCTTTGTTGAGGGCGGGCAGCAGTTCAAGATATTCAAAAAGCACATCTCCTTGGGGTTTAAT
>DEII01000157.1 GCA_002352385.1 Methylococcaceae bacterium UBA2778 | reverse complement strand
CGCAAAAATAGCGACTCCCCGCGTCATGCCCTGGTTGGACACCGGCTTCGGTCTATTGACCATGATCTTTCTCCTAACCTTTGTCATGAGTTGTCTCGGAACGCGTTGGCCGATGGTGAAGACAGCGACCCTACTGCTGTTTGTGATGAGCACAAGCATCTCCAACGACCAGTCCTACTCCTTCATCGGTTTTGTCAACATGGAATTTATGATGATGATAGCGGGCTTCATTGTCAGCGTCATCATGATGCTGATGGGTCGCAACCGTCCCGAGAAGCGCCTGCTGAGCGGCATTCGCGCGTTCTTTCACGGCTGCGCCGGGATCAGCGGCGGATTCGCCCGGGTTACGGCCACCAAGCGGGTGCAAGAACGCAACAATCAACAGGTCCACCGGCTGGTTCGGATGATACCGGGGCGGTTGCGCATCCTGGCGCAATCGCTCGATTATCGATTGTTCCCCGATAATCCGCCGGACAAGGTCAATCATCTGCTCGACACCTTGCAGAGCACAGCCTCCCGCTTGCGGATCGTGGCGAGACTGCTCGACCGGGTCGTCGGAGAGGCTGCGACTTCCAACCGTCCGTCTCCTCTGGGCACGAAGCTGCCGCGGCAGCTATACCGGCTGTTCGAGCGGTGGGCTCACCTGACGCGGACCACCGCCGCATCGGATCAGGAACGAGCCGCTTTTCGACAGCTCTACGATGAGCTGGAACAGCGGCTCGAAGCGTATGAAAGCGACGTCAGCGATCATCAACCGGACGAACGAATGCTGATGGCTCTCACCGCCTTGCTCGGCGGCGTGCGGGGACTGCTCGATGCGATGGCGGAAACCGATCGGGCCATCGCTGAGATTAACTGGGAGCAATGGGCAGTCGCGCGTTTTTGAGGTCGGCGCACAGCAATGGGATGTACCTAATGATGTCTGGGCATTGGGCCTAATAAAATAGGTAGGTAGGCACGCGCGTGGTCAACCGCGGGTCGCCAGCAGCGTATAAATAGTGGATTCGTGAAGCGTAGGCGGTTGTTCGACCGCGATTTCGGTCATGCCGTGGGCTCGGAGCAGCCCGAGGACCGTCTCCAACCTGCCGTCCATATCATGTACGTCGACAACGACCTGGCGAATTCGAGGCCAATCGTCGGCTTCGATCCCATAAAAGATATCCAGTTCCGCTTTTTCTGCGTCGATCTTCAACAGATCGATGCATTCGATGCCCTGCTCCCGGATAAAATCAGACAGCGTTTTCAACTCGCACCGAACCGTCTGATAGCGCAGCGTCTGCTTTAAAGCGGTGTTCAGAATCGCTTCGCGCAACACCTCCGGCAGCCATTTCAACAGGCGCAGCGATGCCGGTGCCTCCGGCATATGGATGATGTTGGTCAGGGTGGCCTCCTTGACCTCCTGATGGTCCGCTTCCGGGTCCGGAAACTCGGTCGACAACACCGGCGCAGAAGGGTAATAGGCAAATTCCACCGTGCCCGATCGATTCGACAGCCCAAACGGGTAGGCCCGCATTGCCTCCCCATTATAGCGATTCAGGTTTTTCTGCAGCACGTCGAAAATCGGTGCGACGGGCTCGAAGCAGTGCACGCGCACTGTCCCACCGCTGCGCGCCCAGGCAGCAAGGGCAAACAGACCGATATTGGCGCCCACATCGATGATCGTATCGCCGTTCTTTACGGCGATGTCATGATCGAAATAGGTCTGCACTTCAGCGTTGACAATGCCGACATCATGCTTCTGAAGACAGCTGACGGTCATTCCGTTGGGCAAGGCGACCTCCGGCATAGGGTTTTTCCTCGGTGAGTTCGTTGGAACTGGATTGTACACTCCGAGCAAGGAATCCGGCTGACGAAAAAGCCGATCTGAAACCGTCCAAAACTGGCGCCCCGGGAGGGATTCGAACCCCCGACTTTCCCCTTAGGAGGGGGACGCTCTATCCTGCTGAGCTACCGGGGCGCAAAGAGGGTGCTGTCTTGTCAAAACACGCACGTCGTGTCCGAAACAGCAGCGCCATTGTATCATTGCCAGAACGAGATTATCCAGTAAGAGAGAATTCCTACGTGTAGGCGGTTCGGTCATGCTTCGCTCCCTTTGACAGGTTAACAAACGCACGGAGGTTTTTGCGGCGCCTTGGAGATTGTTCCGGAGGTGCCTACCCGAAAAATGGTAGCGAACGCAAGCCCGGTAGGTCATGTGAAGGCGCACCGCTGATGAGTCTGAATCAGATACCGAACCTTACCGAGCTCCGTAATCCGACGTCCGACTCGTCAGGGTTAAGCTATCCTGATCGTCGTCTACTCTCATAGCCTCCCGGCAAGATCCCCCGCGAGTCACGGGGGATCCTCGGCATTTTCGATTCCGAAGCTTTCGCTACTCGGCTTTCGGAATGCCGCACGGTTGGATTTACTTCTTGATTTTTTTCAGACTTCCGGCAGGAATCGCGCCATCGGAACGACCTTTAAGATAAGCGTATAAGGAATCCATTGCCTGCTCTTCCGAGACGCCCCTTTTCTTGATCATCTTGATGTTCATCACATTCTCAAGCATCGGGGGCATGCTGCCCTTGCCATTTTTGACAATTTCCGTCAGCGTTGCCTTATCAGTCGTTTTCAAGGCTTCCAGGAGGTTCGGAAACGCTGCACCGCCAGCGGCATCCGGACCGTGGCAGGTTTCGCAGCGACCCCGCTGGTAGATTTTCATTCCAATCCACGTCGCTTCGTCCAGCTTTCCGTCTTCGATAACATAGGGTTTATCCTGTGCCATTGCATGGCCCGCGAACAGCAGACTGGCCCCCAAGACAAAACCCGTACCCAGCTTTTTAACGATTTCCGGTTTCAACTCACTTCCTCCACCTTGTTGTTAACAAAAATAACCGGGAATTCCAACACCACGGCAGCAATATGCGCGGCATTCGTCCGACAGAGGATCCGAGAGATCGCAACAGCCATCCATAGCCCGCAACAACGGACACGATTGAACGCCCGATGAAAAGCATTTTACCTGATTTTGCACGCTTCAACCAAATTGAGTCGTTTACGCCGGCAATTCTCATTCTAGATAATCGCGCAGGGACGCAGAGAATCATTTCTTGGATAATTTTATAAAAAAGCGATGAAATGCATAACGTTTCATACGATTCCGGCAAGCCAACAAGCCTTCGTTTTTCTGCTCCTTTACAATTCACGCGTCGCACTGAATTGAATATCCGGCCAGCGCTCTTCAGTCAATTGCAGATGAATGCGGCTCGTCGCCAGATAGACAAGATAGCCGCCGCCGTCTTCCGCCAAATGATCGAATGCTCTTCGCTTGAACTCCTCGAGCTTTTTGGGATCATCGCAACTGATCCAGCGTGCCGTGGTAATCGGTATCTGGTCATAGACGCATTCGACATTGTATTCCGATTTCAGTCGAAACGCCGTCACATCGAATTGCAGCACGCCGACAGCACCGAGAATCAAATCATTGTTTTTCAACGGTCTGAACAGCTGGGTCGCCCCCTCCTCCGTCAACTGCAGCAACCCTTTGTGCAGCGCCTTGGCGCGCAGCGGGTCTTTCAGCACTACCCGGCGAAACAGCTCCGGCGCAAAATAGGGAATCCCTTCGTATTTGAGCTTTTCACCCTGGCTGAACGTATCACCGACCTGGATGGTGCCATGATTATGTAAGCCGAGGATATCGCCAGAATACGCGTCATCGACACGCTCGCGGCTATCGGCCTGAAAGGTGATTGCATTGCCGATCTGAATGTTCTTGCCGATGCGAACGTGATGCAGCTTCATACCTTGGCTGAACCGGCCCGAACAGACACGGAAAAAGGCCACGCGATCACGATGGGCCGGGTCCATATTGGCCT
This sequence comes from Methylococcaceae bacterium UBA2778, assembly GCA_002352385.1. Classification (GTDB taxonomy): domain Bacteria; phylum Pseudomonadota; class Gammaproteobacteria; order Methylococcales; family UBA2778; genus UBA2778. Next base: position 5,739 of record DEII01000157.1, on the reverse strand, counting down.
GCACCTTAAACACGAAACCGGTCAATTTTTCCTCGTCAGGGCTGACCGTGCGTTCGCCTGCGTCGCGCGGCAGCGGCGGCGGGGCATATTCGACAAAAGCATCGAGCAGCTCCAGGATGCCAAAATTGTTGATTGCCGAGCCGAAAAAGACCGGCGTCTGCCGGCCGGCAAGATAGGCCTCACGATCGAACGCGTGACTCGCTCCTTTCACCAGTTCGATCGCATCGCGCAGCTCTTCCGCCTGATCGCCGATCACTTCGTCGAGCCTGGGATTGTCCAGCCCCTCGATCACTTCGCCTTCGGCAATCTTGCCGCCGTGGCGCGGGTCGAACAGGTGGACCGCGTCTCCATACAGGTCGTACACACCCTGGAACCGCTTGCCCATGCCGATTGGCCAGGTCATCGGCGCACATTGGATATCGAGAACCGATTCGACTTCGTCGAGGAGATCGATCGGATCCCTTCCTTCACGGTCCAGCTTGTTGATAAAGGTGAGGATCGGCGTATCCCGCAGCCGGCAGACATCCATCAATTTGACGGTCCGCGCTTCCACCCCCTTCGCGCTGTCGATGACCATCAATGCGGAATCGACCGCGGTCAATGTCCGGTAAGTGTCTTCCGAAAAGTCTTCGTGGCCGGGCGTATCCAACAGATTGACGACGCGCCCCTTATGTTCGAACTGCATCACCGACGTGGTCACCGAAATGCCGCGCTGCTTTTCCATCTCCATCCAGTCGGAGGTGGCATGGCGCGCAGCCTTGCGCCCCTTGACAGTACCGGCAAGCTGAATCGCACCGCCGAACAGCAGCAGCTTTTCGGTGATGGTGGTTTTACCCGCATCAGGGTGTGAAATGATGGCGAACGTTCGCCGACGGTGCACTTCGGAAAGAAACTCGGACATTGAATACAAAAAGTTAGAAGTTAAAAATTAGAGTCCTGCCTTTTTAACGCAACCGCGCCGCCTCGTCCAGTTCATGCAGGCGCGCCAATTTTTCGGCGATTTTAATCTCGAGCCCGCGGCCAACGGGGCTATAGTACCGGCGATCGGAAAGCGCATCCGGAAAATAGCACTCGCCGGCGGCATAGGCGCCAGGTTCATCGTGCGCATAGCGGTATTCTTTGCCGTAATCCAGCTGTTGCATCAACTTTGTCGGGGCATTGCGCAGATGCAGCGGCACCTCCAGGCTGGCCGACTGCGCCGCATCGTTCATGGCTGCTTTGTACGCCGTATAGACCGCGTTGCTCTTCGGCGCACAGGCCAGATAGATCACCGCTTGAGCGAGAGCCAATTCCCCCTCCGGACTGCCCAGCCGTTCCTGAGCATTCCAGGCGTTCAGGGCCAGCTCCAGAGCGCGGAGGTCGGCATTGCCGATATCTTCGCAGGCGATGCGAACGATCCTGCGGGCCAGGTAGAGCGGGTCGCAGCCGCCATCCAGCATGCGGCACAGCCAATACAGCGCTGCATCCGGTGCACTGCCGCGCACCGACTTATGAAGCGCAGAGATCTGATTGAAAAAATCCTCACCCTGCTTATCGAAGCGCCGCAACCCACCTGCCAGGATCTCCCTTGCAACCGCTTCGGTGATCACCAGCGAACCATCTTCCTGCTCCTGCGCCAGATCGATCGAGATCTCCAGCAGATTGAGCAGGCGGCGGGCGTCCCCATCGGCCGCCTCGGCAAACCAGCGCCGCACCGAGGATGGAAATCGAATATCAAGCCGCCCGACACCTCGCTGCTCGTCCGTCAACGCACCGTCGAGCACCTGCAAAAGCTCCTCTTCGGTCAGCGGCTTGAGCAGATAGACCCGTGCCCGTGACAACAACGCATTGTTCAGTTCGAAAGAGGGATTTTCGGTCGTTGCACCGATCAGATAGACAGTACCGTCTTCGACATGGGGCAAAAAAGCATCCTGTTGAGACTTGTTGAACCGGTGCACCTCATCCACGAACAGAACAGTGCGGCGATCGTTCTCCAGCTGCTTCTTTGCTTCGGCGACTGCAGTACGAATCTCCTTGACGCCGGAAAGCACCGCCGACACCGGAAGAAACAGCGCGTTGGAGTGGCCGGCGATGAGGCGCGCCAGGGTTGTTTTGCCGGTGCCGGGCGGACCCCAGAAGATCATCGAGTGCAGGCGTCCGGAATCGATCGCTTCATACAGCGGCTTACCGGGCCTCAACACATGACTCTGACCGATGAACTCATCCAGTCGCCGCGGCCTCATGCGATCGGCCAGCGGCTTTTCAGCCCCGTTCGACACAGCTATTCTTCGAAGACATCGACACCCGGCGGAGCCGTAAATTGAAACATCGTGCGATCGATCGGATAATTCTTTTTCACATCGGAAAAATAGATTCGGGTCAACTGACCGAAGTTGTCATTCAACTCCATGCCGCCAATGGTTTTCCCGTCCATGCCGATCAGAATGTATTTAAAGCTGCTGTTTTCGTCTTTCGGACGCAGCCTGACCCACCGCATCCCTTCGTCGGTGCCCTGGTTCTCGACGATGAAATTGCGATCGAGCGACATTTCGCCGCTCAACAGCATCGCCGGGGTTGCGCCGATGGCCTGATCGAGATGCTTGACGGTCACCTGCTCCAGATCGGCATCATAAAACCACACCTTCGTGCCGTTGGAGACGATCTCCTGTTTGAACGGCCGCTGATAATCCCACCGAAAGCGGCCCGGTTTCTTCAAATAGAACCTGCCGTAACTGGTTTTTATCGGATTCCCGCGCTCATCGATCGACACCTGTTTGAAATCACAGCTCAACGTTCGTGTCGTGATGAGAAACGCTTTCAGCTGCATGACAGATGACATTTCCACCGCAGTCGCAGAGATAGAAAACAGACACAATAGTGCCACTTTGATCAATCCATTCAATCTTATAAAAGGCATCTCAATATCATATAACTTGGTAAATATCAATCGTATCCGTTCCCAGTCAGCTCTTTCAAGGTGGCCGACAATCATCATGAGATTAATAGTAGGTTGGGAAAAGGCCGACAGGCCGTGCCCAACATCCGTCCCGAGCCGCTGGGCACGCTGCGCTTTGCCCAACCTACATAAATCTTCGTATTTTCAATGGGCTGGAAGCACCTTGAAAGGGGTGCCGTTCCCAGTCAACCATGAACAATCAGGATCAGGCAATCGGCCCGCTCGATCCATCCATCTACTCTTCCAGTGGCGGCGGCGCCAGCACTTCACGCGAGCCGTTGGCCTCCAACGGCCCGACGACGCCGGCACGCTCCATGTCCTCGACCATTCTCGCCGCCCGATTGTAGCCCACTTTCAAGCGCCTCTGAACACCGGAAATAGAGGCCTTTCGTGTTTCGGTCACGATCTTCACGGCTTGGTCATACAGGGGGTCCATTTCATCATCCGCCACATCCGTCGCTGCATCGAACTCTGCGCCGTCGCCGCTCTCCCTGGTAATCTCTTCGAGGTAATTCGCGGGACCGGCCTGTATCAGAAACTCCACAACCTTGTGCACCTCATGGTCGTCCACGAACGCGCCGTGCGCACGTATCGGAATGCTGATGCCCGCCGGAAGATACAACATATCGCCGTGCCCCAGCAAAGCTTCGGCCCCACCCTGATCGAGAATCGTGCGCGAATCGATTTTGGAGGAGACCTGAAAAGCAATCCGGGAGGGGATGTTCGCCTTGATCAACCCGGTCAGCACGTCCACCGACGGCCGCTGTGTCGCAAGGATCAAGTGCAAGCCTGCCGCCCGTGCTTTCTGAGCCAGGCGGGCAATCAACTCCTCCACCTTTTTGCCGACGATCATCATCATGTCGGCCAGTTCGTCGATGACGATGACGATGCTCGGCAAAGGCGTCAGAACAGGAAACTCCTCGCCCTCTTGCAGCGGCCGCTCCGGTATGAACGTTGGATCTTTGATCGGAGCGCCGCTCTTTTCGGCTTCCCGGACCTTGCGATTGAAGCCGGCAAGGTTGCGCACTCCAACCATGGACATCACGCGATAGCGCCGCTCCATTTCTGCGACACACCACCGCAAGGCGTTCGCGGCCTCTTTCATGTCGGTCACGACCGGCGTCAGCAGATGCGGAATCCCTTCGTACACCGATAGCTCCAACATTTTCGGATCGACCATGATCATGCGAACATCTTCCGGCGTCGCCTTATAGAGCATGCTCAGAATCATGGCATTGACCGCAACCGATTTTCCCGAGCCGGTCGTGCCCGCGACCAGCAAGTGCGGCATCTTCGCAAGATCGGCAGCCACCGGTTCACCGCTGCTGTCCTTGCCGAGGATCAGCGTCAATGGTGATGCCGATTTGGCGTAAAGCCGCGATGATAGGACATCGCGCAAAGCCACCAGTTCCCGCTCCTTGTTGGGTATTTCCAGGCCGATCACCGACTTCCCCGGAATGATTTCGACGATACGGACACTGGTCACCGACAAGGCGCGCGCCAGATCCTTGGCCAGGCTGCTGATTCGGCTTACCTTCACGCCGGCGGCCGGCTCGATCTCGAAACGGGTGATGACAGGCCCGGGGTCCACGGCAACCACTTCCACGTCGACGCCGAAATGGCTGAGGATAACCTCGACCTGCCGCGACATCTCTTCCAATGCGGCTCTGGAATAGCCCTTCGTAGGCGGCCGCGGTTCATCCAGCAGCGACAAGGGAGGTATCTCCCCTTCCACAGCGCCAACGGGTTGGGGCGGCTTTTCGTGTGACCGCTCCGCCCTTGGCCGCTTCAGCGCAGTCTGCATTTCCATTTCGACCGGTCGCTCCGCTTTGATCTGCTTGACGGGTTCGAACAGTTCGTCCACTGCCTTGAGCGTGACTGGCGCCTCAACCGATTCGACCACCGGTCGCCTTTTTGCCTCTCGGTCTATCATCGTTGCCTTTCTTGTTTCCTCCCCATCCTGCTGCTTCCTCTCGACTACCGAGCGAGACAATGCACCGGCCCACCGATACACGGTATACAGGCCTGCGAGCGTGTATTTCCCGACCCAGTCGGCGATCGCAATCCAGGAGCACCCGGTGAACAACGTGGTTCCGGCGAAAAACAGCGCCAACAACAGCAACGTCGCCCCGGTCGACCCGAAGGCGTGGAGCAAAAAGTCTCCGACCTCCTGACCGAGCACGCCGCCGGTCGATTCGGGCATTGGCAGCCGGAGTCGCGGCCAATGCAGCGCCAACAGCCCTGCCCCGGAGACGATGGTGGCGAGAAAGCCGGCCCAGCGCAGCGCCAATATCGAAACCTGACCTTCCGCCCGCCGGCCCCGGTATACCAACACACCGTGATAGGCAATCATGAACGGAAACAGATAGGCCGTCAGACCGAACAGGGAAAGAAAAAAATCGGACAACCATGCGCCCACTTCGCCACCCGCATTGCGTATCGGCTGCCCAGTCCCGCTGTGCGTCCAGCCGCCGTCCTCCAAGCTGAACGTCACCAGAGAAATCAGAAAAAACAGCGCGATCGTAGAAACCCCGAGCAAAAGGATTTCACGCAAGCCACGCGCGATTTGCACACCGGAATGGTGCTGGGAGACTTCTTTATGTGTTTTGGCCAAAACCTCACCCAGATTGTAAAATGATCGAACTATCTTACTTATATTTATAAAAAAATGAAATTTAATCAAGCACCACTTTACGAAAAGCAGCCGCATTGCCATACTATTGTCATCGGTTTTTTACCCCGAAGATTTCATAAATTTGCGCCGATATCGCGCAGTATATTGGTTTCACAAGGAAATTTCCGAA
>DEII01000155.1 GCA_002352385.1 Methylococcaceae bacterium UBA2778 | reverse complement strand
CTGCGCGATATCGGCGCAAATTTATGAAATCTTCGGGCTATAGAGTCTCTTAGCCAATTGTTGAAGTTGTCCCCGAATCGATCCATCGATTACTGTGTCACCGGCGCGAATCAGCACGCCGCCGATCAACGTGTCGTCCTCTTCCGTGCGCAGGCGAACGTGCTTGTTCAATGTTTTTTCCAGGGCGGATGTCAACTGCCGCTGCTCCCGGTCGCCGATCGGAAAGGCTGTTTTCACATCGACATCGATATATCCCTCATCCTCGGCGCGGTACTGTTCGAACAGCTCTTTGATGGATGCCGCCAGGTTCAGGCGGTTGTTCGCAACCAGCAGCTTGAGCAGGTTCTCGCCCTCTTCTGTGATATGGCCTTTGCAGATATCGAGCAACAGCTCGGTGAACGCGTGCCTGTCCACCTTGGGATTGACGGCTGCCCGGGACAGCCGGTCGTCCTTCATTACGGCGGCAAGAAAAGCCAACATATCAGACCATTGCTCGGTGCTGCCGGTCTCTTTTGCGCGCTTGAAGACCGCCTCTGCATAAGGCCGGGCCAATGTATCAGACCCGCTCATTATGCCTTATCCAGCTGTTGAGCAACGGTTTTCAGGATCTTTTCATGCTTTTTCCGATCGACCTCCTCACGAAGAATCTGCTCGGCTGCATCGATCGCCAGAACGGAAACCTGGTCGCGCAGCGACTGCTTCGCCTGCTGCACTTCCCGACTGATCTCAGACCTGGCCGCGGCAATCAGGCGCTCGCCTTCGGTTCTCGCCGACTCCTTCGACTCTTCGACAATCTCTCCTGCACGCTTTTGCGCCTTGCCGACGATTTCGGCCGCCTGGTCTCTTGCCTCTTTGAGCGCAACGCTCGCACGCTTCCCCGCAAGCTCCATTTCGTGGTGGCCTCGTTCGGCGGCCGCCAACCCTTCGGCAATCTTTTTCTTACGCTCTTCCAGGGCCTGCATGATGGGCGGCCATACATACTTCATGGTGAACCACACCAGAAGCGTGAACGTGATCATCTGTCCGATGAGAGTAGCATTGATACTCACAGCACCTTCCTCGTGACGTTAAGGTGATAAAAAAGACTAGCCGCCCGCAGCCGATTTCACTGCGGAAAGGAACGGATTGGCGAAGGTGAAGAAGAGCGCAAGACCGACGCCGATCATGGTGACCGCATCCAACAGACCCGCCACGATGAACATCTTCACCTGCAGCATCGGCACCATTTCAGGCTGACGTGCGGCACCTTCCAGAAATTTGCCGCCCAACAGGCCAAAACCAATCGCCGTTCCCAGCGCCCCCATGCCAAGCACGAGCCCCACCGCAATGGCGGTCAAGCCTTGCACTTCAGCAATCAACTCTGCAATTTCCATGATACCTCCACATGTTATTGTGACAAAAAATGAATAGAAACCCGGATCCTCGCTCTAGGAGGCTGTCCGAGAACAGGCTGATCTACTGCGGCCGAGCCTGATNNTCGAAAAATCTGACTCAATCAGTCCCGCCCTCGCTACGATCGCTATTCTCGGACAGCCTCCTAGTGCCTGGAAACGAGAAACCAGAAACCAGGGGTTGTGTGCCGCTACGCGGCACGCCGTTCTATAAAACGCACGAAGCGCACAAATCCTGAGACCTCTGGGTTTGCATCAATGCTCCTCATGCGCCAGGCTCAGATAAACGATGGTCAACACCATGAATATGAAAGCCTGCAACGTAATAATGAGGAGATGAAAGATCGCCCAGGGAAAACTGAGCAACGGCTGAACATACCACGGCAACAAGGCGATCAGGATGAAAATCAACTCCCCGGCGTACAGGTTTCCGAACAGACGAAGACCGAGCGATACCGGCTTCGCCAACTCTTCAACCGTTTTCAGTAGCAGGTTGAACGGCATCAGCCACGGCCCGAACGGCGTCAACAGCATCTCCTTCGCAAACCCGATGCCGCCCTTCACCTTTACGCTGTAAAAGATAATGAGGCAGAACACTGAAATGGACATCGCGAAGGTCGCATTCAGGTCGGTGGTCGGCACTACGCGCAAATAGGGGATTCCGATCCAGGAGGCAATGTCGGGCAGCAGATCGACCGGAATCAGGTCCATAAAATTCATCAAAAAGACCCAGACGAAAATCGTCAGCCCCAAAGGGGCGATCAATTTGCTTTTGCCGTGAAAGCTGTCCTTGACCTGGGTATCGACAAATTCCACGAGTGTTTCGACGATGTTCTGGAGCAGTCCCGGAACACCGGAGGTGACTTTCTCCGCTGCGATCTTGAACGCGAAAAGAAACAGGCACCCAAGAAAAACGGAAAAGAACAGTGTGTCCAGATGAATGGTCCAGAACCCTTCCCCCGCGGACAAAGACGTAAGGTGATGGATGATATAACCGGTCGCACCACCGGCGTCATGTGTTTCTGTCGCCATCGATTCCCACTTTTTTATGTGCTGCGCATAAGCAGCGCAAACCAAAACACCATAATGACCGATACGAAACCGGCGAACAAGGGCATGAACAAAATGTCAGGCAGTTGCAGTATCAGAAAAAACAGCGCCGCGGTGATTATTATTTTTACCGACTCACCCGCGTAGAACGTACGGACGATCTTTTGTGCGCCCTCCCCTTTGGATCGCGCGACCCAATACCCAAAATAAGCATTGGGCAAAAAACCGGCCAAGCCGCCGAGAAAAGCCGAACGCGCTTCCAACCACCCAAACAGTGCCAGCATCAGCGCTGACACGAACACGACCACGCCCGCCTGAGTGCGGAGAATCCGCATGACAGCGGGAACCACATGTTCTGCCTCCATCGAGCGCCTGCCCTGTAAAAAATATCCAGGAATTATATCGATCGATCGGAACAAAATCAATAAGAGACCCAACCTGTCGGCAATTCTCATCATGGCTTGTTGACACCCTATCGTAGGTTGCGGTTGAGAAACGAAACCCAACAAATCAGCCTCGATACATGCCCAATCGTTGGGTTTCGCTACCGCTCTACCCAACCAACCCTTTCAAGGTGGCCGATAATCATCAAAAGATTAATAGTAGGTTGGGCAAAGGCCGGCAGGCCGTGCCCAACATCCGCCCGAGCCGTTGGGCACGCTGCGCTTTGCCCAACCTACATAAATATTCATCTTTTCAATGGCTTGAAAGCACCTTGAAAGGGGTGGGGGAAGAGCCCTACTCTCCCTCTTCGGGGATGGCAGCCCTTCGGTAGAGCATTGCTACTCGTGAGTGATGAGGTGAAACGAAGGAGCATAGCAGAGGAACACGCCATGGCGTGTCCATGAGATCAGTTAGCACGACGGCTGCAGCCATCAAATGGCTTGCCCGTTCCGCCAAAAATGCTATCATGCGTCGTTTTGCCCCTCTTCTGTTTTATCTTCCCTGATGCGACTCCTTTTTCTGATTCGCGCACTCGACTACGGCGGTGCTGAAAGACAGGCGGTCACCCTGGCAAAGGCACTGAAAGCGAGAAAGCATACCGTCGCCGTTGCCCTGTTTTATCCCGGCGGCCCATTGACGCGCACGCTTGAAACGGAGCAAATTCCGGTGTTTTCCCTCGACAAGAAGGGCCGCTGGGAGATGATCGGCTTCATGCGGCGCCTGCTTCGGCTGGTCAAAGAGTACCGTCCCGACCTGATCCACAGCTATCTGTCGGTTGCCAACATTCTGACGATCGTGCTCAAACCCCTGCTCCCGGGCGTCAAAATGGTCTGGGGTGTACGCGCGTCAGACATGGATCTCAGCCGCTATCACTGGCTTTACACGTTCTCCTGGCGGGCCGAATGCCGGCTGTCACGATTTGCCGACCGCATCATCGTCAATTCGCGGGCGGGCCGAAAATTCGCACAAACGCACGGGTTTCCCGAGACCAACATGGTGGTCATTCCAAACGGCATCGATACCGATCAGTTCAAACCTGACAAGCAGGCGGGAAAAAGGCAGCGTCGGGCGTGGGGCATCGATGGCAATGAGCCACTGATCGGGCTGGTGGCGCGTTTGGATCCGATGAAAGGGCATTCGGTCTTTCTTACGGCTGCGGGGCGGCTGGCAGAAGAGCATCACGCCGCCCGCTTCGTCTGCGTGGGCGACGGGCCCGCGGCATGCCGTGACGAACTAAAAACGCTGGCCCATGAGCTCGGACTGGATGACCGGCTCATCTGGGCAGGCGCATCCTCGGATATGGTAGCGGTCTACAACGCGCTGGATATTGCGACCAGTTCGTCCGGCTTCGGGGAAGGCTTTTCCAATGCAATCGGCGAAGCGATGGCCTGCGAGATCCCCAGCGTGGTGACGGACGTCGGCGATTCGGCATGGATCGTCGAAGACCGTCGCTGTGTCGTGCCGGCCAAAGACCCGGCGGCGTTGTGCTCCGCCTGGCGAGGGCTGCTCTCCGATCCAGAGCGGCGCATCACAGTAGCCTGGACCGCCCGCCGAAGAATCGAGCAGCACTTTTCAGTCCGGCAGCTGACGGTGCGCACGGAACAGCTGTTGCTGACATTGATGCAATGAAAGTAATTATTCAGACCCCTCGCCCCAACCCTCTCCCGGCGGGAGAGGGAACCGAGGAATTACAGCACGCTCGCTGCCTTTTCCGTTGAGGTGTGCTGATTTGGTGGCAGAGGGAATGAATCAATGCCAATGAAAGTGCTTCATGTGATTACCGGCCTGACAACCGGCGGCGCCGAAATGATGCTGTACAAGCTGCTCTCTTCCGCAAACCGCGCCCGCGCCACGTCAGTTGTCTCATTGTGCGACCGCGGAACGCTGGGAGAGCCGATCGAAGCGCTGGGTGTGCCGGTTCATACGCTGGGGATGCGCCGTGGAATACCCGGGCTCCGGCCGCTGCTCCGATTGCGTCGACTGATTCGTCAGGAGCAGCCGGATCTGATTCAAGGCTGGATGTATCATGCCAATCTGGCATCGACGCTGGCGACGTGGCGGGCTTCCCAAACGGTTCCTGTGGCGTGGAACATTCGCTATTCCCTGGACGATCTGAGCAGCGACAAGCGCTTGACCCGCTGGTTGATTCATTTCGGCGGCTCTCTTTCCAGCACACCCGCAACGATCGTGTACAACAGCCGCCAAAGTGCGCTTCAGCATGAACGATTGGGCTATGCGCCCGGAAAAACCATCGTCATTCCCAATGGCTTCGATTGTGAGCGTTTCAAACCGAACCCCGCATCACGCAGGCAGATTCGACAGGAGTTGGGCGTAGCCGAAGATGCTTGGCTGATTGGCCATTTCGCCCGCTATCATCCGATGAAAGATCACGCTTCGTTTCTGACAGCAGCAGCGCTTTTAAGGCAGCGCGCCGAGTGCGATCTCTTTTTTGTGATGGCGGGCCAGGGGGTGGATCGAAGCAATCCTGAATTGGAGCGGATGCTCGATCGACTGAAACTGACCGACTGCTGCCGGCTTCTGGGCGAGCGGCGGGATATACCGGATTTGATGGGTGCCCTGGATATAAGCACCAGCTCGGCATCCACCGGCGAAGCGTTTCCCAATGTAGTGGGTGAAGCGATGGCCTGCGGAGCCCCCTGCGTGGTCACCGATGTGGGAGATTCGGCGACGATTGTCGGTGATACCGGACGGGTGGTCCCGCCTTCAGACCCGGAGTCGATAGCGGCTGCGTGGCTTGATTTGATAAAATCCGGCAAACAGAAAGTCGCAGCGTTAGGCGCGGCGGCGCGGCGACGGATACAGCACAACTATAGCCTTTCGCTCGTTGCCGAACAATATGAAGCATTGTATCAACGTGTGATCGGAGAAGAAACGCGGAAGGGGTGATTCCTGAACGGATGCAGCCCAAAAGGTACGCAGTGCGTATCCTACCAAGCTCGTCTCTACCGACGATTGATCCAGCGGGCGTAACGGAAGGCTATGTCCTGCATGATTCGGGAGAGCAGAACGTCGGACACCTGCACCGCAAGGTGCACGTGATTGTCCATCCAGCAATAGGCCTGTATTCTGTGACCAAACCGCTCCACGCCTTCAGCCACCAAGGAGGCGAAATGCTCGCGGTGCCACTACTTGTCAAGACCCGTGAGATTGTATACACGTTTGTTAAAGAGTTTGGGTTGTTTTTCGTGCCATTGTTTAAGTGCCTCAATGGGTGTGCAATGGTATAGAACTCGTTGTGGGATGGAGCCATTATAGAGCCGGACATAGCGCATAATCGTGTCCTCG
>DEII01000106.1 GCA_002352385.1 Methylococcaceae bacterium UBA2778 | reverse complement strand
AATTCATAGTCAGAATCTCCCTCATCCCCGGCGCAGGCCAGCAGGTCCTCGATCTCGAAAATTGCCTGATCGATCAGATCGAGAAATTCGTCGGGTGTTTTGGCTACATACATCGTCTCGCCCTCCGGGGCCGTCCCCGCCTGCCAATTTTCTCACAACGGCTTATAAAGCCCCAAACATAACAGAATCACCCGTTACATGAACAGACTCCCGGCTTTCGCCGACGCCCAACAAGCCGGAAATCTCCGCGAATACCTGCGGCCACAAAATCCTAATAGGCGGCAGGAATCGGCGTGGGGACAAACCAAGGCATTTTCCGCTTCCCGGTTGGCGCCGCGCGGCCCGGTAGACGACAATTCCATTCTCGCCCACGGGCCCGATATTCCGCGTATCGAACGGGAAATCCAATGCAAGAACGCAATGCTTTTTCGGCACGGCAAATAGGGAGCACAAGACACCCACGCCAAAAAAACGCGCGACACCCGCGAGCACGCGCAACGGAATGGATTTCCAAACTCACCCAAAGCGCCTCCACAGACGCGGATAAAACCCTGACATCTGGTGTATGCGGACCCTCGTAAAACGCTTTTGTGTCCCCGGTCTCGATTAATGCCCAGGCCCGCGGGATCCAAAACCAAAGCCGAACGCAAGAACTCAGTGTCAAGCATGTGCAATCGCGGCATTACGAAAACACACTGCGTATGACGCGCACGTATTTTTCTTCGCCAGCAAAGATCTTTGCTCAACTGATAATGAATCGGAATACTCATACGTCACCTGAAACACTGTGTCTTACATGGCTGCAACATTATTTCCGAATAGACTTGGAGACGTATGTTTCAGAAAGGACATGATAATCGTTCCCAACGGCAACGGCCGCGAATATAAACAAATATTAATAAAGGCATTTTTTAAGGACAGTTTGTGATAATAATCTGATAACACTGATATTAATTCATGGTTTTAATAAAATTGCTAAGGTGTTTTTTGTAACACTCTGTTTCCTGGATTTTTTGAAATCTTATGCACAGATTTATCAACATAAAGATCACATCCAGTCGAGTTGTTATTGGTCTATAACAAGCGTAGAGTTAAATCGTATAATCGGGTTCGATGCGGATTCAATAAAGAGGCGCGCATTGAAAATGCCTGACGGGCGAACAACAGTGCGATTTTGTCAAACGATCCTGGCACCGCCAACCGGATTAACATAAGCCCCCTTTAGGAGGACCATACCTTGCCGGAGATCGGGCGCAGGAAATTAACTGCGGTTTCATCCCTGTCGTGGAAGCAGCATTTGTTCAACGGATTAAAGCAAGCCAAGACCGGCGGCGAAATCTATAGTCAGCTCAGTGATTATCTCTCCGAGCTCGAATCCACCCATCTCGCGATCGCGCATCAGTACGGTCATATCGTCAAGATGCTGATCGATAAGCTCGCTCAGAACCTGCCCCAAGAGTCATCGCAAGAAAAGCAGGCTGCAACATTGCTCGCAAATATTCAGCCATCGCTGTCGCTGGCTGATCTGCAGTCACTTGGAGAACAAATCCGGTTATTTGTTGATACCCTGCCCTCAGACATCACGCCGGATACTGAAAGTGCTTATGAAACAGCGTCTCCAGTCGCTAGTGAGATGAACAATGATGAGAGCAACGGAATTGGCGCTGAGAAATATACGCGCCAGGCGGCTCAGATAGCACCGGGACAATTGCGCCTGGATCTGAGTTCTGCAGAAACCAACCGTGCTATTGCATTGGCCGGATTTGACAGCGATAGGCCTCCAGGAGCAAATCTGGATCAGGAACGCGAAAGAATCCACGGCATTCAAACCACGCTCACGCTGCGCATGGAAGAGATGATTGCCCGAAACGAATCATTCGGCAGCCAGCTGCAATCCGAACTGGCCACTCTGCGTCATGCAGCCAGCGTGGAAGAAATCGAACAGGTGCGCAACTTGCTGCTTGGCGAACTGGGCCATGTCATCCAAGAACAGCAGGAGCTTATCCAGCAATTCAATGACACCCATGAGTCCCTGCAGGCGTTCGCCACCGGTAACAGGCAGCTCAATGAAGAACTCAGGCGGGTCCGGCGACTAAGCCTGACTGATGACCTTACCGGTTTGCCAAACCGCCGCGCCTTCACGCGTCGTCTGGAAGATGAGCTAAGCCGCGTGCGTCGTTCAGGCCATCCACTGGCGCTCGCCCTGATCGATCTGGACCAGTTTAAGTCAATCAATGATGCCTATGGACACTCGTGCGGGGATACTATCCTGCGCGGCTTTGCCGAAATCGTGTTAACTGCCTTCCGCCAGCATGACATGATCGCCCGTTATGGAGGCGAAGAGTTCGCGGCCGTACTGCCCTACACAAACCTGGAGGAGGCGGTCATCGCCCTTGAGAAGGTTCAGGCCTATGCGGCAAACACCTGTTTCAGCTATGAGAATACCGTCGTGTCCATGCCCACCTTCTCTGCCGGAATCGCTCTTTACCTGCCCGATGACACGCTGAAGTCCTTCATTAATCGGGCGGATGAAACCCTCTACCGCGCCAAACGTTCGGGGCGAAACCGGATCGAGACCGACGACGGAAGCCAACCGTAACCCCCCCCGGCGGGTGGCACCGCCACCGACAACCCCTTAGGGGT
>DEII01000173.1 GCA_002352385.1 Methylococcaceae bacterium UBA2778 | reverse complement strand
CCTCAACTGCTTATTCTGGCCTGCCTGGGCGCAATTTTCATAATCGTCGCTCTCATGCGCTTCCGCTCGATGCTTGCGCGCCAGATGTAAAACGAACAGGCAGGCCAGCCAAAAAATACCTAAATTCAGTTTTGTTATATAAGAGCGCAAAACCGGGGGCAGACTAAAAAGACAGCTGCCGTTCTAAGGGACATCGATACAGGGTCCGTTCATGGCTAGCTACTCCTCGAAACATGAGAGGTTGAATATGTCAGTGGCGAATGGCTGAGCCACAAGTTGAATCGCCCCTGGATTTCTAGACACTCCGGAGCTACCATTTTTTATCCGACAGCATTGAGGGAGAAGCAATTTTCTTCATTCGGCAGCGGCAGGTGCTTTGTAGTCTACGGCTTGTTCCTTTATCTCCTGTTCCAGAGGCTCACCCTCACGGTGGAATAGTCGATAGAGCGCAGGCAACACGAGCAATGTGAGAATTGTCGACGAAATAATGCCTCCGATAACGACCGTCGCAAGGGGGCGCTGAACTTCAGCCCCGGCACCCACATTAATCGCCATGGGAACAAAACCGAGACTTGCTACCAGTGCAGTCATCAGAACCGGTCGCAGTCGTATCAAGGCACCTTCGCGGATCGCATCATCGAGAGGCAATCCTCTCTCTATCAAACTGCGAATGAAGGACACCATCACGACACCGTTCAATACGGCCACACCGGACAAAGCGATAAAACCGACAGCAGCCGATATAGAAAAAGGAAGGTCGCGCAAATACAGTGCCGCAACCCCGCCGGTTAGTGCCAATGGAACGCCTGTGAAAACAATCATTGCGTCCTTTACAGACCCAAACAACATGAACAACAGGGCAAGGATAAACAGCAGCGCCAAAGGCACAACAAGTTTCAATCGATTGCTTGCGGAAATGAGTTGCTCGAAGGTCCCTCCATATTCAACCCAGTAACCTGGTGGAATTTCAACATTTGTCGAGACGGCGTTCTGCACATCCTTGACGAATGAACCAAGGTCTCGATCTCGCACATTCGTGGTGACGACGACGCGGCGCTTGCCGTTTTCCCGGCTGATCTGATTGGGACCGATACTGGTTTCCACCCTGGCGACTTCAGATAACGGAATAAGGGTTGGAGCCGAACCGTCGTGTCTATCGACTGCTGACGGAAGCGATATTGGTAATCGCCTGATCGCGGCTACGTTGTCGCGTAAGGCGTCCGGCATTCGCACGACAATGTCAGAACGGCGATCTCCCTCAAATACCTGTCCGGCGACCTGACCGCTTATCGATGCGGAAATGACATCTTGAATAGCACTGATGCTCAGTCCAAAGCGGGCAAGGGCTTCGCGGTCAGGCATGATCGACAGGAGCGGCAGTCCGGTCGCCTGCTCAACGCGAACATCAGCAGCGCCAGTAATCCCGCCTACCGCTTTTTCAATATCCTTTCCAAGCTCCAGAAGAACGTCCAAATCGTCCCCAAAAACTTTGACTGCCAGATCGCTCCTGACACCTGCAATAAGTTCATTGAAACGCATTTCAATCGGCTGCAGAAACTCGTATTTGTTGCCGGGGATGGCCAGCATGGCCTGCTCAATTTCAGCAACAATTCTCTTTTTTGGTTTTCGCGGATCTGGCCATAGGCTTCGATCTTTCAACATGATAAATGTATCGGCCACATTGGGCGGCATCGGATCTGTTGCAATGTCCGCTGTTCCGATTTTGGAAAAAACCCGTTCAACTTCAGGAAATTTCTGAAGGCGGGTTTCCAGTCCGGTTTGCATATCAATTGCCTGGGTGAGGCTGGTGCCGGGTATGCGCAATGCATGCATCGCGATGTCGCCTTCATCAAGTTGTGGCATGAATTCAGCGCCAAGCCTTGTTGCAGCAATTCCCGCGAACCCAACAAGCACCACCGCCGCAGTGACGACAACAAGACGCCATCTCAGCACGAAATTCAGTACCGGGCTGTAGATTGATCTGGCCCCGGTAATAATTCGCGGCTCTTTCTCGCTGATCCTGCCGCCAAGAAATATAGCTGTCGCAGCCGGTATGAATGTGAGGGAGAGTATCAGTGCCGACAGCAATGCGATGACGACGGTAAATGCCATGGGATGGAACATTTTTCCTTCGACGCCGGTAAGCGCAAAAATCGGAATATAGACGACCGTGATAATCAGCACACCAAACAGGCTCGGCTTAATGACTTCGGCGGTGGCTGCGGAGGTTAATTCAAATCTTTCGTCCAATGATAATAAGCGACCAATATCTTTTTGCTTTTCACTTAAACGGCGAATGCAGTTTTCGATGATGATAACAGCACCATCGACGATAAGGCCGAAGTCAAGTGCGCCGAGGCTCATCAGATTACCGGAAATGCGATTTTGCACCATGCCCGTGATCGTCATCAACATGACTAGTGGAATAACGGATGCGGTGATAAGCGCCGCGCGAATATTACCGAGGAGAATGAAAAGAATAACAATGACGAGCAGCGCGCCTTCAACCAGATTTTTGGTCACGGTTTCTATCGTTCTGTCGACGAGTGCGGTGCGATTATAAACCGGTTGGACAACAATGCCTTCGGGTAAGCTCGCATTGACATTTTTAAGCCTGTCCGCAACAGCGTTTGAAACGGTCCGGCTATTCTCGCCGATCAGCATAAAAACGGTACCGAGAACAACTTCCTTGCCGTCCTGGGTTGCGGCCCCCGTCCGCAATTCGTGTCCGATAAGGACATCTGCAACGTCTCTGATCCGAACGGAAACACCGTGTCTGTGAGTAACAATAATCTGATTTAATTCTTCAAGTGTTTTTGCCTGACCGGGTACCCGCACGAGATATTGTTCCCCCGAGCGCTCTATATAGCCCGCCCCCATATTGGCATTGTTACGCTTAAGCGCCGTGATGATATCGGAGAGGTCAAGTTGATAGGCTTCTAATTTAAGAGGCCAGGGGGTGATATGAAATTGTTTTTCATATCCGCCAATCGTGTTTACCTC
>DEII01000121.1:87865-89896 GCA_002352385.1 Methylococcaceae bacterium UBA2778 | reverse complement strand
CTCCGCGAAGCGGCTCCGTCCAACCAAAAAATTCAGCTGACCGTTTAAAGCGTCATGCCTTTTGCTACCGCAAAAGCCCTGCCACTTTAAACGGCATCTGATTTTGGCGTTATGTTTCATGAGTGCAAAGTCATATGAGAGAAGAATTGTTGTGGTCATTATTGGGCGGAGTAATAGCCACGCTATTTAATGTGCTTTACAACTACATTAGAGAAACTAGAAATAGACGCTGGTTGATTGCATCTGAAATATGCGGCTCCATTGACTACTATTACCAACGCCTCGTCAAGGCTGTTGCTCATCTTGAATCTGTATTTGATGACAAACAAGAAGCATTAAATAAAGAAGAGTGGCGAACTATACAAAATGATGTCTCACCGCTATTCATAGATGAGCAAAAAATCAGGGCAGAGATTGATATAGTATTCGGCGTAGATAGCTATGAGTCTAATGAGTTTGATGCTGTTTTTAAGCTTCTTAAAGATAACCTCGAGTTGGCATTATCACTGAGCACACAAGAATTATGGACTGATAAAAAAGAAGGCATCAAAAAGAATCTAAACCAAATAGCACGAATCAGACCAATATACAGGCAAAGGCTAGTAAAAAAAGCAAAGGTGTGGTCAATATTTACATCGACTGTTAATTGAAACATAACAAGGCAAATGCACTCGGATGCCAAAAAGCGTCGCTCGTTCCTCACTCTGCTTTTTGCCACCGGTGATTTGCAGCGTTATGTTCCAAAGTTCTGACCGAGACTGATTTGCAGGACAAGGCATGAATTACAAAATTCTCGATAAAAACAGCAAAGAAGAAGTGGCAAGCCTTTTCAAGTCTGTATTCTCCGCATCCGAGGGAGATAAAGAAGGGGAGCTGATTGGCAACCTTGCCGCGGAACTATCTTCAAGAGCCGACAATGAAGAAATAATTTGTATTGGCGCATATGAGGAAGAATCAATTATTGGGGCGATCTTCTTTACCCGTCTTCGTTTTAACGAGTCCACCAAGGTTTACATACTTGCCCCAGTTGCAGTTAGCACTAAACATCAAGGAAAAGGCATCGGGCAAGCACTAATCAATTACGGGCTTAACGAACTCAAAAATCACTCGGTGGCTGTGGCCATCACATATGGTGATCCATCCTTTTATTCAAAGGTAGGGTTTCAGGCTCTGTCAGAAAATGTCATCCAGGCTCCATTGAAGCTTTCAATGCCAGAAGGTTGGCTTGGTCAGTCCTTAACAGGAGAACCAATTCAAACTATCAATGGTTGTCCAACCTGCGTTGAGGAATTCAATGATCCTGCTTATTGGTAAATACAAGAACATAACGAACAAGGTTAGATTGTGTGAGCGAAGCGAACCACAATCTGAACCGTTTGTTGGACGAGCCCGTGGATAGGCGGATGGGAGGCTTTATATAAGAAAATATCTTTTCGAAATCCGCTCGTCCGGCAGACTTGCCGAAAGCAGCAAGTCTCAAGAACAAGGGCGAATCGTCGCCGTTGCGGTGACTTCAGCAGGAAATGGATGTTTCTATGTGTATTTTACTCGTATTCAGGCCGAGCGCGCCCCTCGGCTCAAGGCTACCGATCGCCAACCGCCCGGATTGAAGGATGCGCTTACATAACCTGCAACCTCGGACCTGTTAGCCGGCGGGCGCCGGAAGCGCGGACGGGAACAGGCGTGGAATCTGGGTTTTCACGATATTCATACTGGCGCCGCAGCACGGGCAGGCGAGTCCGGGACGTTGCCTCTCCGGTGCCTGCACCTGACTCGGATGCAGCCTGAACAGCCATCGAATCAACGCAATCAGGCGCTTGCTGTTGGCGTGCAAAAACCCGAAGTTGCGCGCACGCCGGAACCCTTTGGGCAACACATGCTGGAGGAACAGCCACAGGAACGTCGCGCCGGAAACCGTTCTTGTGCGCATCTTGTGGGTCTTGCTGTCCTGGTAACGAAAGGTGACCTGACCGTTCCGGCAGGCGACGATGTCCTTTTCCTGAATGACGCCGCGGTACAGATAACGGCCGA
>DEII01000121.1:19143-87795 GCA_002352385.1 Methylococcaceae bacterium UBA2778 | reverse complement strand
GCAGTCCACCACCCATTTGTCGGGATAGCTGGCGGGAAGCTCGAGTCCTTCCTGCCTGATGGCATCGAGCATCTTGGCACGGAAGACCTTGGCCAGCGCCTTATGATTGAACAGATAGCCGGATTTGTTCTTGCGTTTGGCGCTCTTGGTTCGCCAGAGCCGCTGGTCGGCATCGATCGCCGCAGCGGGCATCACCAAATGGACATGCGGGTGGTAATCGAGGCGGCGTGAATGGGTATGCAGGACCGTGATGGCACCGGCGCTTCCCTGCAGCTGGCGGTCGTTCTGGGTGAAGGTTTTAACGGTCTCCCAGCTGCAGCGGGTGATCAACGAATAGAGTACACGTTGATGCCGCCATGCCAGCGGCCTCAGCTCTTGGGGCAAGGTGAAAGTCAACAGGAAATACTCGGCGGGCACCTGTTTATTCAGCTGGCGTTGCAGCCACTGCTGACTCTCGTGGTGCTGGCAGTGGGGACAGTTGCGGTGACCGCAGGAGTGGGGTACGAAGACGTGGTTGTCGCACTCGCTGCATTGTGCCTGCATCAAGGGACTGAGCGAAGTACGGCAGGCCTTCATGGCGGCCAGCGCCCGGCGATGGCTCGGCAGGATCGTCCCCTGATATTGCGCCAGAAAGTCGGCCTGGAACGTTTGGATGATCGATGAGAGCAGGATCACTTGACCGTCCCCCATTCGATGGAAAAGCCGTTCATCATCTCGTTGATGACCCGCTGTGCGTTTTGGTCCGTGTTGGACGTCAGGTGAGTGTATCTGGCGGTGGTGAGGATGGAACGATGGCCGAGGATCTTCTGCACCTCGAGCAGGTCGACGCCTGCTTCGATCAGGTGAGTGGCATAGGCGTGACGCAGGCTGTGCGGAGTGATCTTTTTTTTATCCCGCAGTCGGCCACCACCGTGCGCAGGGTGCTCTGCACGCCGCCACGATCGAGCGGACTGGTGGCGCGATGAGCCGCTTTCAGGCCGCCGTGACGATTCGGGAACAGCAGCGCGGGGTTGCGATGCAGCTGCCAGAAGCGGCGCAGCAGATCCAGCGTCGACTTCGGGAGGGGGACGAAACGATCTTTGTTGCCCTTCGAATCGCGGATATGAACGCGCCGCCGGTGCGCATCGATATCGCCCACCTGAAGGCGCAAGCCTTCGCCGAGTCGCAGACCTAAGCTGTAGACGGTGAAATAGAAGACCCGGTAACTGAGCGTATGGGTTGCCATGAACAGCCGCTGGGCCTCCTCGACGGTGACGATATCCGGCAGCCGTTGGGTCTTCGGCGGCTTGATCAGATCCACATTCACCCAAGGCTTATGCAACACATGGGAGTAGTAGAATTTAAGGCCGTACAGGTCGAGCTTGACGGCACTCCAGGAATGGCTCTCGAGCAGGTCGGTGAAATAGTCGGTCAACTGCTGTTCCGACAGATCATCGATCTGATGGTCGAAATAGGCACCGATACGGCGAACGGCGCGGGCGTACGCTTCGATGGTCTTCGGTTGCAGGCCCTTGAGCCGAAGGTGCTTGAGATGGTTTTGGTACTTTTGCTTGAAATTTGATTCAGATGGTGCTGACATGGTGATGTAGCCTCATGGTTCTTGCTGGAATGATCCCTCGTATGCGAGGGGGTGAGGCTGCATTTTAACTTCGATCGGGCGGCGTGGCTTTTCTCCGCGAAGCGGCTTCGTCCAACATAAGCTTAAAGTCCTGGACTCTGGTATTCGCCACTCACATGACCCGTGCCAATCTCATGCTTCAGATTACCAGCCACCGCTATGAATGTGGATCCATTCTCCTTATGACATACTTCATGCAACGCCTCCTTAAAAATTGGACATTTTGCGCGTAGATTTCGGGTGATCCTAGCCTGAAAAACCTGAAAGCTTCAAGAAAGCGGTCGGACAGATATTGCTTAGCGAAGCGCTTATCGATCGATCCTTCGCGCCCATTAAGAACAAAAGGGGGAAATGGCACGTTTCCCTTTTTAACCTCGTGAATCGCTGTTGATGCCTTTCCTTATTCCCTTTCCATTTTGTTGATCTCTCTGGCACTGTGGAGAATTCGTTTGGCGATTAGCCCATTTCGCAGCCGCCACCAAGCTTCCAACACACAGGCCACCGAGCAAGCCTGGGCCGGACAGCCGCGCGGACTGTGCGGCGGGTCGCCGTCGAAAATCTCACTGACCGTCCCGAGTCCTGCATCCATTGGCGAAAACCAACGCCCGTCCCAACGGCGGATGGATGGGCGCGACCAACAGACCATGGTAGCGGCGCGTCAGCGTCCCCGCCAGATTGCCGGCGGCATAGGCGCCGAGGCCATTGCAGAGGCACCACTCGCGGCGCTCGGCATGAAGCAGGTCCCCGCAGACTTCACGCCCGAAGTGGATGTTGCCGGGTAATGCTGGAGTCATTGCGGCCTCCTGCGGTGACAATGATTGGCTGCGAGTGAATACTTCACCGGCTAAACCGGCTGGCATCGGGTTGCGGCTAAAAGCCGGATCGATCGGCCATTCGGCCGATTGTCAGCTCCCTCTCCCTCACGGAAACGGTTGGGGTGAGGGGATCAAAAACAAAGAGATCACTTTTATTTTCATCTTCCCCTATCCTCTCCCGGGGGAAAGGGGAACCGCTATCAAGACCAGTGCTGAGAATGCAACGGCGAGGCCGTTAATACCTACTTATCCCGCGCCAAGAGGTGAGGGTTTTTACTCATCGCCCATCGGGGACTCTAAAAGGGTGAAGGCGTCGGGGCCACCCTCAGCCGATCGTCGCCGACTGGGGAACTGGCGTACCCTGCCGCTCACCGGCAAAACGCAGATCCGCATGCAGCGCGTAGACCAGATGCTTGGGGGTGACGATGCCTGCCAGCCGCCGCGACCGGTCAATCACCGGGATGTGGTGTACGCGCTTTCGATAAAAAAGCGACACCAGATCGAGAACATGCTGGTCTTCGAAAACAGTGATGGGTGGTTTGGACATCAGGTGGCCGGCATATTCGGGCTTTTCGGTGTGCTCGTTCCGGGATGGTCTGAGAAAGGTACGCAGGCGGGCGCTCCAGCTGTCGCCGGGAAGGTCGCTGACATGCTTGAGAAAATCGGCTACGGCGACCACTCCGAGCACGAAGCCTTTGCGGTCGACGACCGGCATCCCGCGAATCCCGTGCTGCACCATGAGCATCCAAACATCATGGGCTGGAGTTGCGTATTCCGCAGTAATTACCTCGGTGGTCATGATTTCCCGACACAGCATCTCCCCGAAGTGTTTGCGCTGGACCGCCGCCAGGGTGTGGTTGTAAATCCGGCTCAGATCGTCCTCGGATACGTCCACATAGAAACCCAACTCCTGCATCGCTGCGCTGAGATCCCCTTTGTCGAAGACGATCTCCGCCCGCTTGGGCGGTGCATGTGTATCCGCAGACGACCGACGCTTCAGGCTATGAAGGGCGGCGGGATAACAGCGGCGCGGCAGCAGGTTGTTAAGCAACAACGCGGCGGCCAGCATTATCGCCAGATTGAGTGCCAACGGCGTCACCAGGAATTGAAAGCCGAGTTGGTGCAACTGGTCACCGCCCATTACCGCGGCTAGAGCGGTCGCACCCCCTGGAGGATGCAGGCAGCGGATGATGTACATAGCGAAGATCGCACCGGCGACTGCGAGCGCGCCGGCGAGAACCGGCCCGGCGATCCATTGGCCACAGCTAACCCCCACGGCGCCCGAGATCAGATGGCCGCCGACGAGCGGCCATGGCTGTGACAGAGGCCCGTTGGGCACGCCAAACAACAGCACTGCGGAGGCACCCATCGAAGCGACTACCAAGGGAACGTCGGCAGCCGACAGGAAGTGGCCACTGATCGCGAGAACCAGGCCGATAGCGATCAGTCCGGCCAGGCCGGAGATGGCTTTTTCCCTCAACGAAACGTTGTCGGCGATCGGCCAAAAGGATTTAAGAAAAGTCTTTGCGTTCATCTGTACTCCTCTGCTGATCGCTGTGTGGAAATGACAAGATCGACGTCCCTATTGTATCGAGGGGATAACAATGAATGGAAGTTTTAATCGCCCAGTTTGAATTTTGAAGCTGAAGGGGATAATGTATCGAGGCGCTTTTCAATAATCACCTGGAGCACACAGTGACGATCCCAACCGAACCCATAGGCAGCATTCCTCGTCCACCCGAGCTGCTGGACATGCTCAGACGCTATCGTAGTGGCGACGCTTCTTCGGAACAACTGAGCGAAGCCTATGATGCTGCGCTGCAAGATACCATCCGACGTTTCGAAGCGACCGGTTCGCCGGTGATCACCGACGGCGAGCAGCGCAAATCCAGCTTTGCGACCTATCCTTTGGAAGGGTTGCCCAATATCGCCAGCGACGGTGTTGTCATTCCTTTCGAGGATGGGCACAGCCGGCAGCTGCCGCGTCTGACCGCAGGACCTTTTCGTTATCGAAACCATGCTGTCGAATATCTTCGGGCGGCGCTGCCTTATGCGCACGTGCCGGTCAAGCAGGCGGTCATTTCGGCATCGGCACTCAGTCTCATTTATCCGCAGGAAGGACTTGCCGGCTACCGGCGTGAAGATTTTTTGAACGATTTGGTTCATGAGGTTTCCCAGGATATTCGTCGCTGCCTGGAGGCCGGAGCCTACTGCGTTCAGATCGATTTTACCGAAGGCCGGTTGGCGGTCAAGCTGGATCCCACCAAAGCACTGCTGCGGCAATTCATCGACCTCAATAATCGGGTGCTGGAACGGTTCGGTCCGGAGCAGAGAAAACGGATCGGGGTTCATACTTGTCCGGGAGGCGATCAGGATTCCACCCACAGCGCCGACGTCGATTATGCCGAACTGCTGCCCGATCTGTTTCGACTCGAAGCCGGAAATTTTTATGTGCAGTTGGCCAGTGAACAAGAGCCGCGCCGGGTACTGTCGATCATTCAACGGTGCCTGAAGCCCGATCAGCGCGTATTCGTCGGCGTCATCGATGTGATCGACAGCAAGGTGGAGACGCCGCAAACGGTATGCGACCGGGTACGGCTCGCGGCCGAATACATACCGCCCGACCAACTGGGGACGACCGACGACTGCGGCTTCTCGCCGTTCGAAGACGATACGTCGACCGGCCGCGACACCGCCTTCGCCAAGATCCAGGCGCGTGTGCAGGGAACGCAGATGGCAGCCGAGACGGTATGACAATGCTGTTGACTCAAGCCCTCTCCATCGAGAGAGGGGACGATAAACAAAGGAGCTCAGCTATTTGGATACCCTCATCCCGACCTTCTCCCGGAGGGGGGAAAGTGTACGCGACCTTGTATTCGACAGCATTGAAAAAATAGGATGGAATGGGACGAGTGCCGCAGCCGGCCTGAATGCCGATGCCTCCCGGTTTTTATTCGTTGTCCGACGGCACTTCCAGCAGTGGATCGTCAACCCCGTTTGCCGCTCACATAGGCGGCGGTCAGATCCTGGTTGGGTGATTCGAAAATCTGACGGCACTGCCCGAATTCGATCAACGTGCCAGCGCGCTCTTTTACCCAGAAGAAGCCTGCGTAGTTGGCGATGCGCCGCGCCTGAGCCAGGTTGTGGGTGACGATTATCACGGTGTAGCGGCCACGCAGCCGCTGGATCAGATCTTCCACCACGCCGGAAGCAATCGGGTCCAGCGCACTGCAGGGTTCGTCCATCAATAAAATTCCCGGTTCCAGGGCGAGCGCCCGGGCGATGCAGAGACGCTGCTGCTGGCCGCCGGAGAGGGCCGGCGCAGGGGCGTTGAGGCGGTCTTTTACCTCGTTCCACAAGCCGACATCGGTGAGTACCTGCTCCACAATGCCGTCAAGTTCGGACCGTTTGGTAATACGATGCTCGAGCAGCGACAGCTCGATGTTGCGGCGGATGGAGAGCGGAAACGGTACTGGCTTCTGAAAAATCATGCCGACTTCGCGGCGCAGCGCCTGCACATCCAATGCAGGATGGAGCAGGTCGGTCGAACCCATGCGAACGCGGCCTGCCACACGACAGCCGGGGATCATGTCGGTGAGCCGGTTGAGAACCGAAAGAAAAGTGGTCTTGCCACAGCCGGAGGGGCCGATCAGTGCGGTGATACAGCCGCGGTGAATATCCAGGGTAATCTCTTCCAGCGCCGGTTTTTCGCCGTAGCGGACGGACAGATGTTCGACCCGGATCAGCGGCCTTGGATGGCAGCAGGGTGGTCCTGCCTGCAGCGGCCCCAGCGTATAGGCGCTGTTATCCATTTCCGGGTCGACCGTGTGGTCGAATCTGTTTAAGTCATCGTTGAGCGATTGGCTCATGCTGTCACGATCCTCGCATTGCGCCAACGGTCGGCCAATGTCATGGCGGCCCCGTTGACGAGCAACAATAAAACGACCAGAACCAGCGCCGCGGCGCGAGCGTTGGCGTCGCCGCCGGCGACGTTCATAGTCAAATCGTAGATGTGCACCGACAGCGCCCGGCCGGAATCCCAAAGCGAGTCCGGCATGCGGTCCACATAGCCGCTGGTGAAGATCAGCGCCGCCGTTTCCGCCATCGCCCGCCCGATCCCCAGCATCAGGCCCGCGATCAAAGCGGGCATCGCGGTCGGCAGCAGCAGATGCATCAGCGCTGCGCTGCGGGACAGTCCCAGTGCGGCGGCTGCCAGACGGTAGTCGTCCGGCGCCGAGCGCAAGCCCTCCTCGGCCGTGCGAATCAGTATCGGCAGCACCATGCACGCCAGCGTCAGACCGCCCGAGAGAATCGAGAATCCCAAGCCGAGATAGATGCAAAAAAAGGCATTGCCAAACAGTCCGAAAACGATGGACGGCACGCCGGCGAGCACATCCAGGCTGAGCCGCACCGAGCGGCCGAAAAGGCTCTCCCTGCGGCTGAATTCGGCCAGCAGAATGGCGGTCCCCAGTGCCGGCGGGACCGATGCTGCAATAGCGACCAACAGGATCAGGCCGGTGGAGACGATGATTGGGCCGATGCCGCCGCTGCGGCCGGCATCGAATGGCGGCTCGGTGAGAAACGCCCACGACAGACGTGTTATGCCGCCCAGGAGGATGTCCGAAATCAGCCAGAGAAACAGCCCGGTCACAAGCAGGGCCGCCGACCAGATGACAAAAGTCGCGAGCCGGTCTCTTGTTATCCCCAACGGAGCGATCGAATGGGCGGTTGCTTCAGGCATATCGCCTCCCGCGCGACAGCAGGCCGGCAGCGCCAACCATCGCCAGCATCAGCAGCATCAACGCCAGCCCCGAAACGAACAGCGCCGCGCGATGATCGCCCATCGCATAGGCCATCTCGAGGGCGATGTTGGCGGTGAGAGTACGTACCGGATCGAACAGACTGTCCGGATATTGCACCACATTGCCGCACACCATGAGCACGGCCATCGTCTCTCCCATCGCGCGCGCGGCGGCCAGCAGGATTCCGGTCGCGATGCCGGAGCGCGTGGCGGGCAGGGCGACGCCGCTGATCATCCCCCAGCGCGACAGTCCCAAAGCCGCAGCTCCGCGCAGATAAGCCTGCGGTACGGCGGCCAGCGCCGCATCGGCGGTCAAAGCGATGGTCGGGAGAATCATCAGCGCCAAAATCAGGATTCCGGCCAGCAGGCTGGTTCCCGGTGCATGCAGCCGACCGATCAACGGCGCCAGCGTGGTGAGCCCCCACAAGCCATACACCACCGAAGGGATGCCGGCCAGCAGCTCGATCAGCCGACGAAACAGGCCTGCAACGGATGCCGGTGCATACCAGCGGCTGAACAGCGCTGCGGCGATCCCTGAAGGAACCGCCAGCAGCAGCGCTCCGAGCG
Organism: Methylococcaceae bacterium UBA2778; assembly: GCA_002352385.1. GTDB lineage: Bacteria > Pseudomonadota > Gammaproteobacteria > Methylococcales > UBA2778 > UBA2778. Next base: position 79,994 of record DEII01000121.1, on the reverse strand, counting down.
AACAATAGACGGTCCCCGACAGCATCGGCATGAAGTTGTATTCGCCTTCGGTCGGGTGCCAGGAGCGGTCGCCGAAAAACCGCGCGATACCCACATCGCGCAGCGCCGGCCGGGATTCGATGACCAGAAATGTCAGAATCAGCAGCACAACCGTCGCCGCCGTCAACGCGCAGAGGCGCAGCAGCCACAGCAGCGGTTGGTCAGCGCGCGAGGGGAACAAAGTATTGAGCTTCGACCAGTTCACGCACCTGTTCCGAACGGGCGAATTCGATAAAGTCCCTGACGATGCCGGCAGGTTCCGACTGTGTCACCAGGTTCAAGGGTCTTGCGAGCGGGAAGCTGCCGTTGCGAACATTTTCCACCGATGCCTGCACGCCTTCCAGCGGCAGCAGCTTGATCGGTGTCCCGTGACCGGCCTCATACTCCGCGGAACCGATCGAGACATAGCCGATGGCATTGGGGTTGCCGGCCACCGTTTTGATGCCCTGCTGGTTGTCGCCGATGATCACCTGCGGTTTCACCGCTCTGTTTTGCAGGCCGAAATGGTGCAGGAACAGCTCCAGCGTTGAATGGCCTTCGGCTTTGTTTACCACAGTGATGGGCGCATCCCGCCCACCCACTTCGCGCCAATTTGTGATTGCGCCGGTGTATATCTCGATAATTTGCTGCCTGCTCAGCGCCGCGGCCGGGTTGGACCGGTTGACGATGATGCTGATACCGTCCAGAGCGATGGTGAAGCTGTAAAGATCTTCTTCCGAGGTCTTGAGCGCCCGCGACGCCATGCCGATATCGGCCAGACCCGCCCGGGCGTCGTTGACGCCGCGCGAGGAGCCGCCGGTCTGCACATCCACCCGCACGTCGGGATGCAGCGTCTCGAAACGCCTGCCGATCTCCGCGGCGAGCGGGGCGACAGTGCTCGAGCCGGTCAGCACCAGTTTCCGGGTTGTGCTGCTTGCGGGCGGGGTTGACCACAGCGTCCAGGACAGCCATGCGGCCAGAAGCAGAAAGACAATGAAGATTAGTTTTTTTGTCACCGGGACTCCTTCGCACGTGCCATGCATCCGATTTAGCGGCTGCTTGGTCCTCCCTGCCATACGCTGCAACGGGGAAATCGAGCTTTGCATGCACGCTTTTTCATTTTGTCGTTTTGAAAAGGCGATCCTAACAAAACGTGCCGATAAGCGTTTGCTTCATTGCGAGGAGACCGTCAAGCGCTAAGAACGGTTCGGCTCCCGAACTGTCGATTGGAGCGCTGACGGCGGAAGGGCCGCCTCGGCTTGGCGACCAATCGAGTATAAACCGTACATGAATGACAAATGAGAATAAAATGCGAAGAACACTTGTAAAACCGTTCATTGCCCCTTATGAAAAAGGGGGCAATGGGGAATTTTGAAGCCGAAGCGACCGCCTAACACCAATACCAGTGAACGAATTGTAGGCGAAATGGTGCGCACGGTGCACGATTGACAGAGTTACGTGTACGATTGCGATTTCAATTTGATGCTCGACCTGCTGTCCGGCGGGAGATCCTAGGCGAAAACGCATTTATCCGAATTGAGCGGCTTGGGTCGCTCAATAGCCTCTGAGCACTGCTATTCCCAACGCTGCGCAAGCTTGCGCCGCAAATCTATAATGTCATTATTATCAGCAATAATTCCGTCCTCACTAAATTCTACGAGGGCAAGCGGTGCGAAACCCTGGGTAGGATGCATAGCCGGTTGGGATAGAGGACTTCCGTCGCTCTCTTTTGGCCATTCCACATCACCCGTAGCCGTTCGCGCGGGAATGAACCACCATTCGCCGCTGCAATAGTGGGCCAGGATCTGACTTGGTGGAGGCTCGAACCAGATTTCCACACCGTCCTCCAGCTCGACCCACTTGCCTTCTTCGACGACAATCATCCCTCCTTCCTCGTCGCCTTTTTGGTCCCAGCGGCGCAACAGGGGATGCTTGGATGACCCGGGCGTGTGAGCCGGGGATTCCGACAAGACAACCTGCATCTCGACCGGATCGACCTCTCCCACCCGGAGGAGCTTTTCCCTCTTTCCCAGCAGTACATAGTCATCATCAACAACCTCAACCCAGTCGCCTGGCTTCAGACCGAAACGCGTGTCACGGCCAAGGTGGCTGACAGTCACCACGCTGCCGTTGATGTCTTCGATCGGAAATACCACCGAACCGTTTTCCCGGGACCATTTAAATGTGGCCGGTCGTGGAGTTTGATTATTGGCTTCTGCATCAAAGGCCAGCCCACCGCGATGGATTTCGACGCGATAGAGTTGATTCTCAGCGCCGCGGTAACGGTTTTCCGGAGAAATCCTGCAAGGTTCCACCGTTTCCCGGGGGATAATGGCTCGGGCCTTGAGGAAGCTGCTCCTTGGATAGATCTCATCACCCAACTCCTGTTCGAATTGTTCGTAATTTTCCTTAAGAACTCGGTTGGCTGCGCCATCGTCGCTATATAACGCTAGGTCTGTTTTCTTGGCCTTCACCTGCCAAACGGTCTTGACGCGGGTAGTGGTATCCGGCCCACCCAAGGCGACTTCACGCAACGCTTCGTCTTCCAGGTGAGTGATGTGTCGAAGCCACACATGCAGGTATATGAGATAAGTCCCTGGCTCATCGATCGGATTCGGATTGTAGTCGCTGAATGGCGGGTAGTCCGGCTGGTCGGTGAAACGGCACGATTCTTCGTTCTCGCACATCGCACCCTGGACATAATAACGTCCATCGCGAATCATGAAATCAGACGCACTCGGGGTTTCGTCGGACGGCATCGGATAAATTTCGAAGCTGCCCTCTGGCCCGCCGTGCTCTCCGATCAGATCTCCAATGAGTTTCTGCTGTGCAAGCCACAGTGTCAGCCCCTGTTCGTTCCAGTCGTTATCCAGCAGTACTCTGCCCTGCTGCATCAGCACCAGGGAGTAGTGCTTTTCCTCGTTCAGTGTAACCCGTGAGAAATCGCCTTTCATGGTTCTTCTCCTTATGTCATTAACTTGCGGTGATTATTCCGACGTCCATACCGGCCGGCGTGTATTCGTTCAGCCGCGCCCGCAGATTGGCTTCCCGCTGCGGTGAATACAGGTCGTGAAATGCTCCCATTTCGGACCGATCATCGGCCCCCCGCTTGATTTCGTCGGCGCAATCGTCTGCCAATTGGCAATAGGCCGGATCACCATAACGTGTGCTATTGAGCAGCGGCCTTACCCGCAGGCGTTCACGGTTAATCTCCCGGTCGCGATCTTCGGCAGAACAGGTGTCGGGGTCGAATCGATCCTTAATGGGTTTTTCGACCAAATCGGGCTGGCAGTAATAACGCCTGGGGGTGCGGGAATGCGGCATCACGTAACAAAAACGCATGCAGCCGCGCTGGCGTCGAACAACCCGAATCGGTCCCAGGAAAATGCTGTTTTCCGCCAGCTCGATGACGTGCGTTTCGATGCGCCCGAAGACGGTGCTGCGCACTATAGTGACATCGGCATGGGCGAATAGGCCGCCCGGCGCACCCAATACCTCTCGCTCACGGCTGGTGGCGTCGATGATGCTGTCATTGATGTGAAGCTTGATGGGATCGGCTTGGACTTCATCCTGTATCACCTGGATCGGTCCGATAATACTGTGGTCTATCGTGACGCACGCACCCGTATTCACCAGCTCGAGGCTGGGTTCGACGGCCCGCGCCGACTCGGGTTCACATAGAAAGCCCCAGCCGGGCACCAAGGTGCAGTGACGAATAGCCACCGCAGCGACCGCCCCTTCGACATGCAGCCCTCGGCCCGTGATCAGCAAACCGTCGATTGAAAAACGGCTGCCCGCCTCGCCGGTGATCCGCAAATCGTCCAGACGCGACGTGTGCCAATCCAATAGTCGAAGGGTCGGGCGCACCCCGTTGGCGGCACGGATCTGCAGGCTCCGGTTTTCCGGAATGACCACCTTCAGGTGTTCGACATACGCGCTGCTGTCGGTGATCTCGATCACTGCATTCGGCGGCGAATTTTCATCAGTCTCCGAATCCTCTTGCCATTTCCGTAAGGCTTCGGTCAAGGTTTTGTGTTCTTGGTTTTCACCCACGGCGTAGCGTTTCGCGTTTTCTTGCTGGATGGAAGAGCGCGCGTAGTCTCCGCCGCCCATCCCGGTGCTGAAGCCATAGCGATACGAGACCCACACGCCGCCCTTGGGCAGCGCTCTGGGCGAAAAGGATATCCGGCCGAGTTCCGGATCGAGCGCAATCCGGTCTGAAATCGGGTGATACTGCCAATCGGTCAGGTCGGCCACGATGATTTTTTCCGGTGGCACGGCTACGCGGTCAAGAACCTCACCCGATTCGCCGCTACCGGAGGGGATCTCAACCTCCAGCCAGATGTGAAAGCTCTTTGTTTCGCCATAATAATCGGTCAGGCGTTGTTCCAGCGCGCGCCGGCGAATTGGAATCGGAAGGTTCAGCTCACCGGCGATATCGGTGGGTTCAGCCTCGCGCTGAGGACGGGTATATAATGGTACATCGTTGCCGAGAACGCTGAACGTGTAGCAATGATCCCCAACCGGCTCCATGCAATAGGCCGGTGCCTGGGTTACCGAAAACGACTTCAACCGCCACACGAATACGCCGACATTGGGCAGGTTATAGCGCCCGGGTGTCCGGTGGGAATCGATGCGCCGAACATCGACGGTATGGGCCAGTTCATCGAAGGGCCCGTCCAGCCTTTCCAAGGCATCGCCTAAGCGAACATCCACCGTACGCCCGCGCTGGGGCCGCAGATGATTGACCGCTTGGTGGCAACCGACCAGCCGGTAAAATTCGACCGCTCGTGCCGGCCAGCCGGCGACATGGTTCGCCAGCAACTCCAGCAAGGCCAGGGTGCCCTTGCGCCGCCGGTAGCGAACCGTATTCGCCACTTCGCGGCGGGGAATCAGAATCCTGTTGCGCAAGCGCCCCTGCGGCGAGGATGGCTCAGCAGGTTCGCCCGCTTCATAGACGATTCGGTAGCCCACCAGGTCGCCGATATACGGCACCACCCAATCTTCGCAGGTTTCGATGAACCAATTCTCATAAAGCTGGGCGATGTCCGTCTCCACCACACCCACCTGCTCGCCGATCACTCTCAGGAGCGCCTTGAGCGGCCAGCCCTGTTCCGCGTCGCGCTGGCGGTAAACAACCGGCAGCAGTTCATACAGGCGATCGCTTGTTTCATTCATGAGTCAGCTCCCAGAGAACAAGGGTATCGTTCTGTAACTCTCGATCGAGATAAGCCAGCCGCGCAGGCTTTATCACGCGGTGATCATCTGTCGCAATGTGGGCCGTACCGACTGGAATGCGTTTGGCTGGCTGTTGGCTCTTTAAAGTGTCCGCGAGTTTTTCCAGATGTTCCGGTGTAACGTCCTCGGACACCGCGTGGAGAATATCCACATCCACATAGGCCACCCCCGATACTGCCTGAATGACACCGATGACTTCGCTCAGCAGCACCTCCTGGCCGAGCGCCCGCTTCTCGAAGGCAAAAGCATCCAGCAGCGCCTGCCGTACCCGCGGCTCGACCTTGTCCCATTGATAGTCGGGCAGAACCCGCACGCCGGCAAAAATCACCAGCAGCATGAGCTCCCGGGTTGCCAGGCGAATCGGTTGATGGGGATCACCATATCTGCGTAGTGCCTGGTATAAATTGAGATACAATTCGGAGTCCCTGTCGATGGGAATGTCATCCACGCCGGCCACCGTGACATGAACCACCTGTCGATCAGCAGCGGGAAGGCAGGCGGCGCTCGCTTTTGCAATCCCTGCGTAGCTGCGTGCGAAATCGGCGTAGTCTTGCACAGAAACGATGCGGTCCAGCGCCATGAGTGCCAGCGGTATGTTCTCGCGAGCCTGGTCGCGGCCTTCGGCATCAGCCCCGCCGGTGGCGGGCAGAGGGTTGATGACTGCTTTTACGCCCAAAGGCTTGGTGGCCAGCAGGCTGATGCGCTTGGCACCGACGTTGCCTGATTTGCCGATGCCGGAACGGTACATGGCGCTTATGTTCTCACTGCCGCTGGGGAGGCGCGCCCCATGGATGCCATCGCCGAAAATGATGTTCGTTTTGCCCTCGTCATCGGTGCGTGTGATGTAGCCGCGGGCATTGGCGTCAAGTGTGAACAGATTGTCGGACTCGTGCCAGCGTACATCGTTGATCCGGACTTTCAAGGTACTTTGCGCGCCCTCGGGCGTGGGCGCCGCCAAATGCGTCAATGGCAACTGAGCCAGCGTAAACGTCTGCCGCGCGCGTGCTCCGTCGCCGTTTCCAAGGATTTCCCGACGCGTTTCACCTTGCGTGGCTTTAACGACGTTGCCATGGATAACGACGCTGTCGCGCTTATAGGTGTAGGCTAGTTCATTTGCCAACGTAAGGACTGTGTGAAAGCTTTCGCCCGGAAGGATTTGTTTTTGGTCCGCCTTAGCCTTACGCAGTTGGTGAGAGACACCGGAAACCATCACCCGCTCACTGGCGTTGACGCCGCTGGCCTTGAGTTCTGAATTGTCTTCGTCACCGTTCGCAGTGCTGCGGCTCGCCGCAATATCGCTGCGTTCGCCCGAGACGATCAACCAGCGCCCCGCTTCGAGTCCTTCATATAGACCGTCCAGCTCGATCGTTGCCCCGCCGATATCCTCTACGATAGGTTCCTCGGCCAGCTCGAGCGGTTCGCTTTCGGCGTAGACGACGGTCCCGCGGATTTGTTCAGTGAAAAAATCCCTACGATCTTCGAGCGGATCAGGTGGATCCTCCCTCCATGTCTCCCCTTCCGGCAATGTGATCCTGGTGGTCTTGGCGCTGATGCCGTACTGGCTGCGAGGAAGGGTATGCACAGTAACGCTTCCGAACACCTGCGCATCTGAGTCAACTGTTCTGATTGCGATATAACTGCCCGGTTGGATCTTGTCGTGGGCACCGTCCAGATAGGCCACATTAGACCTCTCGTCATCAGCAATCGGCCATTCCTGCCAGTTCTCTGGCGGCAACGGCTGGTTCGTTCTCAATGCATAGGTAATCTGCTTCGGAACATTGTTGCCAAACAAGGCGGCCGTCGTGCGAAATGCATACACCCGAGCAGGTCCGGTTTGAGCCGTCACGCCTTCGATCGCCGCGTAGACATCGGGCGCTTTTTTCAGTGCACTCAACAGCTTCAGGTTGGTATCCACGGATGGGCCGTAGACCTGCTTTGGCGCACGTTTGAGCGTCCGCGCGCTGCGGGGCGGCAGCGACGGCGATTTGGATAGAGGCCCCATCAGGTCGGTAAGGGCCTCTGTCAGCGACACCTTTTTTGGTTCCGCAGAGGGTATTTCAGCCTCTGCGAATAAGGTTAACACCACTTTGCTGCGATCCGACTCGGGATCGGGCTCAATACTCAGCACCCGACGAAAGAATTGCTCGCCGCTACGGTCGATGACCAACAGCGGATCGTTCGGCTTCAACCCTGTCGCGACACCCTTTAGGTAAAGCGTGTGCGTTTTATCCGTAATAAACTGCGGCATGGTCCGGCGTGGCTGGATCCGGCTCCACTCCTCGCGTGCCTGCAACGGTTCCGATGTCTCGAAGGATTGAGGCGATCCGCTTGGGTTGGGCATGCTCTGGCCCCGGGTGCCTGCGGGGATCGACGTCTTGTAGCCTTTATCCAGGGTGAAGGCGAGAAAGGCGCTCGAGGCGACACCGGGTTTCAACGTGTATCCAACCAGATTTGCGAGCTGCACGATGGAACGACGCTCGGTTGCGGTCAGCAGATAACCTTCGTTGCCGATACGCTCCTGGTAAAAGGTAAGCACATCCGCCACCGTTGCCCAAGCGTCGAGCAAAGCGATGCTCGGATCGCTGGGATCCCGGGTGGTCAGCGCGTGCAGCCGGTAGATGCGATACTTTTTCTTTGTCTCTTGCTCTTGCAGCAGCTCGACCGCCACCTCGGGATGACGGCTCATCATGGCTTGAAGATAGCGCGCCTCCTCGCCGTCTTCCTTGATCCAAACGTCCACATACGAATCGGAAAGGCGGGCTTTCATGGTCTCGAGAAAGCTGCTGTGTGTGCCGATGCGATACGCCAGGGACGAGAGCCCCGGACGGTTGGCTAAAGCCTGCGGGGTCCGACGCTGCACGCCTTCACAACAGCCACAATGCTCCGGTTTCATCTTCCACCCCCCATTTTCAGTTGCAAAACGCCGTTTTCAGGCCGGTTGGGATCGTTGTCCAATCGGGCAACCTCCAGCGGTCCAAAACGTAAAATTCCATCCTCTGGGAGATCCTGCGAATCTTCGAATTGACGCTTCAATTTGTCGACGAAAACGCTCTCCACGCCCGGGAGATTTTGGACAGCGGCAACCAGAGAACTGGCCGCAACGCCTTCTCCGAAGCTCAGACGGTCGGGATGGAAAAAGCCAAGCTTTCCATCCGGACGCATGCGGTTGCTCAAGACCTCCAGTACGGCCGCCTTGACCTGGCCACGCAGATAATTCGGCAGGACGCAAACGGTCAATTCCACTGCCAAGGCAACATACCGGGCCGGTGCAACGACAACGTCGTGTCCCATGCGACGATAGCGGTAGAGATGTTTTGCGATCTCGTTCAACAGTTCCGGGTCTGCGTTCACCTCGCCTTTTGGATCGACCGCGACAAGCACTTCGACCCAGCTGCCGGTCCAGCGAAGCTTGGCCGCGGCTCGTTGGGCTTCTGCCTTGAAATCGCGCATGACAATGTGTGCATAGTCCTGTGCGGTGATGGCGCGTTGTATTTCGCTGCGAAATGCGTGCGGCGCAAACAGCTTGACATCGGCCATCGGTTCCGGCGCGATCCCGCCCCTGGCGGGCAGTGGGTTGCGCGGAGTAAGCTGCACTCCACTGAGTGTCGTTGAACGCTGGACAAGATGGGAGATGGATTCAGCGCCGACGTTGCCGGCAGGGCCATTGCCGGTCCGGTAGGTTGCGAGGAATATAGTGCCCGCTTCGGGCAGACGTCCGAGTTCGCCGTCACCGAAGCGCAGATGTCCGCGACCTTCTCCGTCCGGCTCGACGACAAAGCGACGTTCATTGGCCCGACTGTTCAACAGATCATCGGTCGGACTCCATGTCCGTACAATTTCGCTGTCTCCCAACGTACGCTTGGCGGCAAGCGCAATTTGAGGCAGGGCTTGGCGGGGATACTGGTCCATCATGGCGGAGGCCGGCATCTCCGCTGCGACAGGCTCGCCAAACGTCAAAGGTGCGTGCTCCAATTGCGCTGTAAAGCCCTCAGGAAGGATCTCTACTTCCGCCGCTTGTCCTTCTCCTTCGCAACGCGGTTCGGTCGGTTCGGCGGCAACCGTGCCGAGGTCTTCCGGGCCGATGCTGCGCCCGTGATCGACCAAAATAACGTTACCGCGAACAAGACTGATGTTCTCGAGCAGCGGGCATTCCGGCGCAGGCCCGATGGCGGACAGGCACAAGGGAAACGGTAACGCGTCATCTTCCGCCCAGTCGATATGTACGATAGGCTGGTGGGTGAGCGGGTCGATATCGAATAAAACGTGCGTCAGGCGTACCGCGTGCCGATGTTCCGGATCGGCGTCGGCCGGATTGCCTGTCTTGGGCCCCTTCATCTCTTCGAAGATCAGTACGTCTCCGGGCTGCAGTTGGCCCAGGACCCGCAGCCGCCGGCACTCTTCGATATCGGTCGTTTCTTCACCCGCCCTGCCCATCGGGAGCCAGGCATCCGCCAGGACCGCGCTCATCGTGCCGCGCCCCAAGCAGCACTCCTGATCGCCCCATGTATAAAAGCGGATTTCATTGTGATCCGGATCCAGACATATCGGATCATCCGGCTGCCGGACAGTCGCGAGTTCCTGCGGGTACGCTCGCTGCAACAAAACCCGGTTCAGGCGCGCCAGTTCATCGCCCTGTGGGTTCGAGTCGAGGAGAGTCCGGATATCGTCGCCAAGCTCGATTGCCGCGAAACGGGACCGATGGTAAAGATCTGGCCTGTACAACAATCGGTTGAACTCGGCCACCAGCGCTTCTTGCAAAGTGTCACCGGGTCGTCGCGCACCGTCACCGGTATACTCCGCCAGCATGCCCTGTGTTTCCGATGAAAAAGTGCCGTAGATGTATTCGGATATCGGGTCTTCCCGGTCCCGCAGCTTGACCGCCGGACATCCTGGGTACTTCAGATCGCTTAGCCGGAACTCGACACTTCGCGGCGAGACATTCGCGGGTTCGAACACTTCATAGCGGCTGCCCGGAATCCCGCGCAACGCCTCCGCCGTCAATAATCTCTTGTTGAAGTCCAGCCCCTTGCCCGTGATGAAGAATAGCTCGGCGGGTTCGAGGTCCACCCTGGCATCTGTTGCCACGCACACGAAGGCCCGTGCATTGCAGCCCTCATGCATGTGATAGTCCACCAACCGCGCATGGCGCCGCACGGAAATGCGTTGCCGCGCCGTATCCAGATAAGCCTCGGTGGCGACGGCGTCTTGATAATAGCTGAGCTGGTCACCGGTATAGGCCAGCAGCTCCACCAGCGCAACCCCGATGTCGGGCACATGCGTTTCGCGCCACTCAGGCATGGTCAAGGCGAGACGATCGAGCATCAGCTGACGAAAACTGGCGTAGTCTTTTGCCAGGTAGTCGATTTCCGGCTCAACATTCGCGGGCGACGGACAGACATCGATCGGTTTACAATCCAAATCGCTGGGGCACCCGGCCTTGAAGCTGAAATCCAGGCAGGCGTAGCGGGGATCGAATCCAGGTAGTGCATGAGGCGATGGCCGGCCCTGTTCATCCAGACCCACGAGACAAAGGGTGTAGTCAGAGAAGTCGCCGAAGCGATCGACGGTGAGGATCACGCAGTCATCGCGGGCGGGATCGGCCTGAATACACAATCTCAGATCGATCACCCGAATGCCGCGGATGCGGCGCCCGCCTCTGATGACAACATTTTCTTTTTGCAGATCTTCCGGCGCCTTGGCCAGGAAATACACCGTCAACTTCAATTGGTCGTCGCTGACTTCCAGATAATCCAGCCCGTTCAGCCCTTTTTCGCGGACCAGATGGCGCCGCCGCTCGTCGAGGCAGATCAAGTTCGATTCGTTCATGGCGCCATGCTCCGCTGAAAGGTCTCCGTGCGTGCCTCGCCGCTGGGCCGTACCGCGTACTGCAAAACCACCCGCAGCACCGCCTCTTCGCTGATAACCTGCAGGGAACGGACCTCGATCAGATCGCCCAACCAACGCTGCAGGCCCGCTTCGATCCCTTGCTGCAAAACCGCGCCATACTCGGGACTGTTGGGCTCGAATACCATGCCCAGCAAGCCGCTGCCGAATTCGGGACGATTGACGCGCTCACCGGGATTGGTGAACAGAAACTGTTCGATCATGTCGCGGATATGATCATGATCGTCGTCCGAGGCGGTGCGGCCGCGGCTGTCGAAGCAAAAAGGGACGTCAATGTTCATTCAGGTCCCTCTCACCGTGGTTTGCGTGGTCACAATAGTCAAGCCGGTTCCCGTCGGCGCGCAGCTTGCCTGGCTGTCCTGCAGCAGCACGGGGACGCCGCCTGCCTTGACCCGGACCGCTCCGCGGGTCCATTGCGCCGACACACAAGGTCCGTTGGCATTCGGTGGCGGTGGCAGGGAACAACCGGATATCGTATAGGAATTGGATTGCGTCACGATGGACTGACCATTGATCTTCACCCGTGGATTAACCGCGGTCGGCTGCGCTTGTCCGCCGTGTGCGCACAAAACTGTCGCCCCTTGGTGGAGCAGATAGCCCGGCATCAGATCACCTCCAATGCGCCGTCGTTGATCGAGACCTGCTTGGGGTTGGCGGCAAGCATTATTTTGCTGTTTCCGGTGTTGATCTCTATTCCATTGCTGTCCAGGACGATTTTCATTTTTGGATTGCTGTTGGTTTCGATGGTGATACCCGCTGAATCGGAAGCATCGTTGATGGTGATGGTGCCCTGAGCGGTCTTAAGCACTTTCTTGTCAACCGTGTACGGATCCACCGGCTTCTCGCCTTCGTTCCAGAAACAACCGGTCCAGATGGGGCGGCCCGGATCGCCGCCTTCGAACTCGACCCAGACGCTGGTGCCTCGAGGCGGTATCGCGAACAAGCCGACGCCGTTGCCGGCATAGGGAACACAGGGCATGGCCCAGTTCTTGTTGCCGGCGCCCATGACCGTCGACACACCGACTTCGATGCGGCCCGTTTCTCTGTCATCGACATTGTTTTCCACCGTGCCGCGGTATTTTCCATAGTAACGCTCTGTGGTCATACGCTAACCCTCATGCTGGTGGCGCCGAATCCCTCGCGGGTCAGGGTGAAACTTTGCTTGTAACTCCCTTTGCGGATGTCGATTCGATGGCTGACGCTCTTGACATAGTAAGTCCCGTCGTAGCTGCGGCCGGCACCGCGCAGGTCCACCAGCTTTCCCATTTCGAGAATGCCGCCGTAACGCAGCGCATCGAGTTCGCCGGAGCCCGTGATGGGGTCGTTCAGCGAAGCGTCGAATCGTGCCTGGGCCAGGTCTCTCGCACCTGTCTCACTCGCCTGCTGATCGTACAAGCCGGTATCTTCAAACACCGTGGTGCGATGAGCGGTGGCGGGTTCGCTGGCTAATGGCCTGCCTTGCCTTGCGGCTGATGGCTGGGCGATCGGCGGCTGCTCTTCACCGTCTTGCAGCAAGCTGACCTGCGTCGGACCGAGCGCATCGAATTGAAAATTGACGGATTCGACGTTGGTGAGGGGGCCCATATTCACTGACAGCGCTTTTTGCGGCCGACCGGAGCGATTCGGGGGGCCCCAATAGGCCTCATTGGTGCCCGGTGTTTGGCCCGGTTTGACATAGAACAGATAGCCATAGCGGTTGGCGAGTGATTCGATGTATTCTCGGTCCGAAACCCCTGCTTGCATCGGCTTGGATTCCTGCTCATTGGGTGTCCGGCTTGCCCGCTCCGAAATATCGCCACGACGCAAATGAAGTTGATACTCTTTATAATTAGTTAAAATATTCTCTACATAATCTGAATCCGACTGCTCTTGTCGTTGCCGCCGCTCCTCAAGATCCATCAACACACTGACATCTTCGCCGGTCACCGTCAACGTGGCGGCACCGGGGTCGCTGCTGGGCGATAATTGGTGGTTGGTGATGATTCCATCCAGGAGCACGTGGCGCGTTACGTTGAAATAGACCAGAACGATGACGCGGTTGTTGATCGGCTTCAGCAGCCTTTCGGTTACCAGTGAATAATCGAGAAAATCCATCAGACCACGGCCAATGCGGAAGCTCAGCTGGAAGCCTGAGCGGCCCTGGTCACTGTAGCTGACTTCCACACTTTGCAATGCCTCGCTTAACTTGGGCGGGGCAGGGGGCGGAACGGTACTGCGCCCGCCGATCATCAATTTCAGGTGGATACCGAGAAGGTTCATGGGTGTCCCTTAAGCCTCCGGCAGGAAAATTTTTATCGGGTTGCCGACCGCCGAGGTCAGTTCCTGCGGGCGCATGACGTTGTTGCCGTCACACAGCCGCCAGAAGAGCTCCGCTTCTCCCAGATAGCGGGCGGTGATGGTATCCAGCCGTTCACCTTGAGTGACGGTGTGCTCCGCCAATACCGTGCCTTCGGTTTCGACGGGGAGAAACCGGCGGCGTGTGTAAGCTACTTCGCGCCCGGATCGTGCGGTGAAGGTTGCTGTTTCCAATTCGAAGTAGCGGCTTGTCGGTTGAAACATGGTTCATGTTTCTCCTTGCTTAACGTGAAGCACTAAACAAAATCGTTCCATTTTCCTCGGCACCAACTCCTTCCAGATTCTGAGCGGTGCCGACAGCCGCCAAACTTTCCTTGATGGTTTGGTGGGCCATGAACAAGGTAAATCCGGGATGCTTCCAGGAAAAATCGTTGTAACTGAGTACCCTTAAGCTCAACGACACCCGGGCCCGGATCGGATTGAGCTTGCGGCCGAAGGCTTCTTCGGTAATGGTCATTTCGGTCACCCGAACGGGGAGAATCCGCGGCCAATTCCAGACGAAAAAAGTAAGCGGTCCCATGGGTGGCATGACTTCGATCATGCCCAAATTCATCGCGATCGTGTTCGCGGCGACCAGGGCGGTTTTCGGGTAAACCAGCATCTCCAGGGCCGACAACTGAGGATAAACACCGACTTCCTCAGCCGTGTCGTCCCCCTCTTCGAGCTTATCCGTGGCATCGAACTCCGCTTCCAACCGGATGGTTTCGATCGGCGCTCCTTTCAGTCGCTCGGTCTCGTACAGCGCACCTTCCCCGCTTGCGCCCTGAGGCTGTATCGTACGGGTCAGGTTTTCCGGATTGTACTGAAAGACGATGGTGCTCAGCGGGGAGAACCCCGCTGGGTCGAGTGCGATCAGGGCGCCTTTTGTTATGCGGGGTGAATTTGGGAATGTTGTCATGGTCAGCTGTCTCGGTATCATACTTTTCGAAAAGGCTAATAACTTAACTTAACAAGCCTCGGCTTTTGGGCTTTTTCTTACTCATATACTCGCACTATTGCGGCCTTACTCTTCTGATCCCACCGAACAATAAATCCCCGGTGTTTCCCACAGTGCGGAATGTGCCATTCGGATATATCACGTAGATATTGTCGAGTCCGATAACATAGCTTTCGCTTCCATGACAGCGCTGAGCCCGTATCATATTGGTTCGATCGGCGCTAGACGGTCGTTCAGGAAAGCGAGGCGATGGATGCGTGTGAAATGAACCAATAATCGTAGATTGACCGATTTGATTGCCTATGATGTTCAATTCAGACGGGCACACAGCAATACTATAGGGTCGCGCCGAACTTGTGCAATGGAATACACAATGCAGTGAGCCATTGGGCGCACGTAGGATCTTACCTCCGCATTCCCTCTGCGTAGGCAAATCGCTTTGCCGTCTTCGAAGCTCTTGAGAGACTCTGGGCGATAAATATTGGGGTGGTATGAAGCCACCCATCCGCGAGCGCCTGTATGCCTCCCGCATCCAGGCCCGGACAATCGGCCTGGCAATCAGCAATCCCGTTGATCGCGCCAAACTCGGTTGAGCAGCAGAAACTGCCGCGCCGCGCTCTTGTTCATTAGAAAGTCGATGAACACCACTACTACTGGATCCAGCAGAGCTGTGTCCATGTCGGCGCAAAATGTACTGAATACGCCAGGCAAATTCGCTGATAGGAACACCCCCTTGTATGCTCGCTTCCAAAAGTGGCGCATCCAACGTTGGCACTCTGCCAGTGGCGGTGTAATAGAAGTACACAACAGGGACACTCGTAAATCCGAAACGAGTGGAAAGTGAGGGATTTACAATGCGCCCAAGCGCCGAATCAAAATCCAATTGCACGTGGTAGAACTTTACGCGATTTGAGAGTGGACCGGATCTGTAATGTTCAGCAAGATTGATCATGTGCTCGGCAATTCGTCCGCAGGGACCCCGGCACCAGCTGGTCCAAAAATCGACTACTATCACTTTGTTTCGGTCATAAAAAATATTCCAGAAATTGCCGTCGGTTAGTGGCCGTACCAAGGTTGATCCCGAGAAAAGCTCTCCAGCAGCAAACCTTTCCCCGGTGAACGGAGATGAACGGGATTCCGGCGTTGCACGACACTGAATCCGACGTTTCATTGGCATTTCTATGCCCGAGTTCTGCTGCACCGTATGAGTTAGTTCATGTGCCAAAAGCGTCTTCCCTTCGCTCTTCTCTGGTGCATATCGACCTGCTGCAAATACAATATTGTTCCCGATCGTATATGCCAAAGCATTTAATGCGCGAGCGGATGCTGCAGCTTTGGCATTCGCATGAACGCGAACCTTGGTAAAATCAAAACACTTTTCAGGCAGCATGCCATCTGCCAGTGTTGGCGGATAATTTTGGGTCACTTTCGCCGCCATATGCTCGGCCTGATGTTCGCAGTAATCTCCGGACTGACTCAAGGACGAATCACTTGGCGCAAGACGATTGAAGTGGTAATCGAAACGCGATTCCATGAAGTCACGCGTCAGCGGGTCAAGCGGCCGGCCTCTCGATCGCAGTACATCGGAAATGTGGGAATCGGACGTTATTGCTGAAGGGCTGCGTGGAAAGCCAGACCTAAATTGTGAAACAGGTGCTGCCTGTAAACGCTCAGAACGCGTTTGGTTCTTCTGCCCGGCATGCATCTGTATCTTCATGTTTGTTACCTTTTCGAACAGTTCGTTTTTCACCAAAAACAATTGCTGAATAGCTATAAATTTGTTATGAAAGTGAGCTTGGTGTTATCTTTTTTACGTGCTACTTGATGTAAATGAACCGGTAGTGCCTGGTGTCAACGGCGGCATGTGAAATTCTGGCCAGAAGCCTTGGATGTATGATTCTGTAATGCGGCTGAGGCGCCCTGATGCTCCTAGTATATCGATCGAATTCTGCCTTTCGCTTAAAATCGAGCTTCCTTGGTCCAAAAATGTTCGCCTCGCTCGTTCCATTTCCTGTTCAACAATTTCTGTAATCACTCGGTTGCCGATAAGTTCTTCTTGCCGATCCGGGTGCTGCGCCGCTTGTCGGCGGTTTTCGAACAACCGTCGACGAATCGCCCTGGCTAGATATGTTTTAAATTGCTGTAATGTGAGATACGCCTCAAACAAATGCCACAGTTCCTCATTTACTGTCGCGACGTTATTGAGATATTGAGTTGGAACATATACGTCGAAGAGTGCCGGAAAAGCAGTAACATAAACTCCGATCGGAGAGTCAATTACTGAAGCTCCCGATTGTTGCGGAACACGCCGAACTCGCAAACCATAAAGCCTTGTCCCGATGCGTTGGGCAAGGCATCCGAGAGTCATAATTTCTTGACAGTATTGTTCTGTATTAAGAGCCGAAACGTTGAAATGGTAGCGATAATGCTGTTGACTCATTCTTACTGTTACTAAGGGCACGTAATTGATGTCGTACACATTAGGATCGGCTCGTACCCGACTGACACTTCCTGCTTCTTCAAGTAATTCGCCTTCAAGCTGGAGTGGGCTAACGTGCAAAGTTCCCTCTGTTGACGACGCGGAGGCTCTGCGGCGACCGCGATGCTGCCATGATATGTGTTCTACGCTACCCGTTCCTGTTCGCATGCTTTTTGTAACCGACACGCGACTAAGATCCTGGAGTTGGCGAGACGAAACGTTTCCAGCGCATCGCATGTTTGTTGTCTGGGAGACGCCATTTAGCAAGTCAAGCGGCTCCAAGTCACTCGGTTGTAGTTCGATCATTGGCTCTAAATCGATATCTCTTGCTCTCTTATTTCCGCCGACGCTGTCACAGTTGGGACCGTAAGCGGTGGCAACAACTCGCTGCAGCACCAGATTTTTCTTTCGGCAGTCCTCACACTGACCACCCGCTGCTCGCTGACCACATGCACACTCCCGCCGCAAAACCCCACCCGGAACCAATCCCGAATTCTCGGCCTTTCGATTTTGACGCGTCGCAACTCGTTCATTCATCATCCAATCCCCCTGACCACAGTGTGAGCAATCGCCCGTCCCAACTGCTCTGGCGTCGCACCTTCCTGCAGTTGAATCGCAGCGGCACTCAATCGTGGCACGGCACCACCCGAGCCCCAGCGCCGGGCAATCCCCTCCTCAACCAACAAAGACGCCAATTCGCTTTCGACCGACCTTTGCAATATTGGCCGCTGATGGCGCGGAATGTCAATGCCGTCCAATACCAGACGTTCGATGTTCACATTGATGTTCATGCCACCACTCCAGTCGGCTGCTGCCAGCGAAAATCCGCTTCGTTGACCGGGCGCTCCAGCTTGCGGAACTCGGCCCGGGCGGCATTGAGAACCAGCGGCATGCTGACCGGTGTACCGGACTCGGCAGCCATGAAGGCGGCGTTGAGCGCGGTGTTGTGGATGCTGCCGCCGGCCAGGTTGAGTCGCGCCAGGCGGTCGTAGTCCAATTGCTCCAGCGGGGTCGCTTCGGGAAACACGAGTTGCCAGATGCGCTTGCGTTCCGCAGCCGCCGGAAACGGGAAATTGACGATGAAACGCAGGCGACGCAAAAACGCCGAATCCAGGGCGCTTTTCATATTGGTGGCCAGAATGGCGAGCCCGCGATAGGCCTCCATCCGCTGCAGCAGATAGTTGATCTCGATGTTGGCATAGCGGTCATGGCTGTCCTTGACCTGGCTGCGTTTGCCGAACAGGGCATCGGCCTCGTCGAAGAACAGGATGGCACCGCCGCCTTCGGCGGCATCGAACAGGCGCCGCAGATTTTTTTCGGTCTCGCCGATGTACTTGCTCACCACGCCGGAGAGATCGATGCGGTATAGATCGAGCCGCAGGTCGTTGGCGATCACTTCAGCGGCCATGGTTTTTCCGGTTCCGCTTTCGCCGGCAAACAGGGCATTGATGCCGAGGCCGCGGTTCATCTTGGCTTTGAAACCCCAATCCTGGTATACCTTGGTGCGATGGATGACCTGATCGGCGATCTGATGCAGAAGGTCCGATTCATGATCGGATAGCACGATGTCGTCCCAGGTGGCCTTTGCATCGATGCGCTGCGCCAAGGTTTCCAGGCGCGGTCGGGTATGGGTCAAGCAGAGGTTCCAGACCCGTTGCTGCAAGCCGACTTCATCATCCGTAGAATCCGCCGCCGCACTCAGCGCGATGTTTCGAATGGTTTCCACATCGAGATCGAACTGACTCGCCAACAGGGTTGGGGCGGTTTGATCCACATGATCGAGCGCCTGGGTCCAGGCCGTTCGTTGTTCCGATGTGGTGGGCTTGGTCACATCGACAGCCATCGCATTGTGGCCCAGATCTGTTCTCGCTTCACGCGTATTGACGAAAAAAATCCCATGGCTGCGGGCCAGAAAACGTCGGATCGCTGCATATTGTTGATCATTGGCTTCGTCCACATCCAGATACAGGGCAATTGGCAGCAATCGGCTCTCTCTTTCCCACAGGCGGCTGAGCGTCTCCAGGTCCACAATTTGCTGGGGCAATGAATCGGCCGGCAAGCGATAAAGCTGCTGGCCGAGAAGCTCCCCGACATGCTGCGCGATCAACTGCTTGCTGGCCGCATCCGGACCCAGCAGTTGGATGACCGGCGCCCCATGTGCATTGATCGCGCTGATCTGATCCGCCGTGCTCTGTTGCGTTGGCGGCAATTCACAGTTTGCCCGGCCATCGTCGAACGGTGTGAGCAACGGCGTCAAACGGTCATCCAGATAGTTAAGTCCTTTGAGGAAGTTGACAATTCGCTCGTCGGCCCGTAAGGCGCTGGAAGTGAGGGGTTGGGATGCGCCTTGGTTGATTTCGATGAGCCGCCAATAGCGCAGCGGCCGCTCCGGAGAGAGGACGTCCCAGGAAGGGTCTGGGAAGGTCGCCAATGCCAGCGCAATGGTTGGATAGGCCGTAGAGGGATCGTCCTGGGCCCGTGCGCACAGCGAAGCAATCCGCGAATCGAGCTCCATTGCCGCGCAAAGAAGCAGCAGGTGTCTCTCAAAACCGGATAGTCCGAGGCGTTGGCTGAGAATCATCATGGCCGGTGGGGGGTCCGCCTTTTCGGCTTGCACCATCGCCGATCTCGCTTCCTCGACTTCGGTTGCCGATGGCCTCTTGTCAGGCAGCGGCTGTTTCATAACGGCCGATCTCTGTTTGCGCCTGAAAAACCGACGACCGGCCGATCGCGGCTTGTCCGTGCCATCGCGGGGTAATGGCCCTGCGATTTGGGTAAGACGAAACCGCAGCCAGTGCAGGCCCGCTGCAAGGTAGTCGCCGTTTGCCTTTTGCCACGACTCGAACGCGTTCATGTAATGTTCACTCTTTGCGTAGAATCGAATACCGGCAGTGCCCCCGATCGGTCGACCAGCAGACTGTCGATGCCATCGACCCGGAGGCGCACATAATGCGCGCCCGGCTCCGCATCGGCAACGACAAAGTCGAGTGCGTCTGTCCGGGTCGGGTGATCTTCGGCGAGAACCTCACGGTTACCCAGCAGCAGGGCGGCCCGCTGTCCCGGTCGCACTTCGGGGCTGCAAGTGATCGCCAAGGTCACCTCTCCGGTTCCATCCCGTGGCGCCGGATCCGGCGCAATGCCGACAATTCGTGGTGCAATGGCGAGCGGCAATTCGTTCGTGGTTCTATCCGGTTCCTCCGCACGACTGATAACGACCGAAACTTTATAGAACCCTGCCGGCCACTGCGTCGGTTCGTCGGGAATCTGGACGCTCACGGTGTTGTCTGTGGCACTCGCCGATGCGGGACGCACGTGCGGTTCGTCGAGACGCGTGCTGGTGAATCGGACGGTCACGGGGCTGTCGCCGGAGAGGTGGTGACCGGTCAGCATCAGTTCCTCACCCAAACGGATACTCAACTGTCCGTTCGGCGGTTGGACAGCCGATAAGGCGGGAAACGGCGGTACCAAGTCCGATTGAGCGGAAATGCCTTGGTTGCCTGACCCGCGTTGCAATACGGGAAGCGGCGTGACCGTTCTGCGCGCGCTTTCGATGAGCACGACGGATGCATTGTATGCTGCCGACAATCTGTAACCGGTTTGAAAGGTGTTCCAAAGTTTGGACAGTTCATCGACCGAAAGTGGCAAAGGCGTGATGCGAACCCGCTCGATCTCCTCCGGCACAGCGTCGCTGATTTCATCGGCGCCGAGTAAAGGGTGGTCATGCAGGATTCTCATCGCCCGCCCGAGCAGACGATGGCTGAATGGCGCAGCGTCGTCGTCATCTGCACCGTAAACAGTAATGAGGAATTGAAGATCCAGCGCCAGCGGCGGCAACCCCGTCTCGCCGGGCCGTACTTGCCCGGGCATATCCATATTGCGCAGTGATGCATTCATCGTTGTTTGATAAAGAAACAGGTTGACCTGGTTGCCATTGCCGTCTCGTGCAATGTCGGGGGACTTGGTGGTCACGCGCGTGCCGGGCAGATCGACATTCAGACCGGTCTCGAGCAGCCGGCCCAGTGCCGTAGTCACCGCAGCGATAGCCAGTGAATTACTCATTGCGCCCCATGCTCCTTTCGGTTAGATAATCGTCCAGACTCATCGGCTCCGATTTTGGTCGTGGCTGCGGCTGTAACGGTGCTGGCGTCCGAGTCGCCCGCACCTCGATTCGACCGATGTTGATATTGATCGTGGTTTCAGGCAGCGACGGTTGCTGTGGTGCCTTGCGTTTTTTTTGTGACAGCCCAAGAGATTCAACGCGTGAACCGGATGGGCGGCTTCGTCTTGGAATATCCGGTTCTAATGGCCCCGGCATCGATTGCTGGTCTTGCGCCTTGGTTTTATTTCCTGAAACGGGCGCAACGGTTGGCGCGCTGTTCTTTGCTAAGCGGCTCGTTTGCTCAACGGTTATCGGCACTTCACTCAGTTGCTGTCTTCCCGCCCGTTTCTCATCCCCTGGTTGTGAAAGTCTCTCGGCAACATACGATAAAGAAGCTGCGTCGGGTGAACTTTTGCTCGGCAACTCGCGTAGCCGACTTTTTTGCTCTGAAGCATGCGTGGCCGGATAAGGTCGTGCCTGCTGATGCTTTGCGATAAGATCCGACCGCGAATCGGGCAGCAGCAGATTTTTCTGTCGAGCCTCGGCAGGCACTGATGCATCTTTTGGCCGGCTCGAGGGTTTGTTTTGGCGTCGCGGGTACATTGCATGGCCTGCGTCGAGTAGTTCTGTCGTAGCGGCCATCCCAATCCGATCGCCGCTAACGGTCTTGGGTTCGACCTCTGAATGAATGCGCGGACGAATTGCTTCATCTGCTTCTTGCCGTTCGTTCGTCTCGAACCGGGGTCTAAAAGGCAACTCCTGCAACTGACGCGCTTTTGGGTTATCGTCGATTTCCGTTAACGGCATGTCCGATTCCGGATGCTCGAATTCCATTGGCGGCAACGGCTCGAAACGCAATCGCTGTCGCGGCCTGATGGTTGAGCCCGGTTCTGTCACTCGAAACAATAAACGATCGATGTAATCCATTATTCGTTCACCATGTCCAGGTAAAATTGTCGACGTCTGGGTGTCATCTTCAATATCTTTTCCTCTTGCCACCCGTATGCGGAAGCGAGCGTATGGACGTCGCGAAGCATTCGACGCGCCCAAGCGTCGGTTTCAGTCCACAGGAAAGCGCCTATGTCGAATGTTGTTTGCCACTGATGATCGCATTCGGGACACGATAACTCCCGCAGGACGCTGCCTTGTGTGTCGGCCTCTTCCATCTTTTTGACCATGGCTGTGACCGCCGTCTCCGGCAATTCTTCGAGCGAACATTTTTCGTCGTTGCGCTTTGCCTCCATCAGACAAGCCTCGAGCATTCGTGTGCGAGCGCTGGCGTGATCCCGTAGCCTCGCTGCATCTGCGAGGTCTTGAGCCGTGGGCAAGCGGAACCACAGTCGGTAGTCACCCTTCGAGACGGTCAAACCGTGGTCCGTGTTCTCCTGCTGTTCTGCGCAGATCTCTGCAGTGCTGAAGGTTAATTCCAGTGTTTGACCGCATTTCGGACAAGACACGACGCCCTCCATCTGCGATCCGAAACGCCCTTGCCGCAAGGAAACAAGATCTGCATTGCATCGTCCAATACTCCATTGCAACAGCTCCTCTTCCTCGGTATCCGGGTAAACGGCTTGAAGGAAGGCCAATGGCCGTTGGGCGGATTCGAGCTCAAAACCTCTTTCCCAAGCTTCGAAGAGTTCCGAATCCGAAAGGGCTCGAACCATCGATCAGGCCTCCGGCAACGTAAATTCAGGTTCATCCTCAGGCGTGTGCGTATCGTCACGCGTCCAGCCCTCGTTTTCAAGTTTCAAGGTCTGGATCGCAACGGCATTGGCGTTGGCATCCAGCTCGGGCAATGCCTGGAAATCGGACACCCAGCAATTGTAGACGTTGTACCTCAGCGCCACCTGACCCGCCTCGTTGAGTAGCTCGATCGTGACGTCCCTGCGGAAATCTTTGAGCGAGACTTCTGAGCCGGCTCCCGAATCATAATTCCACACTTTGTTGGCCCACTGCTCGAACTCTATATCGTGGGTTACCCCGCGCTCCAGCGTGATGGCTTCGTAGTCGGTGCGGCCCGGCGACTTGCGGCTCGTGCTTGGGTCCGCCCCGTCCCGATGTGTCACCACCTCAGTAGTGCGCTTGAGCGCACTGACTTTGCTGACCGCGGCTACGGTCTTCGTACCAAATTTGACGTGGAACTTGAAGTTCTTGTAAGGATCGTAACGATCAATTTTGTAGCGAGGATCTGCCATTTTTCTTCTCCTCAAACCTGGACTTGGCCAGCGATCTGTTGAATCTTGATAACCACGAACTCGGCCGGCTTAAGCGGTGCAAAGCCGACAACGATATTCACGATGCCGAGGTTGATATCGTTCTGTGTCGTGCTCTCCTTGTCGCACTTGACAAAATATGCATCCCGGGGTGACACGCCCTGAAAGGCGCCTTGGCGAAAGAGATTATTCATGAAGGCACCGACATTGAGTCGGATTTGAGCCCATAGGGGCTCGTCGTTTGGCTCGAAAACGACCCACTGGGTACCGCGATACAGGCTTTCTTCTATGAAAAGCGCTAACCGTCTTACCGGGGTGTACTTCCATTCATGGGCCAACACATCTGCCCCCTTCAGTGTTCTCGCGCCCCATACGACCCGGCCAATGACGGGAAATGTGCGCAAACAGTTCAGGCCTAGTGGATTGAGTTCCCCGTTTTCCGGATCTGTCAGGTTAACGCTGAGTTCCGGAACACCTTTCAAGGTTGCTTCGATACCCGCGGGCGCCTTCCACACCCCGCGCTGCGCATCGGTGCGTGCAAACACGCCCGCCACGGCGCCGCACGGCACGAATTCCTCGATTTGATTGTCGCGAAGCGGATTGGGCTGCTTCAGGCGGGGGAAAAATATCGCGGCATTCTTGCTATTGGTTCCTACACCCGTAGCCATGCCACTCCTCGCTCTATCCTTATTGCTCCAACTGCTGGGTGAGTCCACGAGAAGCATTGCGCGGCGGTCTTCGCAATAGCTGGCCGCAGATGCAAGCAAACCGGCGGGATAATCCGATGTTTCCCCTTCCGAGGGCAAACAAAGAAGATTGAACAGGTCAATTTGCTCTAGTGCGTAAAGGCCTCTTTTTCGAACTCTGTCTCCGATATAATCGTTAACGGCGAGCGGCTGACCATCGGAGGCCCGATTGGCTTCTGTCACCGTATAGGTACTATCCGACGGTCTCGTTTCCGGCAAGTCGGCGCCTTCAGCCAGGCGAGCCAATTCGGACTCATTTTCGAGGACTTTATCCAGCTGGCGCGGTCCTGCTATGACTGTCACGTTCAGGAAACGCTCTCGCCGTCCTGTTTCGACGTTTTCTTCTACGGTGAGATTGAAAAGGTCTCCGACTTCCACCTCCTGGCGCTCAGCGACGTCCGCGGTCGCTGCGTCGTCATGATCGACAATGACACGAAGCCTGTTGCCCCAAGCGCCTGGACTGGCTGCCTCGAGTTCGACATTTCCGGCAGTCAGGCTTGCCAACGATGGAGGAGCGTCTCCACCCGGTTCCGCAGGAGGGTCCGCATGGTAAATTCGCACGATTACCGTCTGCTGACCACCATTTAGATAAAAATCCCGGACGGCAAAGCTCATCTTGCTAGTGAGATCGAGCCCACCAAAAAGGCGTTCATAGTCGGCATAACTGTTTATGACCGTGGCCTTATCGATTGGCCCGCGTTTCGCTCTACCGACGACAGCAGCGATGGAAGTGGCAACCCCGGTGATCGTACGGACACCACTGGGAATTTCCTCGACATAGACGCCTGGATAATTCAATGATGTTGGCATTGTTTAATCCTCCGTTGGAAACTCTAAAAAGTATCGGTTGAAGCCGAACGAATCAGCACAACAGTCTTACACCTCGACACATGAATTATGTTTTTGAAAAAAGCTCCTGACGTTTCGCCGTTTTCGGAAATCCCGAACGTGGTAGCTGGCGTTCGCAGATTTTTTGCGGGGGTTGCGTTGGCATGCGCAAACCGATTGAAAAATGCCCCTGCGTGCCCGGCCGACCCCTATAAGACGGTGAAACTTCAATAAAGCTCTTTGAAATGCTTGCGCTAGGAGTCTGTTCGAGAACGCGAAGCCAAACCCTCTTTCATACCGTATAATGTGTTTGTTTAAATTCCATTCCACAATAGAGTGTATTATAGAATTCAAGCGCCCTCTTTTCGGACAGCCTCCTGGGCCGCTTGCCTCGTTTCATAGGACGGCTAAGGATTCGCTTCTATAGAGATAGTTGCAATTTTAACCTTAAAAAGGAAAAACGATTTGATCTAGATCAAATACATGAAGGATTAATGATGGGGATGAATTTCAATTGCAGCGTATCCATTCGTTTCCCCCCTTGTCACCAATCAGCACCTGTCAGTGGAAGAAGGCTGGAACCACGGGGTGGTCGCTGCCTTTTCCGTTGACAGGTGCTGATTGGTGAGCGAGGAAGTAAACAAGTACGACGCGTTGGTGCTCGCTGCATTTGCTACGAATGCGCCAAAAAACGGCGCGAAAAGGCGGACGCAGTCATTTTTTCTGCGCGATTATCCAGAATGAAAATTGCCGGAATAACGGAACGCGGTTTGCCTGCCGCCGCGGCCTGCTTTAGCATGGCCGGTCTGGAACGTTAATTGCCGGGTTACCCCATGACCTCAAACCGATCGAATCCTGCCGAATGGCTGGACCAATATGGAGATGCTCTTTACCGCTTTGCGATGGCGCGGGTTCACGATGAGCCGCTGGCCGAGGATCTGGTGCAGGAGACCCTGCTCGCCGGATTGAAAGCACGGGATCGGTTCGCCGGCAATGCTTCGGAAAAAACCTGGTTGACCGGCATCCTCAAGCACAAAATCGTCGACTATTTTCGTAAATCGAGCCGCGAAACCGTGCAGGATGTCGACGACGCAATGATCAGTCACGCGGCCGATTCCGTTTTCGACGATCGTGGCCGTTGGCGGATGGATGTGGGCCACTGGTCCAGGCCCGACGAGTCGCTGGAGCAGGATCAATTCTGGCGAGTTCTGGCTGATTGCGTCGAGGGTTTGCCGCCCCGTCTGAGCCGGCTGTTCGCGCTGCGTGAGATCGACGGCTTGTCAAGCGATGAAATCTGTGAGGTTCTGAATATTTCGACGATTAATAATCTGTGGGTGATGTTGTCTCGGATGCGTCTTCGGCTGCGCAACTGTTTGGACGCCCACTGGTTCGGTAAAGAAGGGGGCTGATCGACATGTTGTCCTGTAAAGATGTTGCGCATCTGGCTTCACAAACGCTGGATGCACCGCTCACCTGCCGTCAGCGTTGGGGGATGCGGCTGCATCTTCTGTTCTGTCGACTGTGCAGGCGCTATGTCGGTCATCTGCGCTTTCTCGAGCGGGCGTTCAAGCGCGTGCGGCATGGTGATCCGGAGTGTTTTTCACCCCGCGAACGATTGCCCGAGCAGGCACGGGAGCGCATTCGGCGCGCGCTGCAGGATAGGAAGCCATCATAAGCCGCGAGCGGGAGATTATCCTGCCTGCGTTTTTTCCGGATTTCCTGATGGTGGCTGCGAATACGGCCCGGAATTTTTTGATACCTTATATTGTGCAGAAATGTTCCATAATGCACATGATATGTTATGGCCGGACTGTGAACCATCAATGGAACCAACATAAACAATGAGTTTCCACGAACTAAACGCCCGGTTCCGCCGTCTCCACAAGGAGCATGCGGCGTGGCGTCTGCTGCGCATGGACAATCCCAACGCCCCGGCACTGCTGGGGCTGGGGCTGAAAAAGATCGACGATCTCCTAGGAGGCTGTCCGAGAACAGACTGATCGACTGCGGCCGAACCTGAATTGGCCAGATTTCCCGATCTTTTTTTAAAATAGGCCCACTATTCGCCTCAAATGATCGACAAATTGGCCGGGAGCCAATTTGGGCCGCGTTAGCGACCCCGAAGGGGTGGAAACCAAGGATGGTTTCCATCAATAATCTGACTCAATCAGTCTCACCCTCGCTACCGATCGCTATTCTCGGACAGCCTCCTAGGGTCGAGGGCATACCGTCGCGAAACAGCTTCCTCCACGGGCGTGGTTTCGAATAAATAGATTGCCAAGTTTCGTTGAATTCCCTATCCTTTCGTACATTTCTTCCCCAGGGACCATCGAATGTTTTCGTTTCTCTATAAAAAGGTGCTGGCGTGGGCCCGGCACAAGCATGCCGTTTGGTATCTTTCCGCCTTGAGCTTTGCCGAATCCTCATTTTTTCCGATACCGCCGGATGTGATGCTGGCGCCGATGGCCCTGGCGCGGCCGAAGCGGGCACTGTGGTATGCCTTGTTGACAACGGTGGCTTCGGTGCTGGGCGGCATGCTGGGCTATCTGATCGGAGCGTTTGCCTTTGATCTGATCGAGCCGTGGATTCACCAACTCGGTTATTGGGAGAAATACAACATGGCTCAGGAGTGGTTCGAAAAATGGGGATTCTGGGCGGTTTTTCTTGCCGGGTTCTCACCGATTCCCTACAAGGTCTTTACCATTGCGGCCGGCGCGCTCTCGATGGCGTTTCTGCCGTTCGTTGCGGCTTCCTTCATCGGCAGAGGCGGGCGGTTTTTCCTGGTGGCGCTGCTTCTGGCCTGGGGCGGGGAACCCCTGGAAAAGACGTTGCACAAATACATCGACCGGCTTGGGTGGGCGACCGTTGCTTTCGTGATTATAGGGGTTGTTGTCTATAAGCTGTGAGTTTCTGCCGTTGCTCCGGCGGCGCGACGGATCGGTGGGTAATTGTTCAGATCCCCTCACCCTCTCCCGGAGGGAGAGAAAACTGTGGAACCACTGACCGCTCGCAGCCTTTTCCCACTGACGAGGGCTGATTGGTGATAGGGGGAGCGGATAGATGCATCGATGGTATATTCTGTTTGAATATTAAGTGACCGGTCCAGCCGGTTCGGGAGTTTTCGATACCAATGACAACACTTCGGATTGGCAGTTTCGATTTAGAGAGGATAGACAAGGCATGGATGCTGATCATCGGTCTGACCCTGTTCAGACTCATTTATATCGGCTTCGCGCCGGTGACGGCTCAGGAAGCCTATTATTGGCTCTATTCGCAACATCCTGCATTATCCTACGTCGATCACCCGCCGCTCGTGGGCTATTCTATCCTTCTGGGGACCACGCTGTTCGGAGACAACGGCTACGGCATCAAGTTCATGGCTGTCATCTGGTCGTTGCTGACCAACATTCTCCTCTATCAAACGGCGCGGCGGGCGCTCGCTGACCATTCCGATTCAGAAGCGAAGAACACCGCCTTTCTTGCCGTTGTGCTGTTCAACCTGACGCTGTTCGCCAATATATTCGCTGTCATCCAGCAGCCGGACCCGGCGCTTCTGTTTTTCTGGCTGCTGGTGTTGTATTTCATTCAGGAATTCCGGATCACGGCCAGGCCGCGGAATTTTATTTTTGCCGGCATCGCGCTGGGCTTCGGCCTGCTCTCCAAGTACACGGCAGTCGCGATCCTGCCCGGAATTTTGATTGCGCTGCTGATCGACAAAAAGTTGCGAAAATCCCTTTTGACGCCCTATCCCTATTTGGCAATGGACGTCGCAGTCGTGGTGTTCACGCCGGTTGTCGTCTGGAACTGGCAGCACGATTGGGTCTCATTCCTGATGCAGTTCAGCCAACGGGCGAAAGAGGCCACCGGCGGGCGCACCATTCATATCGGCTATTTCCTGCAGCTCATTGCAACGCAGCTGGCGATGTTGACCCCGTTGGTTTTCGTCCTGTTCGTCAAAAGCTGCATCACCATGAGCTCCGGGTGGCGCACTCAGCGGCCGGCCCGGCTCCACTTTTTGAGCGGTGTCTTTTTGATCATCGGGTTTACCCTGATCAGCCTCACGTCCAAGGTCAAATTTCACTGGCTGCTGCCCGGCTACCTCGGCGCCATCGTCGCCATCGCTCTGTTGATCCAGAATTCGAATCCGTTTCGGACGAAATGGTTTTCCCGAGGCGCCTGGCTGTCCGTCGGACTGGTCGCTACTTTCTATATTCTGTTCATCGTTCCGGGTTTTCAGATCGTTCAGGTGAACAACTGGAGCGGCTGGAAGGGATTCACCCATCAGATCGTCGATTTGCAGAAGAAGCTGGGCGGCAAGGACAAGGTCTTCATCTTCACCGACTCGCATAAGACTGCCGCCTACATTACTTTGTACTCTCCGACGCACCAAAGGGCCTATGCGCACGATATCGTCGGCAGCTTCGCCAAACAGCTCAGCATGTGGGAACTGCCGCAGACCTTGAATGGCATGGACGCCTTGTATGTCTCGACACAGCCGCAGCTGTCGCCGCCGGCAAAGAAATTGCTCGGCCGGTATTTCGATGAAGTCACCCTGGCAGCGACGTTCACCTACCCCCTTTTGGCCATAGGGGATGATTCGATGCGCAGGATCTACTGTTTTCTGGCGAAGAACTATCGCCTCGAGCCGCGCTGACCAACAATGTCCGCAGCCGTCGACCGAAACCGGAAGGGCTCGAATACCGCATGATTCTCCAACCATCTAACCCCTATCTATGAACGACACATATCAATGGTCCCCTAAGCGTCTGCTTATCGTTCACGCAGCACTTCTGCTGCTGCTCTTGAGTTGGCTGTTCGAGCCGACCCGCGGTCTCTGGTTGTCGCTCGACGAGGGGTGGTTTCGTTTTTCTGATCAAAGCCTGAAGAAGGGCGGCGATGCTTGGCGCCTGTTCTGGGCGGTGATGAATCACGAGTGGTTCGATTACCTTTTCGGGCTCGTCCTGCTCTCGGTTTTCATTATCTCCGGGCTGCATGCCGGAAGGGAACGCTGGGCCTGGCACCTTGCCGTCATCAGCGTCGCTGCCATCGCCGCATTCATAGGAACACGGATCGGCAATCTGCTGCCGATCGATCGCTACAGCGCTACATTGGAGTTTCGGGACGCGTTTCATCTCAGTGAATGGGTGAGCGGGTTCAAGACCAAGGACTATTCCGATGACACCTTTCCAGGCGACCATGGCGTGGTCGGTTTTATCATCGCCGGCTTTAGCCTTTGTTACCTGAAGCGAGGGTATGGCTGGGCGTCTGTTGTACTGGCCGTGATGTATGTGATTCCTCGTTTGGTGGCGGGTGCGCACTGGCTGTCGGACGAACTGGTCGGCGCAGTCTTTGTCTGCGGCATCATTCTTGCTTGGTTTTTTTATACGCCGCTGGCAAAGGTTTTAGTGGAGCGATTTGAGGCCGTCTGGAGTTGGCTGCTGCAGCGCGTGCTTTTGCAATGAGTGAGAGTCGTCTCTTTGCAAGATCGGCGAATCCCTGGAAACCTTCGGTAGAACAGTCAGTCGCACGCGGCACAAATCCACCTTTGCAAGCGTCGACTTTGTCATTCGATTTTTCTCCTCCATTGCTCTGCAGGAGCATTTGAACGCTCTCATTTTCCGGTAGCGCCCGCCGTACGGGAGCTGCCAGGCTCGTGCTCTAATGCTTTATACAGAAGCCGCCAATGAAAGCCCATTCCGGCCAGCACTGCAAAATGAAGCAATTCATGCGGGCCGATCACCCCGGCAATGATCACCGGCTGGCGGATCAGGTCCAATACCGCGCCGGCAGTGTAGGCGAGCCCGCCAAAAATCAGCGGCTTGAGCAAGGGGGCGCCGTATTTCCGCCAAACGCCGATGCCCGATATCACACCGATCCAACCGAGCCCCAGGTACATGCCCAGGCCCGCCCATTCCGGGAGACTCTCAAAAAACACCACTTTGAGGGTTATTCCCGTGATGGCCAGCACCCAGACCAGAATGATCATCACCCACCGCCGCACACCGGGGAAGAGAATCCATTCGAGCGGTGTAAAGGTTCCGGCGATGGCCACGAAGATGGCGGCATGGTCGATTCTCTGAAAGACCAAATGCGGAATGCCATAGGGTGATAGAAGATGATAGACACCGCTGATCGACAACATGGAGACGCAGGCGAACGAGAAGATGCCGAGCGTAACCAATCGCCCGATGTCACCGCGTGCACGAGAGAGCAAAACAAAGGTGAGCGCGAAAAAGACGCCGGCGCCGACGAGATGGACAATGGAGCTGACCGGATGGGAGAAGCCGGGGATGGGGACGATTTCGGTCACGGCCGGCAATTTTTCCAGATGCACTCAAGCCACCACGAACTTATCGCTTGGCCATGTCGGTGCGTACTCGACTGGCGAGTCTGCGCGCCGCTTCACTGCCTGCCAAAGTTCGACTCGATCAGACGCAGCAGCGCCTCTTTCTTCAAATCGACGGCTTTCGCTAGAAAGGCGGTATAGGTTTCGGCGGTCATGTCGACCGGAGGCCCGCCCAGCTCGGCAACTCTTTCCTGCAAGAAGGCGTCGATCTTTTTTGCATCGGAGAGATTGTCCTGAGCCGCACTGAGCAGCTCTCTGTTCAGACACTGTTTTCCCTTGGCCTGCTCGAGCAGTTCCAAAGCCGCATCCAGCTCAGCCTGGGCTTCGGCGAACGAGACTTTCGGGTCGCCAGCAAAATCTTCGGCTCCGAATTTGTGCACATTCTCCTGCGAGTACCGGTGATCGGGCTTTTTGAAATGGGCCAGGCGCTCACTTGCCAGGGCGGCATTCAGCAGCTTGTAGGTTCGGTTTGCCAATTCGAAACAACCGCTCTCTTGATCATCCTGGGCCATGGCTGGCCGGACGCCCGCTAAAATAGTCAAGGCTGCTACCAGCATGAACGGAACCGCTGTTTTTGGCATGATGCTTCTCCTCTGTCTGACACCTGTTCTTGTTTCCAAACGCCAGCCGATGAAGCGGCCGGGATATGGGCGAACAGCCTAAAAATAGGGTGGCTTCCGCACTCTGCCCGGTGATGGAAACCGTTCTTTTGCGGACCACGACACTATATCAAATCCTGCTGATGGAAAAAACGGCGGCCGGAAAGCCGCTCTCCCCGTCGCAGGCCGATGACAGTCGCTCGGTTATTGTACTACCGCCGCGGCCAGCACAGGCGCCAATTCGATCACATTGGACGCATGCTCGATGCTGTCGGTGCTCCAAATCCGCTCGATCCCTGCCTCGTGCAAGGCTGTTTCCGCTCGGGCGGTCAAAAGGCAGTGGGTGACCAGGCAGTCGACGGAGCGCACACCGGCACGGCGCAGATGCCGGGCGGCGGTCGCCAGCGTGCAGCCGCTGCTCACGACGTCATCGATAATAACGACTTCCCGCCCTGTGTATTCAAACGCAGGGAGCTGAACCTCCACGCTCCGGTCTCCCCGGCGAGATTTGGACGCGACAACATAATCCAGCTCTCCCGTGCGGGCAATGGAAGCGACCCACTGTTCCGACTCGCTGTCAGGGCCCACAAGCAAAGGGTTGTTCGATTGGCGTCGCAAAAAGGTGGTCATCAAAGGTGCCGCAGTGCAGCTGACCGCACGGCGGCAGGGTACCGCTTCCTCGATCGAATCGACGCGATGCAGGTGCGGATCGACGGTAATCAGTTCATCGAAATAACGGGCCAGAAAAGTGCCGACGATCTGCTGACTCACCGCTTCGCCGGCCCGGAACGCAGTGTCCTGACGCTGGTAGCAGAGATAGGGCGCAACCAGAATCAAGCGCTGCACCGCATGGCTGCGGGCGGTTGCCGCTGCGAGCATGAGTTCGACCAGTTTGCTGTTCGGCAGGTTCAAACTGCGGCAGATGATCACCGGTTCAGCAAGCGGCAGCGGCAGACGGACGAGGCTTTCCCCATCGGGAAACCGGTGCAGATCGATTGCGGAATACGGCGCATTCAATTCGTTCGCCAGCCGCTGTGCCTGCGCATCGTAATCAGGAAAGCCGAGTATCTGCATGGTTGGGACCTGTTTCGATCAGAGCGCCTGCGGCCTATGGAGAGGGCCCGATATCCGCCGTTTCCGCAGAGATTTCCCTGATGAACCGGCGAGAGCGGCTGCGGCGAAATCGTCAACGATCATTGGTATCCGTCTCTGCCGGCAGGACTCTTCGAAGGCGAATAAGCATCTCTGCCCGATACTTCAAAATTCGACATAAGGTTCGAGTATGTCGCTCTCCTCGCCGATCGTATACCCGCTGCCGTGCTGCCTGTTGAGATTCTTGGCGAAATCGAAGTCGGCCGGGAATTCCGCATAGACCCGATAGAGGCATTCGTCTTTCTTGGCGCTGTCGCCTATTTTTTTCAGCAGGGTGACGCCTGCGCCGTGATCCATCGGCGCACCCGCCGTCCGCGCCACCCGCGCCAGAAAATAATTGTCGATGCGGCTGACGACGCCGCTGCGCTCGGCATTGACATCGTAGGTGAAGCGGCCGGTCGCATGCTGTGCCTGACTGGCGCCCTGCGCTTTGACGATCGCATCCATTTTCGCCAGTGCACGTCCGGACTCGAGAATGTCGCGGGCGATGGCATAGCCCTGACCGCCGCGCACGTCCGGATCGAATTCGATCACACGGCCGGCCAGGCGCAGCGCTTTCTGCCGCAGATCGAACGGTGCCTCGGGATCGTTTTTGAGAACCTGCATCACATCGCGCGCCTCCAGTACCGGCCCGATGCCGCGGCCGATGGGCTGTCGACCATCGGTGATCATCACCTCGGTGTGCAGTCCCAGCCGGTCGCCGACAAACTCGAACAGTTTGCGCAGCTGCATAGCGGAGCGCATGTGACGCACCTTGGCGCTGGGGCCGACCGGAATGTCGATGAGCAGATGGGTCGAACCGGCCGCCAGTTTCTTGGAGAGAATGGAAGCCACCATCTGGCTTGGAGAGTCGATGCCCAACGGCCGTTCCACCGAAATGAGAATATCGTCGACCGGTGCAAGATTGGCGTTGCCGCCCCAGGCGACGCAGCCGCGATGCATGCGGACGATCTCATGCAGCCGCTCGATCGGCAGATCGACCGTGGCGAGCATCTCCATCGTATCCGCGGTTCCGGCCGGCGAAGTGATGGCCCGGCTGGAGGTCTTGGGGATCAACATGCCGTGGGCAGCAACGATGGGCACCACCAGCATGGATGTGCGATTGCCCGGAATGCCGCCAATGCAATGCTTGTCGGCCACCAGCGGTTCGTGCCAATTCAGCCGTTCGCCGGTCTCGGTCATGGCGCGGGTGAGATAGAGCACTTCATCGCGGTCCAGACCGGCCTGGCCCGCGGCAACCAGAAATGCCGCCATCTCCATTTTGGAGTAGCGGTGCGCGGCGATATCCTTCGCGATCGCCCGGAAATCTTCCTGCGTGAGCCGCTCACCGGCGATTTTGCTGCGGACCGCATCCATCGAGCCCGGCGGTTCGGCCTGGGCGACCTGAACCAGTCCGCCGGCCTCCAGCCCCAGTTGATCGAACGCCTGCTCCGACAGCCCCAGACCATCGGTACCGACGATTCCATCGTCGTCGACGACGTTCAAAAGAGCCTGGATGCGGCGGCCATCGGCGCTCACCTCGATCTTCGACAAGGCCTGAAACCCCTCAGCCCGGTAGATCGGGCATTCGCGGTGCATATAGGCGACGTTTTCGCGATAGGTATCGATGGCCACCCGACACAGTTTCAGGTTGCTGGATCGTTTGGTTCGTGTCATTGTGCTTTTTGGAATTGCAGCTGCCGAGCAGCGAGCGTTTTGTTGTGCAACAGTTTCATGTGATCCAGTACCAGGAAACAGGGATCGGGAATCAGGGATCAGACAGTGGGAATGAAAAAAATTGACTCATCCCTATCTGATCCGTGATTCCTTTTTCCCGATTCCAGAGTCCGCAGCTCCCGCGCGCGCCCACCCTCCAAATCAATGCTGTCGAATCAGGATGGAGCGCTCCTTCTCCGTCCGGGAGAAGGCTGGGATGAGGGGATCAAAATGGCTGAGTTCCTTTTCGGCACTTAGCCGCAGCAGCTCCGCCGCATCACCACGTCTGGAGCCGCTGCCCTGTCGGCATTGACCGCTTGTTGGTCTTTGCTCCCCGATTTCGGCGGCGGAACCGCCAAGACGAAAGCATCGAGGCAGCGCCTCGGCGCCAGAAAAAGAGAGATAGACCGGGGGAACCGGCACGCCTTTGCCCGCTCACCTCAATGCCATTAAGTTAGCAGGCCTGGGCGTCGGGCCGAACGCGAAGCGGTTCCGCCATGATACGGTGTATTTTCTTGGCACTATTTCCGAAGAGTTCTTTGCCCGCTCAATCGACCGCCTATCAATCAACTGACACATGCAGCAGCGACAGCCAATCGAACCGAACAAAACAGCCATAACATAGGACCAAAAAAGGAACACATGAAAACGAGGACAGACCACGCCTCCTGCAGTAGTTGCAGTGTAAATCAAACCCATACATTGATCAAAGATTCCTCGAATGCAACCCTCGCTCCGCTCTTCGAACTCTCGGACATTATCATCCGTCACTGCACAGCTGCCTTTTCCATGACAGCCGACAAGACAGACATCGACGCCGTTGCGGTTGCGGTTGCGGTTGCCAATGAGCTTGACCCTCCTGATGAATTCCGCACCGTTCACGGCCTCATAATCGAACATAAAGATTCGATTATCAATAGAAAAGCTGCGGAAAG
This sequence comes from Methylococcaceae bacterium UBA2778, assembly GCA_002352385.1. GTDB lineage: Bacteria > Pseudomonadota > Gammaproteobacteria > Methylococcales > UBA2778 > UBA2778. The sequence continues at coordinate 44,450 of DEII01000121.1, read as the reverse complement.
CGGTAGAGAGCCCAACCGTTGTCGGATCGCCCGCTGCCGCATTGACCGAGGCCATTCTATCCGCTAGAGTGCTCGAGCTCCCAACGAAAAGAGAAATCTCTTTCGCTTGGTCCAAACCATCCCTTTTTTCAGCTCTTCCGATGAAAGCAATCACACTCTGGCAGCCATGGGCCACCCTGGTCGCCATCGGCGCCAAACGGTTCGAGACTCGCTCATGGTCCACCCACTACCGCGGACCGCTGGCGATCCACGCCGCCAAGACCAGCAGGGATATCAAACGCTACCGGGGCAGACCGAAGATCGAAGAGGCCCTGGCGCGCGCCGGCTGCAGCTTCGATACCCTGCCGCGCGGCGTCGTGGTCTGTGCTGCCCGGCTGGTGGAGCCGGTGCCGGCGACGGGGAGGCAAGGGTTTTGGGAGTGGGGTGCGTGACGGGTGAAAGCCTTGTTCGAGGACGGTGAGCGGGATATACCGCCGGAGACACGGGGGACAGGACAAGGCAACGTAGCAGGATTGGCGAAGGAGCTTGGGGATGTGGAAGGAAGACCTCAGACCGCGTGACATCAAAAAGTATCGCTGATCCCCCTCTATTTTTCCATCGCTCTCTCCTCAGTTGCAAGGTGCTCCAAAATCGCCGTTCGCACTTGCGGTAACATTGCCATTTTGCGGGGATACGATAACCGAAAGAGCTTCAGTTTGGATACAGTCTCGGCAATGTCCCGAAATGCTTTCTTATTGCGTTCCCGATCACTAATATCCAGACGAAAAGAGTATTTCAGCAATGCCATAAAGGCGTCTTGGTGTGTGAGCGGTTCTATACTCACTTGGTCTGTTTTCATCGTTTCGTCAGGAGAAGTGAGTACAAACAGTGTCGTGATTGGCACGGGGACCGAGCAGAATGGAAGACCGTGGGAGGAGGTATCCAAGCGCTCCTTGGTCGTGTAATGGGCAACGGGCGTCGTATCGGCCGCTTCCCATTTCAGAGCGGTTCTGCTGTCTGGCCACAGACGCAGCCCCGGATAACTAGGGACAGCCACGAAGCCATCCTTGCTCGCGCGCAGGAGAAGAAAGTCATCGCTCAATTGCGGAAACCCGGCCCGATTGAAGCCGGCGCACAGGGTCGACTTTCCAGATCCTGACTCGCCCAAGAAGGCGATGGCGCCGTAATCGCTGACCACGCCGGAGGCATGCAGAACCAATTCGCCTTGATGGGCTAACACTGCCGGAATCACCTGGTCCAGCAACAGGTGGCTAGCGGTCTCGTTGACGATGTTCCCGTGGGGGTAGCAGTTAATCTGCCAACCATCTGCCGAGACCGTGAAGTCGGCCAAGTTGGTAAAGCGCAGGAGATATTCGCCCTTCAAGCGAGCAACCGACAGCCATTCAGTGCCATCAGGAAGCTTCTGATGGCGTAACCAGTTATCAATGACTAGAAATGACGGTCGCACCGGGCGCAACCGGAAGGTTTGTCGTGTATCCGCCTTGCCTGCGGCCAAAAGGCCGGAGAGTATGACGTTGCTCTCGATTAAAAAGTCACATAACCGATAGAATGTCAATGGCCGCTCTCTCAATTCGATTGGTTCAAAACCTCTGAGTTAGACCTTTCCAAAGTGAATCCCATAGGGCACAACCAGCCATCCGCGCTTTACCCGACTGATCAGTTTTTCCCTGGAGAAAAATGACTCCACCGTTTGTGTATTTGTGCTCGATGTCGTCATTCAGGAGGAGCACGAAGTTATCGATTTATTGAGAAGCGCGGAACGCGGACTATGCCCGTCCCCACCAAACTACCGGGAACGAGCAATTTATCCTAGGGGCATATTTCTGGAAGCGGCCATTGACGTCTTGTACCAATGTATATTACAGGGGATGGTTTTTCCCACTGGCGCCTTCTGGCACTCCACTGCCGCCCGGCATCTGGGTCAGTTCAGAAATATTACCATATTTCTGTATGAGAGGCCCCCGGTACTTCCGCTTCTTTCGAGGCTCAATCTCCATATGTCGCTTTTCTGGGTGTTCATTTGAATTTTGCATTTTGAGACTCCTCTTGTGGATTTAGAATTGACGTGCATCCGGGGGGAGGGGCTTCCGCGCTCGAACTTATCGATTGCTTTTTCTAAGACGAAAATTGAACACGTTGAGCGCACAAGTCATTGTTTATTCCTGTACTAAAAAGCATGCTAGCGCATCGATTTATAGAGTAAGCACGGAATGCGGGCTACGCCTAAATGCATCCTAATCGTGCCGATTGAAGAATGTTCATTCCAACGTAACGGCACTCCTATACAAAAAACTGTATTTAAATCATTGGCATCCTTCATCAGTTTTAGACTCGAGAGTCTAAAAGCACTTCCTGATACCAAATATTCATACCATAAATACGCCATAAAGGCCAGAGGTACTGGCAACAATCGCGGTCGCCAGAAGCATATTCGGTTTTCACCCTCTTATACATCCTGATGGCTTCGTCGCGGTTTATCCAGCCCGCTTCAGCGATGGCCATATTCTCAAAGGCGCGACTCCCTTGTGCTTCAATAGCCTCCATAAACACTGCCGAAAATTCGGCCTTGGAAGTTCGAGAAAGAACCAGGCGTGGAAGCAAAGGCTGCATGGCCTTTCTAATCACATATTTTCCTATGCCATTACGCCTTCTCTGCTCTTCAGGTAGGGCAAGTCCAAACTCTGCTATGCGGCGATCCTGAAACGGATGCCTCAATTCAAGCCCCAGCTCTGCTGCAGAACGTTCCTCCATTTCGATGGCATGTACTTGGATTATGCTCGTTACGCGGCTAAACATCTCTGTCTGTGCGTACGTTGGAAGCATCCGCCAGTTCGGTGGTTGCCGTAAACGTTCGCTCAATGCGCTTTGATCAAACAGCGTTCTCGAAATCCATGGATAATGCGATTCGTATGAATTTGCCTTGAGTGACCGAAGCAACGCGATAAATCGCTCCGGGATCAATGGGCGTATACCATATCGCAGAACATCGCGCGTCCCAGAGCCCAAAGAGTCCTTCTCGGCCCGCAGCTTGGAGAAAAGCGACAGGAGTCGGCCTTGTCGAATGAGGTCTGCGTAATCGTATCGACTTCCGGCAAACCATTCATCGCCGCCTAGCCCTGTCAGCACAACATTGACGCCCTCTTTGCCAAGAATCTCGCGAAACTGATGAGCCATCGCCCCATTTGGATAGTCAGGAATATCCCAATACCGTTTCACCTGGTTTCGATGCCATTCATAGTCATAAGGTGTCGGCCTCCAAGCCCGATGTTTCTTTATACCGCAGCGGTCGATAACGGCGCGGATGTAGTCGCTTTCGTCACACTCTAGGCCAGGGAATATCAGGGATTGTGTGCTAAAATCACTGCGTGGAATGTTTCCCTCGTGTTGGAGCTGCGAGATCATGGCAACGACTGATGAAGAGTCAATACCACCACTTAATTCAGAAGCAACTCCTCCAACAGTGCGTAAACGGGCATTCACAGCCTCTCGAAACAGCGTCAAAAAATGCTCCGTGTATTCGTCATCTGTCCGATAGCGGATGGGCTTCAGGCCAGTGACTTCCCAATACCGGGTAATCCTCAGACCGGTGCGGGTGACAATGAGATAGCAGCCTGGAGGCAAGCGATAAATATCTACATAAAGCGTCTCGTCAACTGTTCGAAGTGTGTCGGCGAGATACTCTGCAACGACCTTTTCGTTTGGTCTCACTTGAATCGGCGCATGTTCGATCACCGGTCGAATTTCAGAAGCAAAACGAAAAGTACCCTTGCCAAAATAATAAAAAAATGGCTTGATGCCGAGCACATCCCGGGCGCAGAATATTTGCTGATTTCGGCCATCCCAAAGCGCCAATGCGAAATCGCCTACGATATGCTGCAAACAACCGATTCCCCACCGCTTATAGCATTCCATTACCAACTCCGCATCGGAAAGGTCATTCAGGGGCGGGCTATTAATTTCAAGCGCGGCTGATAACTCTGTCCTGTTATCTATTCGCCCAGCAAACGTCAAGGAAAACATGCCTGTTCGATCGACAACCGGCTGCTTATCTCCACAAGACTCAGGCGTCGTTACCATCAAGGCATGACCCAGCCCCACCGGACCTTTGATCCATATCCCAGACCCGTCCGGTCCCCGGCGTTTCAGAGTGGCCAGCATGGGAGACAGGTCTTGCTCTTGAACCGGACGACCGTCGAAATTGACGATGCCAAAGATGCCGCTCATAACCGCTCTAAAGGGGACAAGCCCCCATCGAAAGCCGCAAACCGCCCAATCGACCCGGGACTGTCATTGATCACCGCCCCCTCGTATTCCACCCACGCATGGGCCGAGAACTCGCCCGAGTCATTACTGACACCGATGCGCAGATCGCAGGCGATCCCCCGGCACCGCAGCAACCACCAGAGCGCCAGGGAGCGCGTGAGGCAGGCGGTGCGGATGGGGCTATTATTGGCCGCTGCGTTGACCAAGTGCCCGAGGTTTCTGAGCTCTTCGATGCCTGGATGCTCGTCCCCTGCCTGCGTCGACGGCAGAGCGTGTGGCTTTGGCGCCGTTCGGTGCAGAAAGGCGTGGACCCGCCGAAAACCCCAGATTCGCAGCGCCGGAATGATCAGCGACTGCACGATGAAGGCGGCGAACAGAAAGCGTTTTTCCCGGCCAGACAGAGCCCGGCATTCATTCCATCGTCGCATCGAGCTTGATCAACCCTTGCTCCGCCAAGCGATCGATCAGACCGATCAGATCAGCGCGCAGCTGCTCCGGCGTAACATCGTACTCCTTCAGCAGGGCCTCATAGGCCGTTTGGATCGAGTCCGATTCGGTCAGCAGCGTCCACATGCGAGCGCCTACCTCGTCCAGACCGAAATAGGATTCGGTGTCCAGATTGAGCAGGACGGCCTCGCCGTCGAGCATCTGGATAAGCACACCGTCGGGTGCGGCAATGCGTTGTGAAAAGGTGATTTCCATCATGGATTTTTCATTTGTACAAGGCGCGGGAACCGCCGTGCAGCCTGCCTTTCGGTGCGATTTTTTCTTCCAGGGCAACTGCTCGTGACGCGCCGGCCACCCGGAAAAGCTCGAGCAGCTTCACTATAGCATAAATCGTTTTCGCTGTTGAAATCGAGGCATCGTCAGGCATCCATCCCGTTTTCGGACTGCCTGACCCCCGACTGTCTTTGATCGGCCGATTGATTGTTGTCATAATGATCGTCTGCGGTCGTCGCAGACGCCGAGCCATCCGGACGACCGCTCACCGATCGGATAGAAACCGAAAGCGGAGGCGCAACGCTCCAGCCGCGGCTCATGCTGCACGACATACACGGCTCGACAACCCGAGAGAAAGAAACGATGTTGACCAAATCCAACCGGCACGAGCTGGAAAAACTGTTCGCTGCGGCGGCGACTCCGGCTGAGCGCATGAGCATCGATGAACTGGAAGGCTACCTCTATGCGGTTGCCATTACACCCGGTATCATCCCTCCCAGCCAATGGCTGCCCGAGATCTTCGACGGCGAGATGCCCGAATTCGCCGATATCGAGCTGGCCAATACGCTAATGGGCGCGCTTATGAATGCCTACAATCATTACAATATGCTGCGCCTGCAAAAGAAACTGCACTACCCCTATGACATGAGCCGGCTGAGCGAGGCGGACCTGGAGCCATTGATGGAGTGGTGCTACGGTTTTTTGCAGGGGCTGAGGCTGCGCATCGATATCTGGACGAGCGGCATCGTCGCCGAGGATTTGAACGAGGAGTCGGGCCCGGTGGTCAACAGCGTCGGCATCATTCAGGCACTGGTGGAGGAAGATTTCGACGCAATGGACAATTTCGACACGATCAAGGCCGACTTTCCGGAAGATATGAGTGACGAGGAGTTCAAGCTGGGCATGCTCGCCCGCTTGATTACGCTGGTACCGCTGGCGGTGGAGAACATCCAGATGTTTGGCGACGCCCTGGATGAATACCGGCGGAAAATGGGAGCGCCGCCGACATCCCCTGTGGGCACGGACAAAGTCGGCCGCAACGACCCCTGCGGCAGCGGCAAGAAATACAAAAAATGTTGTGGGGCGGGCGGCAAGGATGTGACGCTGCATTGACGGTTGTTTGAGACCGGACCGCTGTTCGATCCGGCGGCGCTTAAACCTCACCCCCCCCTATGCTGCATGCAGTGCAACCTCTTTTTTTTCTGGCACCGAGGCTCCGCCACGGGAAACCGGGAGCAGAGGCCAACGGGAGGCCAATGCCCGCCTGGCAGCGGCTCAGCAATTGATGATGCGGCGGAGCCGCAGGGTAAGGCGCCGAGGCAGAGCCTCGTCACCAGGAGCTGCGGGGGAACGCTGATTCACGGACTGATCCTCGACCAGCTGATATCGAAGAAAACCCCGTAGCACCATGCGATTCAGATTGTGTGCTCTGTTCCTGTCGGCGTTGGCAGCAGTCTTCTTGGGCTTGGCCGGCTGCAGTAGCATTCCGAAAGAGCGACAGACTTTTGTTTCGCTGACCGAATTGGACCCGACCATCATGCTCGATATGCGATATGCCGGCCCCGACAATTTTGTCGGCACGCCCATCGATGGGTATGAGGCGCCCATTTGCCTGCTCACGCGACCGACTGCGACGCGCCTGGTGCGAATCAATCGGATTCTTCGATCCCGCGGATTGGCTTTGATCGTTTATGACTGCTATCGGCCGCAGCGCGCGGTGTATCATTTCGTCCGCTGGGCGGCGGATCGTTCGGACCGGAAAACGAAAACAGCCTATTATCCGAACGTGCGCAAGTCCGAATTATTCAAGCAGGGTTATATTGCGGAGCGGTCCAGCCACAGCCGTGGGAGTACGGTGGATGTCGGTCTGGTCCGATCTTACCAAAACAGCGGCTTCACCGAATGGCAGCCGGTCGATATGGGCACGACGTTCGATTATTTCGATCGTCGTTCTCACACCGACAGCCCGTTTGTCACCACGGTCCAGCGCTTGAACCGTCTGCGGCTGCTGGAAGTCATGCAAGAAAACGGGTTTCGAAACTTTCCGAAAGAGTGGTGGCACTTCACCTTGAAGAACGAACCGTATCCCGATACCTATTTCGATTTCGTCGTCGAATCACTGGAAGAGTGATCTCGGCAGGAGCAACCGGCGAGCCGCCCGGCCGGGAACTCGATATGTGGAAGATCAACTCAACGGTTAGGCACGTATCGAAGCTGTTTTGTTGAGTTTCGTTCCTCAACCGCAACCTACGGGAGACCGCCGGCTTCAGCGGCGCAGATACTCGATCACGGGAGCGGTTTCAGGTCGGACGCCGCGCCAGAGCAGGAATGTCTCGGCGGCCTGTTCGACCAGCATGCCGAGACCGTCCAGGCTTCGAGCGGCGTGTTGCTGCTGCCCCCAGCGGACGAAGGCGGTCGGCTGAGAGCCGTAAGCCAAATCGTAACAGCAGCCGGAGGCGGCGATGATGCCGTCGGGCAGAGGCGGCAAGGCGCCGTGGAGGCTGGCGGCGGTGGCGTTGAAGATCAGGTCGAAGCTCTGTCCTTCGAGATCGGCAAAGCTGCTGGGGGCAACCTCGCCCATGTCCCGATACGATTCGGCCAGATCGACCGCCTTGGCCACGGTGCGGTTGGCAATCACCAGCCGTTTCGGACGTTGCTCCAGCAGTGGTCCGAGTATGCCCCGGCTTGCTCCGCCGGCCCCCAGGATCAGAATGCTCTTTCCGGTCAGGGTCATCTGCTGGTTTACTGTCAGATCGCGCACCAGCCCGATGCCGTCGGTATTGTCGCCATACAGCGCACCATCCTGCATTGCCAGTGTATTGACGGCCCGGCAGCGCTTCGCGCGCTCGCTTCTGCGGTCAGCGATGGACCATGCCAACTCTTTGAGCGGCACGGTGCAGTTCAATCCTTTTCCGCCCTCACCGAAAAAACGTTCGACCGCTTGATCGAACGTTTCGGCCGTCACGTCCTGCGCCGTGTACCGCATATTCGCCTGACCGGTCTGTTCGGCGAAATGGCGATGAATCGTGGGAGATCGACTGTGCCCGATAGGGTGTCCGAAGACCGCGTAGCGATCGTAGTCAGACATTCTCGGAGCGTCTTTTTGCCCGCCGCTTTCCCCAGTAAATGGTGAATGCCACAATGACCAAGGCAAGTGGTATGATCACCCACATGAATTCGTCTATATGAGCCACAGTCACGGCGGTGATGGCAAGAAAAACCCCGACCATGCTGAAACGCCAGCCCAGACGGATGCCGTCGAGATAGGTGGCCAATGCCAAAATCAGCAGAATGACCAAGCCGGTACTGTCTTCTTCCAGCATGCCGGCATGCAGCAGTGAAAACACCGCGCCGACGACGGCTATCACGCCGAGCCAATGGAGCGACTGCACCGCCCACAGCTCGCGAACCAGATGGTCCCCCTGTTTGGCCTTGGTAAAGCCGAGCAGCATGGCCGAGAGCCCAAAGACGAAGATCATGGCCATCCAATACCAGTAGCCGTCGATGGCGGAAAAACTGGTAATTCCGACACCCGCCAGCGAGAAGATAAGCAGTAAAATAAGCACAGCCTCCTCGACCTGGAACTTTCGTTTGTTTGAGACAGTGTCATTCGGGCTGTCTGTTTCTGGTTTTGACATTATTTCCCCCTTTCAGTATCGAATAAATTGATGATTGATGTGCGAAGTGACAGATTCGTCAAACCGACTTTTCTTGTTGCAGCCAATGAGCGACTGATTTGGCGAAATAGGTTAGAATCGCGTCGGCCCCTGCCCGTTTGAACGCCAGCAACGCTTCCATGACCGTTTGCTTTTCGTCCAGCCAACCGTTGGCGCCGGCTGCTTTCAACATGGCGTATTCTCCGCTGACCTGGTAGGCGAACGTCGGCACCCCGAAGCGCTCTTTGACGCGGTGAATGATATCCAGATAGGGCATGCCGGGCTTGACCATCACCATATCGGCCCCTTCCATGAGATCGAGCGCCACTTCATGCAGCGCTTCGTCCGAGTTCGCCGGGTCCATTTGGTAGCTCCGTTTGTTCCCGCCACCCAGGCTGGCCGCTGAGCCGACCGCATCGCGGAAGGGACCGTAAAAACTCGACGCGTATTTGGCCGAATAGGCCAGAATCCGGGTATTGCGGAAGCCGTGCCGCTCCAGAGCCTGGCGGATGCAGCCGATGCGCCCGTCCATCATGTCGGACGGCGCAACGATATCGGCACCGGCCTCGGCGTGAGAAAGCGCCTGTCTGACCAGCACGTCGACCGTCTCATCGTTCATTACATAGCCGGACGCATCGATCAGGCCATCCTGACCATGTGATGTGAAAGGATCGAGCGCCACATCGGTAATCACGCCGATCTCCGGCCGGTTTTTTTTCACCGCCCGAACGCAGCGCTGGACAAGTCCTTCCGGGTTGCAGGCCTCGGCGGCATCCGCTGTTTTCTTTTCTGCCGGCGTGACGGGAAACAGAGCGATCGCAGGAATGCCCAACTGCTGGATTTGACTGGCCTCTTCAACCAATTGATCGAGGCTCAAACGCTCCACGCCCGGCATGGATGCGACCGGTTCCCGTTTTTCCTTCTCTTCGATGACGAAAACAGGATAGATCAAATCATCCACGGAAAGAGTGGATTCACGCATCAACCTGCGGCTGAAGGCATCGCAGCGCATTCGCCGCATGCATTTCAGCGGATATCCCGCTTCATTCTGATCGTATCGGTCCGGCATTACCTGATATTCCCCACTGCCTTGCCTGAATCTGATAAGATTGCGCATTTATCGTCCCGGCATTCGCATCGGGTTTGTCGTAAGCAAAAAAACGCTTCGAAACATTTTACAGGAGTCTATCGATGAAACTAAAACATTTCTTGAGCGGCACACCCGCCCTGCACGCGTTTCTCTGCCTTTGTCTGGCCGCATTCGGGGCAGCACAAGTTCAAGCGGAGGAGTCGCTGTTGCCGCCGCAACAAATCATCAAGGAAACCTCGGACAAGCTGCAGCAGGAACTGAAAAGCAAGGAGATGAAGGGGGACTTCGCGCAAGCCAAGCGCTTCGTCGAAAAGGTGATCGACCCGCATGTCGACTTCAACCGCGTTTCTGCACTGGTCCTCGGCAAGAACTGGAAGCGGGCGAGCCCCGATCAAAGGGAACGGTTCAGGAAAGAGTTCAGGGAGCTCTTGATACGCACCTACGCAGCTGCGTTCACCGAATATTCTTCGTGGTCGATCCGCTACCTGCCGCTGCGCATGAAACCGGACGACAGGAAGGTCATCGTCAAAACGCAAATTCTGCAACCCGGTGCACGGCCGGTCGCGGTGAACTACCGCATGATCAATAAAAAAGGCGGCTGGAAGGTCTACGACATCATCATCGAAGGCATCAGCCTGGTGACCAATTACCGCACCACATTCAAAAATGAAGTGGCTAAAACCGGCTCTCTGGACAGTGTTATCCAGCGCTTGGCGGAGCGAAATACCGCCGCAATCAAAACGAACAGAACCGAGTCATAGCCACTCTTTCGGTTTGAGGTAGTTTTGATAGAGCGCCTCTTCGGCGCTGCCGGACTCCGGCTGCCAGTTGTAGCGCCAGTGTGCAACAGGCGGCAGCGACATGAGTATCGACTCGGTTCTGCCGCCTGATTGCAGCCCGAACAGAGTGCCCCGGTCGTATACCAGATTGAACTCGACATAACGGCCGCGACGATAACATTGAAAGTCGCGTTGCCGCTGACCATAAGAATGGTTTTTTCTGCGCTGTAAAATCGGCAGATATCCAGGGATATAATGGTCGCCGACGCTGCGCAAAAAATCGAAGCAGCGCTCGAACTCCCATTCGTTCAGATCGTCGAAAAAAAGGCCGCCGACCCCGCGGGTCTCGTTTCGGTGTTTGATGAAGAAATAGTCGTCACACCAACGCTTGAATTTCGGGTAGACCATATCGCCGAATGGCAGGCAGGCTTTGCGCGCCGTCCGATGCCAATGGATGACATCCTCCTCGAACGGATAAAAAGGCGTCATGTCGAAGCCGCCGCCGAACCACCAGATGGCCGGCTCATCGTCCTTTTCAGCGATAAAAAAACGCACATTGGCATGGGATGTGGGGACATAGGGGTTCAGAGGGTGAATCACCAAAGAGACCCCAACCGCCTGAAACCGGCGGCCGGCCAATTGCGGCCGCTGCGCTGCGGCGGAAGCCGGGAGCCGATCACCATGCACATGCGAAAAGTTCACCCCGCCCTGTTCGATGACCTCCCCTGAACGAATAATTCGGGTTCTGCCACCCCCGCCGCCGGCATAGTCCCAGACATCCTCTTCGAAACGGACACGCGCTTCCTCTTGCTCCAATGACTGACAGATGCTCTCCTGCAGGCCAAGCAGGTATTTTTTGACTTCCTCGATATCCGGTGCGCTCATTTTGGTGGACTGTTTTCGCGGTGACGGTACAATGGTGCGTTCAGAGTTCCATAACTGTAACCAGATGATAATATTTTCCGCCTGCCGATGACAAATCGTTCATGCGATTTCGACCGATCCCGGCAGAATGCCGCTGCTTGTCGCTGGAACCAGCTATTTTAGCCCGCGTCCTTTTTTGCATGGCTCATCCAAAAACACGCACACAGCTGGCCCGCACCTATCACACGCTCACGGCGCTGCAGAAGCAGATCGTTCAACTGCTTTCGGTGGTCTATAAGCCAGCCTTCCCGGGGGAAATCGTCCAGTGTCTGAACGCCTTAAAGATCCAAGACGATCACAGCAGGCGCTTCACCCAAAAGACATTGATTCCGCTGTTGGAGGATGTCGTCGATAAAGGCCTGCTGACAGTCAATTCATTAGTACCGTTCTTTGGTCGCCAGCAGGGGATTCGTTATTATTGCGACCGGCATTTTGTCGAACTGGCGACCCGCCTGTCCAATCGTGATTTTTGAGATTTACGGTTGCTCAGTCAAGTCCCCTCTACTTGAATTGACCGGCCTTTATGTGGATTTCGCCGGGGGTCGATAACGCGAGTTCCTCACCGCAGTAGCGGCAGTAATAACGGGCTTTGCCGCGGCGCACGTTGTTGTGTCGGCGGGTCGTCAGCTGATGCGTGGTGCAGCTGCATCGATAGGCGTAACGCTTGTGGGTTCTGACCGGCACGCCTTCGAGATCATAGGAACAGGTACGACTGGCGTCGGCTCCAAAAGCCTGCATCACCGCCTGCCACTCGGCCCCGTGCGGCCGGATGTTGCTCAACCCGTATACGATATCCGTGATGTAATGCGCCACCTCGTGCGGCACCGTAACGGCCAGATTGTCATCGAAATATTTGGCGAATATGTATGGGTTGTAACGGATCTGGCGCTGCCTTTTGCTGACCCGGTACATTCCGGCTGCGCGGCCGGTGAGATTGAATACAACCGGAATGACTTGGAACGGGCGATTGAACACCGTCCCGGCCCGGCGAAAAAAGTCTGCAGTGCGGATGATGACGTGCTGCTGCTGATCATGATCGATTGGTTCTATGGTAGCCATCAGCTATTGATCACTCCTACTTTCGCTCTCACCTGAATCAATCATGATAGTGCGCAACCATTGAGAGCGTCCTTAAGTTGTCGACGCCGGCATGAGGCAATACTCATGAATGAAATATACTATCATGCCGAAGCAATATCAAATCACCGTGCCGGCTCTGGCTGTGCGGCAGCTACCTTGTTCAATGCTGTTGCAGTGAGTAGAGCAGCTCGATCTCGTCCGCCCAGATCGAGGGGTCGACCGTTTCCAGTACCATGGGAATGTCGTCGAAGCGGCTGTCGTTCATCAGATAGCGAAAAACCTCCATCCCCAGCTTCCCTTTGCCAAGACTTTCATGGCGGTCCACCCGAGCCCCGAGATCCGGTTTGGAGTCGTTCAGGTGCACCCCGCGCAGGTAATCAAAGCCGATCACCCGATCGAACTCGGCGAATGTGGCCTCGCAGTCCTCGGATGTCCGCAGGTCGTAGCCGGCGGTGAAGATATGACAGGTATCGATGCAGACCCCCACCCGGCTCTTCTCCTCGACCTGATCGATGATGGCGGCGAGGTGTTCGAACCGGTGGCCGAGATTGGTTCCCTGCCCCGCAGTCGTTTCGATGACCGCCGTGACGCCGTCGGTCGCCTCCAGAGCCAGATCGATCGATTCGGCGACCCGTTTCAGGGCGGCCTCCTCGCTGATTTTGTTCAGATGGCTGCCTGGATGGAAGTTGAGCAGCCGCAGACCGAGCTGCCGGCAGCGCCTCATCTCATCGACGAAGGCATCGCGCGATTTCTCCAGTCCATCCTGTTCCGGGTGTCCCAGATTAATGAGATAGCTGTCATGCGGCAGCACCTGCGTCGGAGAGATACCAGCTTCGTCGAGATTGTGCGCGAACGCTGCGATGCTCTCATCAGTCAAAGGTTTGGCGCGCCACTGCCGCTGATTCTTAGTGAACAGGGCAAAGGCTTTGGCGCCGATCTTCCGAGCGTTCAGCGGGGCATTTTCGACTCCCCCGGCTGCGCTGACATGGGCTCCGACGTATTTCATAGGCGGCTGTTCGGTTTCAGTCACGTGTTAGAATGCGATTTCAAGGTACTCATTTTCTATCATATCACGTGGACGCAACGCGCAAAAAAGGCCGGGCTGCGGTCAGCAACCCCAGCGGGCGCTACGAGTCGCGCAGCCATGAAACGTTCGACGACGGCTGGGGGACGCTGGAAACACTCCCCGAAGCGATTCCGACGACGCTTACCGTCGACACCGCCCGCCAGATCATCACCTACAACCGGTCACCCGACGTGCCCTTCGACCGCTCGATCAACCCCTATCGCGGTTGCGAGCACGGTTGCATCTACTGCTTCGCCCGTCCCACGCATACATGGCTGGGACTGTCGGCGGGACTCGATTTCGAAACCCGTCTGTTCTACAAGCCCGATGCTCCGGAGCGACTCAAAGAGGAGCTGGCGTCGCCGAAATACCGCTGCCAGCCGCTGGCGCTGGGCATCAATACCGACGCCTATCAGCCGGTTGAACGCAGGCTTGAATTGACCCGCTCGCTGCTCGAGGTACTCAGCGAGGCGCACCACCCGGTCAGCATCGTCACCAAATCGTCCCTGATCGAACGGGACCTCGACCTTCTGACGGCTATGGCCCGGGATGGATTGGCCCAGGTGGCGGTTTCCATCACCACCCTCTCACGCCGGCTGGCGCGCACCCTGGAACCGCGGGCGGCGGCGCCTCAGCGCCGGCTGCAGACCATCGCACGGCTGGCCGAATCGGGCATACCCACGTCTGTGATGGTGGCGCCGTTGATCCCGGTACTGACCGACAGCGAGCTGGAAACCATTCTCGACGAGGCAAAGGTGGCCGGCGCCCAATCCGCGGACTATGTTCTGCTGCGCCTGCCCCACGAAACGCGGATGCTGTTCAAGGAGTGGCTCGCCGCCAACCAGCCGCTCAAGGCCGAGCGCGTCATGGAACGGATTCGCGATACCCGGGGCGGCAGGGAGTACGATGCCACTTTCGGCAAACGCCTTCGCGGCGAAGGGGCATATGCCGACCTTCTGGCGCAGCGATTTCGACTGGCAACAAAAAGGCTGGGCTTCGGCAAGACTCCGTCGTTCAACACCGAGCTGTTTACCCCGCCGAGGATCGCCGGGCAGCAGATGTCGCTGTTTTAGACAACAGGGAAACAGGGATCAGTACAGACGAGGCTATTTTTTGATTCCTGTTTCCTGATCCCGGAGTCGGCGGATCGCCCACCGGGGCATCCACCCTACGGATGCTGGCGCAGCCAGCGACCTTTGTTGCCGCAAAAATGTAGGGCGGAAGGCGAAGCGGTTCCGCCAACGGGAAACAGGGAACGGAAAGTGGGGATCAGGGATCAGAGCGGATGAAGTTATCTTCTGATCCCAGATTCCAGAACCTACGCAAGATCTTATTTTCCACCGGGCGCCGGAGGTTTGCGCTGGATTCTGACATCCAGCGGCTGGCGGAAATCCAGATGGACATCCCGCTGTGGAAATGCGATGCAGATGCCCGCGTCGGTGAATTTTTGGTTGATGGCTTCGTTCAGTGCCGTGATGGTGCTCAACCGATAATCGATCAACTCAACATAGCAGCGCAGTGACAGTGCGAGCGCGTTGTCACCAAAGCCGTCGAAGGTAACCGTGGGTGCCGGGTCGGTCAGGACCCGCTCGTTCTCCTCAGCGGCGTCCGCCAGCAAGGATTTGGTTCTTGCGACATCGCTGCCGTAGGCGACGCCGACCGGGATCAACAACCGCGTCACCTGGTCCGACAGTGACCAGTTCAGAAGCCTACCGGTAATGAACTCCTTGTTGGGGACCAGCAGCTCTTGTCGATCCCAGTTGCGTATCGTCGTGGCGCGGATGCGGATGCGGGTGACGGTGCCGTCGGTGTCGCCGATCGTGACGACGTCGCCGACCCGAATCGGGCGCTCGAACAGAATGATGAGCCCACTGATGAAGTTGGCAACGATCTCCTGCAGTCCGAAACCGATGCCGACGCCCAAAGCCGCCACCAGCCATTGGATCTGCGACCAGCTGCCGCCCAGCTTTTTGAAAAACAGCACGATGCCGATTGCCACGATGACATAATTGAACAATGTCGTGGCCGTGTAGCGGCTGCCGGAATCCATTTCGACACGGCGCAGCAAAATGATTTCGAGCAGGGAGGGAAGGCGCTTGGCCGCCACCACGGTAACAACCGCAATCAGGATGGCAACACAGAGATCGGCCAAGGTCACCGCGACCGTTCTCTGTTCTCCCGATTCCATCGTTTCATAGCGCCACAGTTCGATGGTGTCCAGTATTCCAAGGGCCGGCAGGACATCCGACCAGATGATCCACAGCCCTGTGATTCCAAGCACCACGACCACGATGTTCAAAAGCTTGCGGCTCTCCTGATTCAAGCTGGCAAGATCGATCTCCGGCTCGGCTTCCTCCATCGATACCCCGTCGGTCGGAGTGCCATCCGCTGCCGACTCCTCCTGTCGAGCACGCTGTGCTGCCCGGCGCTCCTTTGCCGCTTGCATGGCGAGTTTCCCCCGTGTCAGCAGGAGCCAGCGCACACCGAGCTGTTGAATCAGAACAAGGCCGAACAACAGCCACAGCGAATCGATCAGGCTGGCGGTGAGTATGACTGCGGTATAGACAAAGCCGAGGATCGAAAGGAGGGCCAGCACGACGGGAACAGCCACGCCCAGCGTCAGCCACAGTTTGTTCATCCGCGCCAGAAGCGTATCGGGGTGGCGGGTATTGAAGGCAACCAGCGCGCCGGTCTTGGAGTGAAACAAACGAAAAAAGAACAGGCCGAGGGAGAGCATCACCAGAAGAAAGCAGAAGCGGCCAAGCCCGCCGCCCATTTCGGCCGCATCATGCTCGATAATGACCACAGCGACAAAGGCGGCTGGGAGAAAAAGCATCATCATCAGCCGAATCTCGTGGCGCACCAGTTTGAGGCTATGCTCGGGCCAGCGAAAATGAGCGGCGGCAACTCCATCCGACACGCAGAGGACGCTCAAGGTGCGGAGATTCAGATAGGGCAGGACAATCGACAACAGCCCGGCACCGATCAGCCGAGAGAATTCAGTCGCTTCCAGCGCAGATTGCAGCTGCCTGCCGAGTGTCGCCAGCAGCATCGGCCAGGGCATGGCCAGGAGCAGGGTCAGCCCCAAGGCTTTGAGCGTATAGCTGAAGCGGTCGGTGACCGGGTTGCCGACTTTATGTCCCAGCACCTGGAGTCTGCGGCACATCGGCCGCGACATCACGAGCAGCGCGGCAAACAGCGCGCCGGCCAGCCCGATGAGCGGCGAGCGCTTGGCTTGGGCAACGAGGACCTCCGTGACATCGAGCCAATGCGCCGGCGACAGCAGCCAGGCAAGCTGATCCGGTATTGCAAGCAACCGCTCCAAATTGGGCGGCGGGGCGCTTCGCAGCCACAACAGCCGCTTCGATAGAAATTCGTCATAGGCAGCCACTTCCTCGAGCAGCCGCCGTTGCGCAAAATCGAGTTCCCCAAGGGCTCTCACGTAGGCTTTTTGCGTCGCAACCGTGCGCTTCAACAACTCCTTTCTCTGTCGTACCAGCCCGCGCAGGTCGTCGCGAATGGTTTCTGCCGGGTCGGGCGGAAGTTTGGCGGTGAGCTCGGCAACGAATGCGTCGATGTTGTTCAGCCGCTTTTTCTCTTCTTCGTTTTGAATCTTCGCCAGGCTGGTGTTGGCGATCATTGCTTCATTCTGGTTGATCTTTTTTTCGAGCTCGTGCCGATCCGGCAAGGCACGCCGCTGTGCGGCCAAGATATGCCCAAGCGCCACGGTTATTCCCGCGAACTCCAATTTTTCCCGGGTGCTGCTGAACTCTTTCTGGATCTGCTTTGCCTGCTTGTTCGCCACGTCGTCGCCGGCACTGGCATCATCGAGCAGAACGGTCAGGCGTTTGAGCGTATCGCTCAGGTCGGAATTTTTCTTTGCGAGGTCTTGCACGAGCGGATGTTTGCCCGCCGATTCGCGCTGCGCCACAGCAGTTTCGGCCAGCGTCTGCTCGGCCGCCGCACCGCGTCGCCGGTTGACCGCCTCCTCGAGCTGCCGTACGAGGAGACCGAGGCGCCCGGCGCTGACCGCGGTTTTATCCCGTTCGGCGGTGAGCAATGCAATGCGCATCGATTGGCTGAGCAGCTCCTGGTCCAGCATCCGCATTTCAGAGCGCAGCGCCAATGTCCGAGCTTCCAGTTCCCAGCGTTTTGCGTTGTTCTCGGGAGAAGAATCGCCGGCAGCCTTGAGCTTCTTGACTGCATCGGCAAGCTCATCCTGCTGTCGTTTGAGTTCGATCAGTCTTTCACGCGCGGCTGCCGGCCGGCCACGCTCTGCTTCCAGCTGCTGTTCGAAGTCAGCCAGCTTGGCTTCGACTGCGGCAAGGTTGGCTTTTTCGCTAAGCAATCGCTGGTCGAGTTCCGCCAGCGTCTCTTTGGAAAGCAATGACGGGTCAGGCTCTGGCATTGCGCGGATTTCCACGATCTTTTTTTCCAAGCGTGCGGTATCGATTGGTGCCTGCTTGATCGCCTGCATGAATGCATCGGCGGCCGCTTCGTTCGAGCGTGCCGACTCCAGATAGCTCAACGCTTTTTGATAGGTCGCAGTCAGCGCGCTCTTGTCGGCTTTATCCAAAGAGGCGTTATCCTCGATCCCAGCGATTTTTGCTTTGATTGAATCCGGGGACAATTGAATTGTCGACCCGCGGACGGTCGTTGCAGGAGCGGCCGGCGAAACGGCGGCGATTTGCGCAGCAACGAGCAGAGCCATCCCGATCAGCAAAAGAATAGCTCTTTTAATCATGGCAACGCATCTGGGTTTCGTTTATGTCTTGTTATTAGTGAGCAGCCTGCGAAAGGCTTGGCAGGGCGCAGGCAACTTCTCGATCAGTGGAGACAGCATGAGCCTTTGCGCTGCATTTTATATCGGGAAGCCGTGGCTAAACGTTTGGCGGCAATACATTTGCCGCGGCGTTTATTATTCTACCACGCGCCCCATCGAACCCTGAGACATGATGCGGGCAAACATTTTTGAACTGAGATCAAACTGGCCCGAATCGCGCAGCAACGGTTCCCGGTAGACAGGCAGGTCGATGAAGAGCGCCAGCGCGGTCAATCCAAGCCCCAAACCGATCGAAAGACCGAGGGCGACGGCATCGGACAGGCCGAAAATACGGCTGAAGCCGATCGCACGGGCGATGGGTTCTGGTTTCATCGTCATGTGGTATGGATCCTGTTAAGAATCTTGAACGATTCTAACCGCTGGCGGAACGACAGTACAATCGCTTGCACGTGCCGAGCCGGCAGGAACCGGGGCGCGGATGCAAAACGATAACGCTGACGAATGGGCATGCTCTTGTTTTCACCGCACTCTTACCCTATAGTAGCGCGCTATGATTCGGTTCCCGCAAACAGGCCTGATTGTCCTTCTGGTGCTTCTACAAATGGTGGCGCCACTGGTGCATGCGCATTCGGGCATCGACCGATCACCCGAAGGGGTGCATGTTCCGGGGCTGGAAGTCTTCGACACAGACGAGGAGAGTCAGGCGCGCTCGACCGCCCGGTATGAGTTGTATGGCCAGACGGGCATTATTGTCGGCATCGCGTCGGGTTTGAAGGATCGACCGACCGTTCCACAGTTCGATCCCGTCGCTGCGCCCTTGGGTCGGCTGTCTGAACCACCCGGGCCCCGAGTCTCCCCGGCAGAAGAGCGCCCGCTTCCACCCCCGCACTATCGGACTTCGTTTTATCACTCCTCCGCGCCCCGCGCTCCCCCTCGGTCCGCATTGACCTGAATACTGAAACCCGGGGATCAAGAAACAGTTATCGGAAAACCGGTTCATCCGTTCCGATCCCTGATCCCTGATCCCTGTTCCCTAATTCCTGTTTCGGAGCAAACAATAATGCGGAGCATACTCATTGCCTTCCGAATGCCCCTGGTCTGGGCGCCGGTGCTCTGCCTGGGCTTGTCAATGCCGGTCTATGCGGAGCAAACCCTCGTACCTCATTTCGACCCGCTGGTATGGGACAGTGGGTTGACTCTGAAGGATACTGTCCAGATAACGCTGGAACGCTATCCACAAACAGCGGTCGTCGGTGCCAAGCAGGAGCAAACCGATGCGCTGCGGCGGCGCAGTGATTCTCTGCTGGCCGGAGCACCGAACATCTATGCGATCTATGGCAACGACTTGCCATTCGATGACAGCGGCTATCACTATTTCGAAACCCAGCTGCAGCTGCCATTATGGAAATGGGGGCAGCGTGCCGCCGGCCAAAGCCTGGCCGAAGAGGCCGACAAAGATACCAAAGCCTATGCCGGAGCGCTGCAGCTCCAGGTCGCCGGACTGGTACGCGACGCATTGTGGGATCTGCGGCTCAAAGAGAACCTCCAGGATCTTGCCGATCAGGCGCTGACCCTGTCGGACCGGTTGGTGGAAACCGTCGAGCGGCGGGTCGACGCGGGTGATCTGCCGCGCGCCGATCTGGTGCTCGCCAAGAGCGACCGGATCGAAAAAAAGTCGGCATTGGCCCGAGCGGAAGCAGAATTGATGCACGCCCGCCGACGCTATATCACTCTGACCCAATCGAACCGGGCGCCTGCCGCGTTCGAGGAACGGCAAAGTGCGCGGGCCGAGATCGCCGACAATCACCCACTGCTGGCGGCCGCCAACGCCTATATTGCACGCCTGCAGGCCAATGTGCACTGGGTTCGTCGTACCGGTTCGGGAAAGCAGCCCAGCATTTACCTCGGCAGCAGACACGAGAAGGATTTCCGCAACGAGCCGACCATCGACAGTCTCAATGTCGCCGTCACCATCCCCTTCGGAGGCGACGCGGTGGCTGCGCCTAAAATCGCCAAGGCCAACCTGGCATTGACCGAAGCGCTGGCGGAGCGTCAATCTTTATTGCGCCGGCTGGGACAGGGGCTTCACGAAGCCAAACACGAACTGGAAGTGGACCGCGTCGAGCTCTCGCTCGCGGAAGAGCGAAAAAGCCTGTCGGAACAGTATCTCAGGATGAGCCGGATCGGCTTTCAAGCGGGTGAAATCCGACTCATCGATCTGCTGAAGATACAATCCCGTACCGAAGCCGCCATACGCAATGCGCGGGAACGCAGCATACGGCTGCAGCGCGATATCGCCCGATACAACCAGGCCGTTGGAGAATCGCCATGAACAGAAGCATACCCTTTGCCCTGATCGTTTTCATCACCATCTACTGGTTGCCGAATGCCCTGGGCGGGGCGCATCTGTCCCTCTCCGAGCAGCAGATCAAAAATATCGGCATCGAGATGATCACACCCGAATCGACTCAGGAGGTCCCTGTCGTACAGGCGTCGGCGCGCATCACCATACCACCGAATCAGGAATTTGTCGTCAGTGCCCCCTATTCTGGGCTGGTGAGCAGCGTCGAGGCGGCACTCGGTGAATGGGTGCGCAAAGGTCAGGTGCTGGCCCGGATCAACAGTCCGGAGTTGTTGACCTTGCAGCGCGACCTGCTCAATGACAGCAGCGAATTGCAGCTCGCTGCCGCCAAGATGCGCCGGGATGAAATGCTGCTGAACGAGGACGTCATATCGCAGCGCCGCTGGCAGGAGACCAGAAGCCAGTATAAGAAACAGGCTACACTGGTCAACGAAGCCAAACAGATGCTCCGCATCGCCGGTATGAGCCAAACCGAAATCCGACAGCTGCTGCGCACGAGGCGCCTGTCCAGCACGCTGAATATTCATGCGCCTGCCGGCGGCGTCATCCTGAAAAAAAAGATTGTCGCCGGGCAGCCCGTCGGTGCGCTGACGCCCCTGTTTCGGCTTGCCAACCTGGATAAGCTGTGGCTGGATATCAGTATGCCGCAGGAGCGCGTAAAGGCGATCGCCCTGAACGATCAGGTCACGATCGAGGGAAGCAACATCCGAGCAAAGGTGACGCTGATCGGCCAAAGCGTCAATCCCGACAATCAAAGCGTACTGGTTAGAGCGGTGATCGAGCGCAACGACAGCTCTGTACGGCCCGGTCAAAAAGTCACCGTGCGGCTGCTCAAGCCGGCCGGCCGGCCAATGTTCGACCTTCCGATCTCGGCTGTGATGCGCGCAGGGGAACAGAGCTATGTGTTTGCGCGTGTCGAAGGTGGGTTCGAGGCGCGGCGGGTGACGATCGCGGGAAGAGAAGGCCAATCGGTCACCATCAGCGAAGGGCTGAACCCGGGCCAACCGGTGGTCGTCAAGGGCGTGGCGGCATTGAAAGCCAATTGGTTGGAACTGGGAGGCGGTGACTGATGGGGCAGCTGATACAGTTCGCGCTGACTCAGCGGTTGTTGATGCTGCTGCTGGTCGCCGTGTTGATGGGCGGCGGCTGGCTGGCCGCCAAGAACATTCCCATCGATGCCTTTCCGGATGTCTCGCCGACCCAGGTCAAGATCATCATCAAGGCACCCGGCATGACCCCGACAGAGATCGAGCCGCGCATCACCGCACCGGTTGAGATCGAACTGCTCGGCATTCCCAAGCTGGTAATGCTGCGTTCGATCACCAAATATGCGTTGACCGACATCACCCTCGACTTCGAGGAAGGCACCGACATCTATTGGGCGAGGCAGCAGGTCGCCGAACGTCTCAATACGATCTGGGGCGATCTGCCCCCCGGCGTCACGGGCGGCATCGCGCCGATGACCACGCCGCTCGGTGAAATGTTCATGTTCACCATCGAAGGCGGCGACCTGACCTTGATGGAGCGGCGCAATTTGCTGGACTGGGTGATTCGTCCGGCACTTCGCACCGTGCCCGGTGTCGCTGATGTCAACGCGCTCGGCGGCTTCGTCCGCAGTTTCGAAGTGATTCCCGACAACGCCGGCTTGACGGCACGCGGCATCAGCATCCAGGAGTTGGCGCAGGCACTTCGATCGAACAACCGCAACGACGGCGCGGGCCGCATCAGCGAAGGCGAGGAGGCGCTGCTGGTGCGCGCCGAAGGCCGCATCAAAACGCTGGATGACGTCAAAAATATCGCCGTCGCCAAGCGCAATAGTGTACCGATCACCGTCGACGATATCGCCGATGTGCGCATCGGCGCTTTGACGCGTTACGGCGCAGTAACCAAGAATGGAAAGGGCGAGGTAGTCGAAGGGTTGGTGCTGAGCCTGCGTGGCGCCAACGCCGGCAAGGTGGTCGAAGGCGTCCGCGCAAAACTGGCGGATATCGAACCGGGCTTCCCGGAAGGGATCAAGGTCGATGTCTTTTATGATCGCGGCAGACTCGTTCAGCTGGCGGTCAAAACGGTCACCACGGCATTGGGCCAGGCCGTCGTCCTCGTGCTCATCGTTCTGGCGCTGTTCCTCGGCAACCTGCGAGCCGCGCTGACCGTTGCCTTGATCCTGCCGCTGGCGGGCCTGTTCACCTTCATTATGATGCGTCAGTTCGATATGTCCGCCAATCTGATGAGCCTCGGTGGACTGGCGATCGCCATCGGTATGCTGGTCGATTCCGCCGTCGTGGTAGTGGAAAACGTCATCAGCCACCTTGCCGATCAGACGAGAGCGAATCGCCTGCCGAGGCTGCATCTGATCTACCGCGCCACCCGCGAAGTCGCCGCTCCGGTCATCTCGGGGACCCTGATCATCATTATCGTCTTCCTGCCGCTGCTTACCCTGCAAGGTCTGGAGGGCAAGCTCTTTACGCCGGTTGCGATGACCATCGTTTTCGCGCTGAGCGGCTCGCTTTTGTTGTCTTTGACCGTGATCCCGGTGCTGGCCTCCTTCCTGTTGGGCAGGGTGTCGCATGAAGAGCCTTGGCTCTCGAGAACTTTGCATACGTTCTATCTGCCGGTATTGAACTGGTGCTTGCTGCGCAGCAGAGTGGTGATTTCTCTCGCGCTGATTCTGTTGCTGTTGACCGGCCTGGTTTATACCCGAATCGGCAGCACGTTCATGCCCAGCATGGATGAAGGCGATATCGTCGTGCAACTGGAAAAACTGCCATCGATCACCCTGGAAGAGAGCACCGTGCTGGACATGCAGGTGCAAAAAGCGGTCCTGCGGGAAGTGCCGGAAGTGCTCGATGTGATCTCGCGGGTCGGCTCTGATGAGATCGGTCTCGATCCGATGGGACTGAACGAAACCGATGCATTTTTCGCCTTGAAACCAAGGGAAGAGTGGCGCATGGGAAGCAAGAAAGAGTTGACCGATGCCATCCGTCAGGTGTTGAACGACATCCCCGGCGTCGCCTACGGATTCACTCAGCCTATCGAAATGCGCGTTTCCGAAATGCTGACCGGTGTTCGCGGCGACGTGGCAGTCAAACTCTACGGTGCCGATCTCGACATTTTGAACGCAAAAGCCGGAGAGATTGTCGCTGTTTTGCGCGCCATACCGGGTGCCAGCGATGTCTTCACCCGCCAAAATGAAGGTATGCAGTATCTCCAGGTTACCCTCGATCGTCCGGCGCTTGGGAGGATGGAGCTGACGGGCGACGAACTCGAAGAAATACTCCGTTCACAGGTGGAAGGATTGAACCTAGGTGTGGTACAGGAAGGGATCCAGCGAACACCGCTGATTCTGCGCGGCAAGGGCGACACCGCCGATTTTGCCGATCTGCAAATCGCACTGCCCGATGGCCGGCGCATTCCGTTGTCGGCCGTTGCCAGGCTCGATCGCGTCGAAGGCGTGGTGTCGATCGGGCGCGAGCAGGGCCAGCGGTTCGTCGTCGTTCGCAGCTATGTGAAAGGCAGAGACCTGGTCGGTTTCGTGGAGCAGGCCCAAAGGGAAGTGCGTGAGAAGGTCGAGCTGCCGACCGGCTATTACATCGAATGGGGCGGACAGTTCGAAAATCAACAGCGGGCCGCCGCGCGATTGGCGGTGGTGGTCCCGGTTTCGATCGGCCTGATCTTTCTGCTGCTGTTCTCGACTTTCGGCTCGGTCAGGCAGGCCCTTCTGGTGTTGACCAATATCCCTTTGGCATTGATCGGTGGCGTCTTCGCCCTGTGGATTTCAGGCGAGTATCTGTCGGTACCCGCCTCGGTGGGCTTCATCGCGCTGCTAGGGATCGCTGTGCTCAACGGCGTCGTCATGCTCAGTTATTTCAATCAACTTCGCACCATGGGAATGAAGATGGCGCGCGTCGTTGTCGAAGGCTCGGCCCGCCGGCTGCGACCGGTCCTGATGACCGCCGGTACCTCTGCATTCGGTCTGGTTCCCCTGCTCTTCGCCACCGGCCCCGGTTCCGAGATCCAAAGGCCGCTCGCCATCGT
Source organism: Methylococcaceae bacterium UBA2778 (assembly GCA_002352385.1). GTDB lineage: Bacteria > Pseudomonadota > Gammaproteobacteria > Methylococcales > UBA2778 > UBA2778. The sequence continues at coordinate 19,692 of DEII01000121.1, read as the reverse complement.
CGTCATCGGCGGTCTGGTCACCTCTACCCTATTGACGTTGATCCTGCTGCCCATGCTCTATCAACGCTTTGGTGAACCAAAGGAGACCAGCCGATGAACGCGCAAGAATACGAAGAATGCCAGGTGACGATCACCGTTTCGCCGAGTCTGGAAGAGATCCTGGTCGACTGGCTACTGAACTTTGGCAGCGATCACGATTTCGTCAGCTTCCCGGTCGACAGCCACAGCAGCGACCATGAAGGTCTCTCCCTGGCGGAACAGGTGGCCGGCCGGCAGAAGCGCCTGCGTTTCCAGATTGCAATCCGGTCCGAAGAACTCACGCCTTTTCTGGACCGGTTGAAACAGGATTTCCAGGGGACCGGGCTGCATTATCGGGTTGTGCCGTTTGTTGAGAGCGGGCATTTGTAGGCGCCTCATCCGGTGTGGGCCGGGACGAGTTTCTACCGAGACCGTTTTCGTCATCAAGTCAACCGGTGGGGGCGTAGGGCGGAACGCGAAGCAGTTCCACCGTCGGGAAACAGGGTCGGTGCTAGGAGGCTGTCCGAGAAT